>CAZDBX010000202.1:0-5729 GCA_964503805.1 uncultured Lentimicrobium sp. | reverse complement strand
CATGAACCGCTACAGTCCGTCTTTACCGGCCGTGGATTTTGTCTCCGGCTTCGGCCTGAAAAAAGGAGCTATCGCCTCTACGGTTGCCCATGACAGCCATAACATCATCGCGGTGGGTGCCGACGATACTTCCATTGCAAGGGCGGTGAATATGCTGGTTGAGGCCAGGGGTGGGATCGCCTGTGTGAATGGGCCTGATATACTGGCAGATGAAGGGGCAATTCTTCCTCTTCCTGTTGCAGGGATCATGTCGGCAGATGATGGTTATACCGTGGCTGAAAACTATAAGATGATTAACCGTAAAGTCAGAGGACTCGGTTCTTCGCTCGAGGCCCCGTTTATGACACTATCCTTTATGGCCCTGTTGGTGATCCCTGCGCTCAAACTGAGCGACAAAGGGCTGTTTGATGGCAATACGTTCAGCTTTACCTCACTATTTGAATAAAACAAATTACATACGTAACATATACTTTTTATTGCAGATTATTTATGTATCTTTGCTAAAAATTTAATCCATAAGATTATGGCAAAAGAAATAGTTCTGGACATCGTAAAACTTGAGGCTGCTGCCAGCAAGTTGCGTGCTATTGCACATCCGATGCGGATCGCGATCATTGATCTGCTTAATGAGAAGAAGAAACTGAGTGTAACCGAGATCTATGAATACCTGAAAATTGAACAGGCTGCCGCTTCTCATCACCTCAACATACTGAAAAGCAAAGGCGTGCTTCTTTCGAAGCGCGAAGGCAAGCAAATCCATTACTCGGTTAAAGCTTCTGCACTTACTGAAATTGTTCAGTGCATTGATAAATGTAACGGATAATCAGCAGAATAAATTTTCAGTTTACCCTGATCAATCCGGAGGAGATGTTTATTCATCTTTTCCGGATTGCTGTTTTCCGGGGATTACATTGAATTTTCCGGCTAATTCAAACTCCAGTCTTCTTCCATTGTCCAGTTGGCCCTGAGCTCAATTTCCTTGGAGAAATAGGATACAGGTTCCGGCTGGAGTTTTCTGAGGTAATTTCCGGTATCCCACCTGCCGTTGTTATTCAGGTCATGAATTGCTTTAAAGCGGTATTTTTTTGGCAGGAGGTATTTGAACTCAAGGCTGGCGTTGCCGGTAATGCGGTGTTGCTCAAGTATACTTTCCTTATCGCCCAGAAGCTGGATGATATAGCTTTTCTCCTGATCAGGAACCGTAATATTGATTTTTATAAAACCGGTTTCTGCTTCACTCATCGCTTTGAATTTGTAGGCAATACTGTCGTTTGCCTGGCCGAATACGCTGATCAGGGCGCTGTCGTTCACCTCCAGCAGATATGATTCCGCTTCCTTCCAGGAATGACTGATGTGCAGACGGGTTTTCAGGGAATCGGAGAATTCAATGACAGGTTTAACTTCCAGACTATCGTGATAAAGCCTGATCCGTGAAAGATCCGCTTCCTTTACCGGATCAGCGATGGAAAGAATTAACGGTCTGCCGGGTTTGATTTTTGAGGAGACCAGGTTCGGGCGCATTTCCAGTACCTTTTTCTTTGCCACCGCACTTTTGTCTTTTCCGGTGGTCCGCGCAGCGGGTTTTAACGCAAGATCAAGCGTATCAAGTACAATCCCGTTATCGGAAACCTCAATCATCAGGCTGTCCGTTACTGAACCGGGAATCCAAAGGGTAAGCGTGTCACGGGTGGCATTGTATCCGGTGAGGTTCCACTTCCCTTCCAATGGAGGATCAAGAGGCTTAATGCGCACATCCCTGACCGGTTGCCGGAAATAGAGGCCTGCCACATTCTCCCTGATTACCGCTCCTTTCTGCAGGCGTTGTATAGTATCGGTTTCCCGGAACTGATAAATCAGGTAATTCTTCACGGGCGAGACCTTTACGGCAGGGGCCGTTACAGCCAGGGAATCGCCCGGCTCCTGATGAATGGTGTCGGGCACCGGTTGAATGGGTTTAAGGTATGCTGAATCAGCTTTTAATGTATCCGGGGGCGTTTCCTCACTTCCCGGGGTAAGTTCAGGCAATTTTTTTGCCGGGATATCCGGTTCAACCAGGGTGTCGGAAAATCCGATATCCTCGGTGGGCATGTCGTAAATGTAATTGGAATTAATATCCGTTAGCGCAAACATCAGGTATCTGTTTCCACGCAGGTTGTTGAGCCTGAATTCACCGGATTCGCTTGTCCGGGCCACATAGTAAGGCCGTATTTTATAAGGGATGGAATCGCTGATGCTGTCATAAAGCATAACGAAGGCACCCTTGACAGGCTGTAAAGTAAAAGCATTCAGCACTTTGCCGCTCATTGACAGCGAGTCTATCACTGGGCCGGTTGAAAAAGTGAAGCTATAGCCCGGAACAGGGTTAGACTCGGTAATATCAACGATGGCATCGCCGAAAAAGAAATTGTATGTCGTGTTTTCTTTCAGGGCCTCCCTGAATTTCATGGTCAGGGTTTTGCCCTTCATCACAAAATCAGGCTGTTCCGAAAGGGGTGGCGATACCATCAGCTGGGTGTTGATATCTTTCAGGTTGACGAATTCGCTGAATGTGATTTTCACCCTGTCGCTGTTGAAATTAACAATCTGATTTTCGGGTACAGAACGGATAATTTCAGGCGGGGTAGTGTCTTTTGGACCTCCTGTTGGCGCTACCGGATTGGCACAGGCAATCATGGCCAGCATTCCTGACGTAAGCAGATTGAAAACATGGTGGTTCGTATTCCGGAATAATGGCATAGTTTGGATAAGCTTTTGCAAAGATGGGAAAATTTCGGGCAGGCGGCCCGAAATAAGTCACAACAAACATACCGTTAAAAAGCCTTTATACATTTTGTCCATTTTTAATTCGAAGCAGACCGGGCCTTTTCCGGATTAAACGGAATCAATGATTTGGATAATTCTTCCTAAAGAAAAAGGCCGCCATTGGCAGCCTTTCACGTTTCTGGTATTCAGTTTTTCAGCTTTTAGTTATCAATAGCAGGTTGAGTAATGAATGAGCTAAATTCAATAACGGATTAACCTCCTGGTGAGGACAGCGCCCCCGCTGGTACGGAGTATAATAATAAAGACTCCCTTGCCAGCCCCCGATATTGGAATATCAATGTCGTTAATGCCGGTCCTGAGTGTAAAGCGCTCTTTGGCAATGCTTTTTCCAGCGCTGTTGAGAATTTCACAGGTAATGTCCATAGGTTTGCTGAGTTTGAAGCTGATTCTGCTCACCTCATTCGACGGGTTAGGATATGCCTGACTCACAGCCTCCATGCCTTCAGGCAGGTTTTCACCGATACCGTAAAGGATATCTGACTCATAAATAAACATCTCATTGGTTTCTGATATGCTGTTTGCATTGTTCAGTGCAATAGTCCGGAATTCGGAATCTTTTCCGAAGAGTTCGGCAAAAAGTGTATAGGTTCCTTCGGCAAGAGATGTAAATTCAAAGTAGCCTTCCTGGTCGGAAGTAGCCATGGCATGGTCGGTACCGCGCCTCAGGAAAATGGGAATCCCTTCTGCCGGAACAGCACCGCTGCCTGATTTTGTACCTGCCGCATGGTAGATATGGCCTGAGATCTTTCCGGGTCCGTATGCATTGCCCAGGGTGGCAGGTACCAAATGAATGTCGGCATTGAATATGTTACTTGTCAGGTTAATTATTTGGGCATCAGCCCAGTGAACCACGTCGCCATAGTAGGTCGGCAGGTATGATCCGGTATATTGCGATCCGAACGCAGGTTCAGCTTTGATCCGGTATTCGCCGACCGGAAGGGCCGGGAAGAAGTAATAGCCCAGGGTGTCGATCAGGTCGGCAAAGATATCCACAACCTGTCCTCCAGATGTTTTAAATGCGTTAACATATCCCATATCCAGCGGGTAGATTCCTGCAAAGGCGGTTCCGCCGGTCATAAATTCGTCCGATACCTCCAGGGCCGCAGATATCTGCATTGTCTGGTCATAATCAATGATCAGGCCGGGACGTGTTTGGGAGTCATAACCTGCTTTTTCAAAAGTAAGGGTATAGGTGCCAGGAACCACCTCAAGGTCGTAATTGCCTTGAGGATCAGTGAGTGTTGTATAGGGGCCTGCAATCACCTGCACCCCTTCGATGGGCTGACCGTTTCCTGCATCACTCACATGTCCGAAGAATTTTGGCGCTGCTGATATAATCATCAGGTTATAAAGAGGCAGTGACGCATTTCCCTGTTGTATCTCACATTGAATGGTCTGCTGATACCTGCCGGGTGAATAACCGGCAGAACTGTAAGTTAAAGTAACTTCAGCCTGTGAAAAAGGATGTAATACACCGGAAGCAGGCTCAACTTGTGTAATAAAATCGGATTGCACCGAATCGGCAATGAAAAGCACGGAAAGGTTGTTATGCAGGTAATCCTGATTGTAAGCCACCTGCAACCCAAGGGCGGGTTCCGGAGATTGAAGGCCCACGGTTGCGGAATTCAATGCGAATTCAGGAGAAAACGATTTGTAATTCAGCATGATGGACCCATTGGCGTATATCACTGCCTGAAATGTCCCGATACCGCTTCCAACAAATCTTCTGGCATTTTCGAACTGAATCACGGTTTTATCAGGGAATTGCTGGTAATAGGCTGTGGCCGAATCGTTCATAAAGTTCAGGTCGTCCCAGAAAACAGCAATAAAGTCCGATGTCTGATTGTTTGTGGGAATTGGCAGATTTGCGAATGGAATCATGAAATCGCTGAATTGAATCAGCCCGTTGGAACTGACCCAGAATTCATTCCGGAGCGTACCGTAATATAGAAAGTCAAACCCGATAGAGAAAGGCCCGGCCCTGTTGTCATCCGACAAGCCGGTGATTTCGGTGCCTGAATCCGAAATGTCAATCCAGGTGTATGAAAGGCCGGCTTCGTCGCTGTCAATCCACTGATAGCCAAACGTGTCGGGGCCTCCGCTACCCCTGCTGACAAACTCAGGAAAACTGAACGAAATACTATCAGCTGTCTGGTTAATCACCATAGTGGTTACGGTGGTGTCAGAACCGGGAAGCAACCTGGCAGACAGGCTGACCGGACTGATCATGATTCCGGGATTCTGTGCCGGCAGTGTACTGCATGCTAACATGATCAGTACAGTGAAGAGTAGAGGTTTTTTCATGGGACTGGGATGGTTTATGTTTTCTAGTAGCTGTTTCAATAAAGGGTGAATTAGTGAAAGAAAAGTTTCATTTCAGCGGGAATAATTTGTAATAAGCACTGAACCTGACCTGGAATGCCGTGAAGCCATTGGCCGGTCTGTCGGAGAACCGGAGGAAATGATGCGTGAGCAGGGGCTCAAGTTGCAGTCCGAACTGCTGGTTCACAGCATATTCCAGTTTTAGGCCGGCACCCAGGCTCAGGTAGCTTTCCGGGACTTCCTGGTGTTCCAGAATGGTGGAAACAAGCCTTGATGATTCAACATTGAATGCGCTGTAGTGCACCTTTTTATTCCTTATCAGATGTAAGGCGCCGCGGGTGCAAACAAACAGGGAGAGGTTACGGGCAGTCGCAATTTTGTAAGAAATTTCCAGGGGGATATCCAGGTAGGCGTATTTCCTGTGAACAGCTTCATTCAGGCTGTGGTCGACGGAGTCATATATTTCAACAGTCGTGGTGAAGTAATAGGTCTGGCCCGATACCGGATCATAGTAAACCGAATCCCCATAGGGGTAGGAAAAGATCAGCTCATTGGTTTTGTATTGGTATACAAGGTTTGTCTTA
>CAZDBX010000201.1:2344-5763 GCA_964503805.1 uncultured Lentimicrobium sp. | reverse complement strand
CGGTTTGCATGCGATCAAGAAACAACGCCTTTACGTTAAAATCCTGGCGGTACCATACCGCATTGGCCAGCGCGAGCTGTATCCTGGGGTCAATGGTAAGCAATTGGCTTACAAGGCTGTTGTAATTTTCATTGATTTCATCAAGGGAAAGTGATTCATAACCAAGCATATCCCGGATCTGCGTGTACGTTTCCGCACTGCAACCGTTGAGCAGCATCGAGAGCGCCGTGGATGCGCTCAGGGGCGACAGCATAAGGTTGCCTTGCTCTGTCAAGGCTGTTTCCCTGAACAGGTCTATGCCGAAACTATTGCTCTGGTTGATCATCAGGCCGGCTTTTGCCGGCAGGTTGATGGGTTTCGGACTTTGCGGGGCCTTGTCGTCCTCTTTCTTACATCCCGGCGATAGCAAGCCGACTAAAAGAACTGGTATGGCAATGAGAAGTTTCATAACACTGGTCTCCGTTTAAAAATATCGGCAATCTTCCTGTTTAGGTCTGATTGAATGTGCAATACTGAATTGATGACGGAAATTACCGTAAAAGGTTGCATCAGGAGATAATCTTTTTCCGGGCTCAGCCTGATCATCTCCCCGGGGTGCTGATATTCAGCGTTTATTGGTTCAATCCATTTTCGGGTTCAACAAAAATCGCCCAATTACGTTTAGAGATTGTCAAAATCTCAGAATCTCTGACAACATCCTTTGATTATCTGTAGGATATTGTCTATCCCCTTCCGGATGCTGATCCGGATGTAATAGAAAAAGCTGTAAATCCCCGGGCCGGCAGGGGGGCAACTGACCATGCCCGGGGAGAACAGCTTTTATGTTTTCAGGTTTTCAGGTGTTCAGGTGTTCAGGTGTTCAGGTGTTCAGGTTTTAAGGTTTTCAGTTTAATTGTTCAATAAGCTATTTTCATGTGATGCAGTTTATCTGATTACCGTTACACTTCCGGTGACCGGACTGCTGGTAAGCCTGGTTACGTACGATGGCGCTTCGAAGGCAATTACATAAACGAATGAGTTGGGTGAAACCAATTCCCCGTCAACCGTGCCATCCCAGCCTTCTCCCGGATCGTATCCTTCATAGATCAACTGACCCCACTTGGTGTATACATGCATCGAATATCTTGAAGGTTCCCATCCGATAAAGATCGGCCGGAAAACATCATTGAGCCCGTCGCCGTTGGGCGTGATGGCGTTCGGGATTCTCAGTTCAATGTTACAGGGTACAAGTGCTACCGAATCAACACCGCGGCAGCCGTTCTCATCTTCCACCCTCACCCAGTAATCACCGGCATCATAGGCAACCATGCTTTGCATGGAAGAACCATCGTGCCACAGGTACGATATGTACCCGCTTCCCGGGTCGAGCAATACCGGTTGTCCGTAACAGATGGTATCGGCATATCCTATATGTATTTCAGGAGCAGTGAAGACATTGACCAGCATTTCTTTTTCCGAGTTACAGAAGTAGTTGTTGGTGGCAACCACCCGGTAAGTTCCGGCATCGTTGGTTCCGAGTGTGCCCAGCTGCCAATCTGGCCCGGTCTGATGCGTTCCGTTGGGGCCGGTCCAGTAATAATTGAGTAGTTCTCCCGTGCCTGTGCCTGATCGCAGGGTCAGCGTATCACCGGAACAATAATCACCATCACCCAGCGCAAATATCTCCGGACTTGGCATTATTTCTGCCATACCGTTTACATAAATGCCCGGGATGGAATCGTTGCCGGCAGAGAAGATCACGCACTGCAACCAATTCCATTCGAGGTTGCTGTTGCCGGCCGCAATGGCGTCGAAACTCAGCGAGAACAGCTGTTGCCCGCTGCCCACCGTAGCGGATCCGTCAAAGATTGAAAAACGAATCTGCAGGACATTGCCGATGATGCTAGTGCTGAATGTGCCGTTAGACAATGCCCCGTTGATATTCAGCAGTCCGTTGAATGAAATAATGGACGGGTCAAACTCAAGTTCAAGGACAAAGGATGAAATGTCGTTGAAATCCCTGGCATCTACCGGAATCACTACCGGGAGGTTCATACAGTATGTCACGGTATCGGTCGAAATCAGTACCTCGCCCAGCACGGTATTCAAAATATCGAACTCCTGTGTAACAATACAGCCGTCGGCATCCATTACCCAGGCATTATATGGGCCGATTGCCAGACCGGTGAACGAATTACCGGCCTGCCAGGTGATGCCGTCGAGCGAGTACTGCAATGGGGCCGTACCGTTGGCAATGATGGTCACGCTACCGTTGGGATCTCCGTTCACGGCGTTCTCCACTTCAAGGCTGACGATAACCGGAGCAGGAATTGCTGTTAAAGTAATATTGGTCAGTGAAATTGTACATCCGGATGCATCTCTGACCGTAACCGTGTATGTACCGGTAGGCAGGTCTGCAAAAACTGCAGAAGACTGCCATCCGCTGATTCCGTCAAGCATATACTCCAATGCACCGTTGCCTCCTGTTGCCGCGATGGTGATGGAACCGTTCTCTTCGCCGCAGGTGGTGGGAATGGTTTCAACCGCAGCAGTGATGGCCCCGGGTTCGGTTACGGTTACTTCGCCGATAAATACCTGACAATCCGGATGGCTGGCATCGCGGATCCAGGCCTGGTATATGCCTGCCGTAAGATTGCCGTATATGGCATTGTTCTGCCAGTTCAGTCCGTTGCTGATGCTATACTGATAGTTTCCGCTGCCTCCTGTCGGATTTGTAAAAGTAATGCTTCCGTCGGCCATGCCTGCACAACTTGCCGGGACGACCTCAGGAATTGCAGTCAGCAGCTCCGGTTGCGCGATGGTAAAGGTGCCGAGATTGATTGCCACGCCCGGATCATCGGCATCGCGCATCCATACGGTGTAAGAGCCGGCAGTCAGGCCTGTGAAGGTGTTGGCTGTCTGCCAGTTGATGTTATCAATGCTGTATTCGTAATTGCCCGAGCCGCCCGTGGGGTTGCTGATGGTGATGCTTCCGTCATCACCGCCGAAGCAGGTGACGTCGGTATGGTCAACCTGCGCGGAAAGCGAGCCGGCCGGCAGTATGGTGACGGTTTGCAGCATAATAAAGCAGTCCGTCGCGTTGGCATCGCGGATGTAAACATCGTAATTGCCGGGCGCCAGGCCGTTGAAGACATTTCCAGCCTGCCAGTTGACGCCGTCGATGCTGTATTCGTATACTCCCGAGCCGCCCATAGGCGCGCTGACGGTAATTGTTCCGTCATTGGCGCCGGGCAGGGTTTCATTGGTCCAGGTAACAATGGCGGCAAGGATGTCAGGCTGGGTGATTACCACCACGGCCAGGGTAACACTGTTGGCCGGATCATCGGCATCGCGCATCCATACGGTGTAAGAGCCGGCAGTCAGACCTGTGAAGGTGTTGGCTGTCTGCCAGTTGATGTTATCAATGCTGTATTCGTAAT
>CAZDBX010000201.1:0-2244 GCA_964503805.1 uncultured Lentimicrobium sp. | reverse complement strand
CGCTGACGGTAATTGTTCCGTCATTGGCGCCGGGCAGGGTTTCATTGGTCCAGGTGACCGTAGCCGAAAGGATGGCCGGTTCCGTAATGGTTATGGTAGTCAGGGTCACACTGTTGCCGGGCTCAAGTGCGTCGCGCATCATCACTACATACACCCCTGCCGGGAGTCCGGTGAAAATTCCGCTTCCCTGCCATGTAGTACCATTATCAATGCTGTATTCGTAGGAACCGGATCCGTTTTGCGGATCGGTAATGCTGATGGTGCCGTCCGTTAAGCCGTTGCAGCTGATGTTGGTGTAACTGACATTGGCCGTAAGCGCATTGGCTGGCAGAATCTGTATGGTTTGCAATAGGATATAACAATCTGTGGCATTGGCGTCGCGGATATAGACATCATAATTGCCCGGGGCCAGACCGGTAAAGTCGCCGGAAACCTGCCAGTTAATGCCGTCGATGCTGTATTCATAAACGCCTGAACCTCCTGAAGGTGCGGTTACGGAAATTGTTCCGTTGTTGCCTCCCGGGAAGGTTTCATCGGTCCAGGTAACGATGGCTGCCAGTATTGCAGGTTCGGTAATGATTATAGTGTCGAGGGTGACCTCATTTACAATGGCGTTGGCGTCGCGCAGCATCACCACATAAGTGCCTGGGGTTAATCCGGTATATAGTCCGCTGTTTTGCCAGGTGGCTCCGCCGTCGATACTGTATTCATAAACGCCTGATCCGTTCTGGGGATTGGTAATGCTGATGGTTCCGTCATTCCCGCCGAAACAGGTAACATTGGTTGAGGTAACCTCGGCACTCAGGGTACCGCCAGGCAGAATTTCAAGCGTCTTCAGCAGGATGTAGCAATCGGTGGCATTTGCATCGCGGATGTAAACGTCATACATTCCGGGAGCCAACCCGTTGAAGACATTTCCTGCCTGCCAGTTGATGCCGTCGATGCTGTATTCGTAAGTTCCGGAACCGCCCGACGGGGCGCTGACCGTAATACTGCCGTCATTGGCGCCGGGGAAAGTTTCATGGGTCCAGGTGACACTCCCTGCCAGAATAGCCGGCTCAGTAATGATGATGGTGGTAAGGGTTACGGTATTGGCTGGAATTTCCGCATCGCGCAGCATCACAACATAAGATCCGGAGTGTAAACCGGTATAATTGCCGACGGACTGCCAGCTGAATCCACCATCAATGCTGTATTCATAATTGCCTGTTCCGTTCTGCGGGTTGCTGATGGTAATGGTGCCATCGCTGCTGCCAAAACAGGTGACATTGGTAAACACAATGTCTGCCGTAAGGGCATCGGCCGGAAGAATTTCGATGATCTGCAACAGAATAAAGCAATCGGTAACATTGGCGTCACGGATATATACATTATATGAACCGGGTGCCAAACCGGTAAAGTCTCCGGAAGCCTGCCAGTTGATACCGTCGATGCTGTATTCCCAGGCTCCCGAACCGCCCGAAGGCGCGCTGATGGTAATGCTTCCGTCGATGGCACCGGTGTAAGTCTCGTTGGTCCAGACAACCGTGGCAGCCAGGATGGCGGGTTCGGTGATGACAACAGTAGTCAGGGTGACCTCATTGGCCGGAACATCAGCATCACGCATCATTATTTCATAAGAGCCTGCTGTCAGTCCGGTAAATGATCCGACGTTTTGCCAGGTTGTTCCGCCATCAATACTGTATTCATAATTGCCTGAGCCGTTTTGGGGATTGCTGATCGTGATGGATCCGTCGTTACCGCCAAAACAGGTAACGTTGGTAAAGTCAACATCCGCCGTAAGGGCATTGCCGGGAAGTATCTCAATGGTCTGCAACAGAATATAACAGTCTGTGGCATTGGCATCGCGGATATACACATCATACGAACCGGGAGCAAGTCCGGTAAAGTTTCCGGAAGCCTGCCAGTTGATACCGTCGATGCTGTATTCATAAGCACCTGAACCGCCCGTAGGCGCGCTGACGGTAATGCTTCCGTCATTGGCGCCGGGGTAAGTTTCGTTGGTCCAGACTACAGTTGCCGACAACTGTGCTGGTTGTGTAAGGGTCACGCCTGCGATCACCACCGTACCCATTGCATCTGTCACCGTCACCGTGTAGGTTCCTGCCGTCAGGTTGACGGCGGTGGCGGTGGTTTGCGCCAAAGGATCATCCCACAGGTAAGTGTAGGGGGGCACACCACCAGTAACATTTGCCGTCACCTGCCCGTCGTTGCCGCCGAAGCAGCTGATTTCCTGATCAATAG
>CAZDBX010000200.1:0-5782 GCA_964503805.1 uncultured Lentimicrobium sp. | reverse complement strand
TCCATAGTTATTAACAATACAGCCTAACAATCACACTGACAAAAAGATAGCAACCGTATTTTTTTTACCGGTGAAACATTTCCGGTAATTTCAATGGCTTATTTCTGTACCTGAGTCGCTGAAAAAGGTCAAAAAAAAGACCGGAGATGCTATCTCCGGCCATGATTTTAGTTCTGCGGGAAAGCTATTTACTGTAATACAATCCTGAAAGATTTCGAAAACGACTGAGCCCTTGCAGATAATATATATATGCCAGGTTTCAAACTTGCGGTGGCATTCCACTTTATCCGGTGTTCCCCGCCACTGAGCCTTCCTGAATATACCTGGCTGACGTTTCTGCCTGTCAGATCAGTAACATTGATCTCTATATCAGTATCTTCAAACAGGAAAACCGGAACTATTAACTGCCCTTCAGTTAACGGATTAGGGTAGGGGTAGTCAGCAATAACCATATTTGTTTCACCGGTTTCTCCGATTCCAAGGCCTGTTTCCGGTTTGGTAAGGCGTATGTTGGTATATATCCGGTATTCACCCGCTTTCAGATCAACGGCATCTGATACAGAGGTTACAGATAGTGAATCTCCTGTGAAATATTCATACCATTTTCCTGTTTCCGGGAAGCCTGGTGCCATGGAGCCGGGATAAACATCGAAATTACCAATCACCAGCACCTTCATATCCGGGTGATTCAACTGAATTTTCTTCTGATATCCGCTGAGTGCAAGGGTGAAATCGGTGGTGCTGAACACCTCGTGGCTCTGTCGCAGTTTAATTAATGATGAGACAATGTTTTTAAGCGTTCTTCTCCGGTAATCCTGAGTGTAATCCCATTTTACAGGCTTTTCTCCTGTACGTCCGTTGAAATCGATGCTGATATCATAGCCCAACTCTCCAAACTGCCACAGCATTTTTGGCCCGGGAATCATATAATGAAATACATTGGCCAGTTGTACACGTTGAAGGGCGATGGTTGTGTCGCGTGTCCTGTATGCCGGATTTGCCACGCTGCCCTCTTTCAGGATACGGTACATGATTCTTTCTTCGTCATGGCTTTCCATATATGAAATCAGATTGGGCTCATTCCAACCCCTGGCTTTGTATGATGCCCAGTTGAAATTGTTGCCGGTAGAACTGCCTTTGGCAGCGTTGGCATATTCATCGCTCATTTTGCCCCAGATCATCATGCCATAATTGGCCAGTACCTTTTCCTCGGCGTTTTCGGCAAAATGTTCCAGAATAACATAAGCATCTGGGTTAACAGACCAGATGGTGTCGGCAATTGCTTTCCAGATAGCTATTCTTGAAGCATCGTAAAGTCCCCAGGCATTAGTATTGTTCAGGGTGTTTTTTTGCGTAAACCCTTTTGAAAGATCAAACCGGTAACCGTCTATTTTATAATTTTCAATCCAGAATTTTACTACCCTGTTTACCAGCGCCTTGGTATCAGGACTTTCATGATTGAAATCAAAACCCACGTTAAAGTCATGTTTTGGAACCGGGTTGAACCAGGGATTATTTTCTGCAGGCCGATTATTTGCTGCATCCCAATAGAGCATCACCATCGGAGAAGTCCCGAAGGAATGGTTTAGCACCATATCCATAATTACAGCAATCCCCTGTTTGTGACATTCATCTATAAAGCGTTTGAGGTCATTTTCCGGACCATAGTATTTATCGGGGGCAAAATAGAAATTCGGGTTGTATCCCCAGCTGGAATTGCCTTCAAACTCGTTGAAAGGCATTAATTCTATCGCGTTGATACCCAGATTTTTCAGGTAATCCAGCGTGTCAATAAGTGTTTGATAATCGTGCTTGGCAACAAAATCCCTGACCAGCAGTTCATAAACAACAAGTTCAGATTTCGGAGGTGCCTGGAAATTATCCACTTCCCAGATATATGGTGTTCTGGCTGTTTGCAGCACCGTTGCAACCCCTGTTGTTTTTGTTGAAGGATAAGTCAGAATGCCCGGATACGTATTCTGGCTGATATACTTGTCATTCCAGGGATCGGATACTTTTTCGGCGTATGGATCTCCGATTCTGATGTTCCCGTCGACCAGATACTGAAAAATGTATTCTTTTCCCGCTTCAAGATTGTTTAAGGTAATCCAGTATCTTTTTTCGTCAGGCGTGCGGAACAGGTATCCTTCGTCTTCAAATTCCCAGTTATTGAAATCTCCGATCACGAATACATGCTCTTTGAACGGGGCGTAAAGGCACAATGTGACCGTCGAATCGTTGATGTAATTAATCCCGTCAATGATTCCATCCGGCAGTTCAAGTATGACCGCAGGTTGCCGAACATAAAAATAGAATGAATCAACAGCGGTTCCGGTTTGATTTTTTGCCAGTATCCTGACATAGTTTTTACCCGTATCCGGGGATGTGATGGTATCAAGTAGTATATTGCCGGCAACCGATTTTGTGAGAGATTCATTGATAAACAAAAACATGGAGTCGGCTTCATTTGAAATTGATTCAATGTGGATTTCCTCTCCGGGTTCGGAAAGCAGTGCACTTGCAACCGGAAGGTTGAATCGTGTAAACAGCCCGTCAGGATAAACTTCTGCAAATATATCACCACCTGTTTCCGTTTTTCCCTCAAGCCACTGGTTGTTTACTTTAACGCCGCTTCTGAAAACAAATGCCAGTTGCAGAATGGTTTCAGAGGCCGGTACATTATAATACTGTCGTATGGAAGGACCGATTGTGAGTTTGTACAGATCGTCACCGATTCTCTCGAGCAGGGTGGCCGGTGTGTTCTGACCCCAGTTGGTTTTTACATATTTCCAGTCGGAAGGGCCTGAACTCAAATCAGTGATTACTCCCGTATGGGCATATACCTCGCCGGTATAGCCGGCCAGTCCCCCATTTCCAAGAGAAGCATTAAATATAACTTCTACCTCATCGATATCCGCCGGAAAGGCAGGGGTGGAAACGATCAATTGTGCGTTTGCCGGAAATGCGAAAGCAATTATCCATAAGATCAGCCAAAGGCCGGATTTGAAGTGCGCCATTTTTATAAGATGTATGAATTCAGAAAAGGCTCTGAAATATTAATAGTACAAAAATAGCACTAATTTCATTGTCAGATACAAAACAAAAGCGGGAGGATCCCGGTTGTCAGTTTTTGACCGGTTGAAATGCGGCAATGATCAAGATAAAGCCAGGTATTTTAGCCGGCTAATTGCTTGTAATGTTTTCCAGAGTGACATTATTTGATTTCATAGGCAAAATAACCGTGAAAGTAGTGCCCTTCCCGGGCTGGCTGTTAACCTCAATACTTCCTTTGTTATTAATGATCATTTCCCTGCAAAGCATCAACCCCAATCCGCTTCCGGTTTCTCCGTTGGTGCCGGGCCGGGAATCATTTATTCCCCCGGTTAAGAGTTTTTTCATGTCTTTTTCTTCCATGCCGATGCCCTCGTCAGTAAAAATTATTTTTGCATAGTCATCTTTGCTGACATAAGTAACCGTTATTTTCCCTCCCGGTCGTGAGAACTTTATTGCATTCGTCAATAAGTTCCGGAAAGCAACAGTGACCATTTTCTCATCTGCATATATCAATGCACCTTCGGGAATGCTGGTGATAAACCTGAGTTGCTTTGCAGCAGCTGATAAGCGCAGGCTTTGGATGATACTGTCAATAAGGGGACTTAAATGTAAATTTTCTAAATTAACCACTACGTTTTCCCTCTGCCCTTTGGCCCAGTTCAGCAGATCCTGCAACGTTTTCATTCCGTTTTCAGAAGCATGTGACATATCATCCAGCAGAGTCAGCATATCCTCTTTTGAAAAATCCTGAATACCTTCCTTTAGAATCTGGGAGAGACTGATGACCTGATGAAAGGGTGTTTTAAGATCATGTCCGATGATCGACATGATTTTATCTTTCTGACTATTAATTGCCAAAAGCTTTTTATGTGAAATGGATAATTCTTCATTGAGCCTGGATGTTTGTATTTCAAGTCTTTTTTTTGCGCTTATATTTCTGATCATCAACAGGTTTGCCTGAAAAGTGCCCCGGTCATCCAATATTCTGATTATCTTGATGTTATACCATTCATTGTCTGCGGTATTGGTTAATATTTCTTTATCCTCGCTGTCATATTCAAGATGTGGATAACAGGCGTCATGCAGCCATCCAACATTTCTGAGATCGCTGTAAAAATATTTCGATCCCAGTTGCAGCAATTCAGAAGCGGCCGGATTATGGTAAATTATTTTCAGATCAGTATCTACCAATAGAATAGCATCATTTAAAATTTCTGTAAGCCTTCTTCGGGCAAACGGGGCAATATCAAACATTCTGTATCTGGTAATACCGAAAAGAAGGACCAGCCCGGATATGCTGAAGCTTAAAATGGTAATATTCAGTCCTTCAAGCGGCGTGTGACCGGTAACATAAATAAGGGCAGCAGTAAACGGGAAAATGCAGGCAATGTTGATAGACCAGGCCTGCCTTTTAAATGTTGCGGGTAAATCCGGAAGTGCTTTGATAATCAGAATCTGAGCAAACAGGACAAGTGCCAGTGAGTAAGCCATGCCAGCGTAGAATACCGGGCCATGGTGGTAGGTGAGGATATTGTTTCCAGCCTCACTCCAGGTGAACCTGGTCCAGGTAAGATGATGTAACTCATTGATTGCCGTAAGAATTATGACAAAAAACGGCATCAGCCAGAATAACCAATACTTTCTTGTCAGCCAATGATTTCTTATTTCGGCAATACCTATGGCATAGCGCAGAAAAAATACCGGTGTTGCCATTGCGCCTATGTATTCCAGTTTTGACCAGAAAACTTTGGCCTGGATGGTTATTGAAGCTGATTCAAGCGTCGACATCAGCGACCATTCAGCAATCATAAGCATTAGCAGGGTGAAATAGATCTGATGATTTGAGTAGCCTTTCAGATGACTATATATAGCAATTCCCCCGGAGCTGAGACAGGTTGCTAAAAGTATCCAGGAGATGAATGTAAAGTTGAGTTCCATGTGTATCCTGGTTGCTGATTTTTTACTGGTTGATTGTTAAATGTAAAATTTGTGAGCAGTATGTTTCTTTATCGTAAATTTTGATCAAAGTAATCCGATAATTTAATCTTCATGAAGCAATGGTAAATGATCATGGATGACCATGAGATTATATGATCAAACGGAAAAACACAGCCATTCCAATGCCATCCAGGTTATTATGAATTATCATTCTTTCTATAGCATTTTATGCAAAATGAGCCTTCAGGAATCCTTGTTTCTGCAGCTGTCGTAATTGTGCCGCTGTAACGGCAGATACGGATCTGTATCAGGTTGAATGAAATAATAATTTGGCAGGATGGGCGGGATTATTAAAAAATCGATTATTTTTGTCATTTAGTAATACTTTCGGAGGATTTTCCCAAATTTTATAAAACAAACGACGAAGAAAATGGATACAATGATGAATGACATTATCCTGGTTCCGACTGATTTTTCAGAGGTTTGCCTGAATGCTGCTTACCAGGCTGCGGATGCTGCCAGGCTTTTAAACCACAAAGTGGTTTTGCTACATGTCATTAATAACGAAACCAGGGCTTATCTTAAGAATGAGAATCTGGCTCCGGAATCAATTGATGACAAACTCAGGGAGATTGCATCTCTGCTGAAATCAAAGTATCAGGTAGAAGTAGAAACATTGACGCGCGAGGGAAGCATTTTTACTGAGATTGGTGAAGTAGTGAAGGATATGGGAATCGGGCTTGTTTATCTTGGAACCCATGGCAAAGTTGGTTTACAGCACCTGACAGGT
>CAZDBX010000199.1:0-5812 GCA_964503805.1 uncultured Lentimicrobium sp. | reverse complement strand
TCTGCTTTCACCAGGCATCCTTCACGCCAAAGGCTGTCGGGGAAGGAAACAACTTCCCGCGGCAAACGCAGGGAATCGGTGCGCAGCAACATTTCATCAGATTGAAGAATAACCCCGTTTACCGGATGCTCAAGTACAACCCTGCACTTCATTTGTGCCGGTATAAGCACAGGCGACAGGTCAAACCCTCGCATCTGCACGTCGCCGCTGCATACAGCAGGATGAAAGGTGAGCATGACCTCCAGCATACTCCCATGCCCGTAGCGCACCTCAATGTTATGACGGTAAAAAAAAGTAAAGGCGGTTTTTTCCGGAATTTTGCGATGGGCAAGCGCCAGCTGGTTGATGATCTGATTGTTGTACCGGTTTGCATTTCCCGTGGCAGAAAAACCAAACTGCCAGGCGCCGTCCCTTCCGGCTGTGTAGATGGTCTGCCCCGAAAGCAATGGAGCCTGCATCAACAGCATAAGCAGAATGAAAAGGGTACGGAACATAGATAACAAAAAGCTGAATGCCCGGCAAAATTACCAATCTGCACAATATGCCCGACATTTGAGATAATTCGTTGTTTGCCGTGCAGGAGTCAATGATGAACTTTGTAATCCGTTATGTAATTATGAAAGATTTTCAATAAAGGGCTCACTGCGTTTTAAAATCTTTTCTGTGTTGCTCTGTGATTTCTCGGTGAGTTACGTGTAAATAATTGTATCACAGAGTTTCACAGAGTTGCACAGAGGTTCACAGAGGGTCACAGAGTTTCACAGAGGGTCACAGAGAACTATATTCTTCTCTGTGTTTCTCTGTGATGCCTCAGTGAACTCTGTGTAACTACTTTTTTCACAGAAATCAATATATCAATTATTCCCATCAACACCCCTGTTTTCAGTTCCTGTAGTATCTGAGGTTCAATCATCCCTATCCACACCGGTAATCCTGAACTCGGTGCGGCGGTTGGCAGCTCTTCCTTCAACTGTTTCATTGCCGGCAACAGGGCGCATGGCGCCGTATCCCCTGTAGCTCAGACGGTCTTCGCGGATTCCCCGTGCGTTCAGGTAGTCATACACCGCTTTTGCCCGACGCCGGCTCAGGTCAAGGTTATGGGCCTCGCTCCCGGTGCTGTCGGTATGGCCGCTGATTTCTACCGAAAGGGTGCGGTTTTGCTGAAGGAACTGCAGCAGACGTTCCAGCTCAACCATGGATACCGGCAGAAGCCTGGCGCTGTCCGTTTCAAAAAAGATGTTGCGCAGCACGGTAACTTCATCCTTCTGCAAAGGCTTCAGCAGCACATCGCGCAGATAAGGTTCCTCAATCCCCGCTTTATCCCCGATAAAGAAATGAACGGAATAAAAAAGATAACCCTGTTTCTCCACATTCAGGGCATACATCCTGCCGGCGGGAATGGAAACAAGAAATTCACCGGTAACAGGATTTGAGCGCGATTTCACCACTTCTTTCCCGTTTTCCAGGTCGCTGAGGATAAAACCGGCGCCCAGCCTGCTTCCGCTGATGCTGTCGGTAACAATGCCTTTCATATAGGTGACAGCCAGGGGCCGGGCAGCTTCAGGTAACCTGAAACGGTAAATATCCTGCATGCCGGAGCCGCCTTCCATGGCTGAGGAAATGTATGCATACCGCCCCTGCTGGTCAACGACCAGGGTAACTTCATCGGCAGAGGTATTTACCGGGTACCCCAGATTTACCGGGGCTGACCAGTTGCCGGCTTCATCTTCACGGCTCATAAAAATATCGCCTTCGCCCATGCCGGGATGCCCTTTGGAGGAGAAATACAGGGTTTGTCCGTCGGGATGGATAAAAGGGCCACGCTCGGCCTCAGCGGTATTGATGACCGGTCCGGCATTCACGGCCTGGCTCCACCGGCCATCGGGCTGCAGCCATGAAATCCAGATATCGCTTCCGCCGTGGCCGCCCGGTCTGTTGCTTACAAAGTAAAGGGTGCGTCCGTCGGGGGCAAAAGCCGGTTGCGATTCCCAGTATGAAGTATTGATCTCAGGGCCGGTGTTGCGCGGTTCGCTCCATCGGTCGCCTTCGCGGCGGCAGAAATAAATATCGCAACTGCCGTAACCATCGGGCCTGTCGCAGGCGGCAAAAAACAGGTACTGACCGTCGGGCGATATGCAGATGGCGCCCTCATCCCCTTCGGTATTTACCGGAGGGCCAAGTTCACGGGCAGGGCCCCATACCGAATCATTCACACGGGTGGAAACAAAAAAATCCTCATCCCGCTTAATGCCTTTGGGGTTTCTCCGGGTAAAATAGAGCTGCTCCCCGTCGGCGCTGATGTAGTTCACAAATTCATAGCCTTCGGTATTGATCTCCGGGCCAAGGTTCAGTGGCTCAAAGGGCACCGGATTGGCCAGCGCGTGCATCCGGAAACGGGCAGTTTTCATATTTTTCTCCGCCCGCGCCGCTTCAGCCGGCTTCACCGTGGGATAACGCAGATAGGTTTCGTAAGCAGTGATACAGTCCTTATACCGCCCTTCGGCAAACTGCAGATTGGCCAGTATGTAAAACGCAGGCGGGAAAAAATCCGGATTCAGCCGGATGGCCCTGGTGTAAGCCGTGATCGCATCGGGGCGGTTGCCTTTCAGGGCGTGTATATCGCCAAGCAACAGCCAGGATTCTATGAACAGGGGGTCCGCCTTCAGCGCCTTCTCCGTCTCCTTCAGGGCATCCTCATATGCCGAAGCATGGTAGTATGCCAGGGCTTTCTGATGCATTTTCATCACCCTGCCGTCAGCCTCATGCTGGGCAAATACCGCGGCAGGATATAAAAATAAAAGAAGCAAAGCCAGATGTAACACCCCTGCACGCATCGGTTTCAGAATTTTCAGCTAAGATAATCCGAATTACCGTTGTCCGGTTAAATTATGAGATTCTTCTCCCGCAAAATGCGGGATAGTGAAGTGAAGAACCGATCCAGATAGCTATCGGGAGAGCTCACCGTAAGTAATCTCATAACTCCTTCAAAAGATTTACCGGGCAATAATGAATCCGGACAGGAATAAAACGGAAATCCACCCGGGATTATTACCCGAACGGGATCCACTTGTGCTGAGAAAAACAGGAATTCCAGGATACGAAGCCGGAAGTTAACTATTTGAATGCGTCCGGAAGGGAATCTCCGATATTCCCGGTCCAGGGGCGGGTAAATATTTTAAATAAACCTGCCGGACTCACCGCAGTTCTTTCCGATGAAATCACGGCTTCGTAATCCCTCAGGTAAGCAACCCCTTCCGTTTGTGTGCCGGTATGGCCCGAAAATTCAATTCTCCGTTTGTTGCCGCCGAAGAAGTCAGCATCCCGAAAATCGTACAAGAGCCAGATAAAAGGACTGTAATTTTTATATCCGCAAAGCATCACCTCGTTGCCTGAGGGTGAAATGTCGGCGCCGGTAATCAGGCCGTCAGCGTTGAACGAGGATTTCGGCCGGGCAATGTATTCTCCGGGCGTTTTGGGCAGGGCATACAACCGCGTACGCTGATCGGCCCAGTTTTTCGAGAACAGGTACAGGCTGTCGCCGGAAGCCAGCATGGCTTCACAATCGAAGTTGTTGCTGCGGTTGGCGATGGTGAAGTCCAACTGATCGCCGTAGGCAAAACGAATGATTTCCGCCTCCGCCTCACCGTTTTCAGCCCCGGTGATGGCGGCTTTGGAGACTTTATAAATTAAGAGGTCCTTGCGGTTACCGAGGTTATTTCCAAAATCACCGATATAGATATAGTCCTGATCCCGGGTTATTTCCTCCCAGTCTACATTGCGCGCGTTGGTGATTGTCAGCGTGGCGCGCACTTTTCCCCTGAGGGTATCCAGTTTGTAAAGCACCGGCTCTCCCCCGCTGTCGTTGTGCGTCCACAGAAAGCCATCCAGAAAGATCAGGCCGGAAGTTTCCTTCACGGCGGCCGGCAGCGACCTTACCAGGGTGGCAGGCATCAGAGAAACCGGCGGGTAAAGACAGGAACCGTCGTTCAGCCCGGCAGCCGGGCTGTAATTAAGCGCCTGCGGATCGGTGCAGCCGGGCGACTGGGCCCGTATGCCGGACAAGCCCGGTAAAATTACAATCACCGACACCCACAGGACATATTTTACGATATACATAATAATTCTGTTTTATAATAAGTTAATCCCGCCTGTTGTACAAACCGGAAATACCGCCTGGCCTGTTCAGAAAAAAACTCCTGACCAAAATGACCAGCAACCATGCCAGCATTGCTTGAAACAGTGCATGGTCCCGGCAAATTTAATGAAAATACACTCCATTACCCCAGGCAGTCTTTTCTGATATAATGATAAGACTATTTAGAATAATTCTGAATTTTAAAAAAATATCCATTTAACCGGATATTTATTATTTTAGCAGATTATAAGGGATTCAGGAGGTATAATTGTATAATTTTTTCTATTTGAAATAATTCAGGAATATGCAAATACGTAGAGAGAGAGAGAGAGAGAGAGAGAGAGAGTATCTATCGGTACAGGAAGCGTTGAATTTCCGGAGTTATAAATGCTTTTTGCTCACTTAACCCATTAGCACGTTCATTGGGGCAAGTAAAAAGCAACGAATCATACTGCCTGTTTACAAACGTTGCGCTTCCGTAGGATAAAGTTTAACCATTGATCAGAATCCTTACCCGGAGTTCGACAAGCAATAATCTGCATTACATACTCAGAAATGAAAAATGAAATCATGTTTAAGGTTGGTCACATCGACAATCCTGCCGGCATCTCAACCCGTAACCTTCTTTCGGCCTACAGGTTACTAAGCTATGAACCTTCAGTTACATTGCCGGATACAAGCTTAAAGTCTTCGACTGCAAACAACAAGCCCAAAACTAAAGGAAAATCTTCACAAGCAATGCTTCATGTATTTCCCAATCCTGCAAATGATTTCATCATAATAGATTACGAGCTTGAATTATCCGGCAAAATAGAGGTAATTGCTCAAGATGGACGAGTATGTTACTCAGTAAATCTTAATTCAGGCAATAATCAAATTCTAATTCGTTTAAACAATTTTTCTCCTGGCATCTATATCGCAAGAATTGCTCAGGGCAAAAAAGTTCTAAGCGCCAAATTTACAGTCAACTAAATGAATACTTTAGCCCCACTGGTATTGAATCTGTGGGGCTATTTTAAAACACAAAACAATGAAAAAACACATTTTATCACTTTTGCCACTTCTAGTAATTTTTACAAATACCTATTCTCAGACATGGCCAAAAGTTTACATTGACCCCATTTATCACTCTTATGGTTACAGCGTAAATGAAACATATGATAATGGGATGAGTATTCTGAGCACCTGCACTAATACAGATTATGCAATCGGCGGATGGCTTATTAAAACAGATGTAAACGGTGAAGTGATCTGGGAACGAACATTGGGTAGCAGAACCAAAGAATGCTCCTGGTTTAAAATGATGCAACCCACGCCCGATTCCGGTTTTATTATAACTTTTTCAACTCGTTATGCTGAAGCTGCTCCTTTCGGTCCATTCGGAGATGCCGGATATATGAAACTTAATGCCTGTGGTCAATTGGACTGGTGCCGCATAATCAGCGACCCGGGGGTTGATAATTTTGCTCAGGATGTCATTGAAGTATCGGATGGATATATTGGTTTGTTCTCGAATTACCGGAACGGGCCACCTCCAACTCATGAAAATCCTAACACAATGATTAAACTTGGATTTGATGGCCAGATTCAATGGATGTACAATTATGACAATGATTTATTCAACAGGGAAGAACTCCTTAGCCTTCGGTTATTAAACAACAATACCATACTGGCTAC
>CAZDBX010000198.1:1231-5882 GCA_964503805.1 uncultured Lentimicrobium sp. | reverse complement strand
TTTTTAATGGATAAATGTATGTAAATATTATTAACATTTAAAGACTGAATAAAAAATTGCGCCCAATGTGTTTTACGATTCCATCATCCTGAGGTTGAACAGGGGGCTTTGATCAATATGAACTTATTAATCGTATTTTTGCACTCCTTGATTTTTGTAAAGATAATTCTGGTTTAAGATGAAAATTGCATTGGTTGGCGCCACCGGACTGGTTGGAAGTGTGATGATTAAAGTACTCGAAGAAGGGAAATATATCCCCCTGACTTCCATAACGGACTTTATTCCTGTTGCTTCCGAAAAATCAATCGGGAAAGAACTGAAGTTTAACAACAGGAAATATAAGGTTGTAACTGCGGCTGAAGCCATTGCCCGTAAGCCGGATATCGCTTTGTTTTCAGCCGGGGCCGCCACCTCCCGCGAACTTGCACCTGCGTTTACTGCAGCCGGGTGTTTTGTCATAGACAATTCATCGGCCTGGAGAATGGAAAAGGATATCCCGCTGGTTGTTCCGGAGGTGAACGGACATGTGATTACCGGCAGCCAGAAGATTATCGCCAATCCCAATTGCTCCACCATTCAACTGGTTGCCGTGCTGGCGCCGCTCCACCGCAAATATGGCATCCGCCGTGTGGTGGTTTCAACCTATCAGAGCGTAACGGGCACCGGCGCAAAGGCGGTGCAGCAGCTTCAGAACGAGCGCCAGGGGATCAACGGCAGCCGGGTATATCCGCACCCCATCGACCTGAACATCTTCCCTCACGGCGGTACTTTTCTGCCCAACGGCTATACCACCGAAGAAGTCAAGCTGCTTGAAGAAACCCGCAAGATTATGCAGGCCCCTGAAGTCAGGATTACGGCTACCGTGGTCAGGGTGCCGGTTTTCGGAGGCCATTCGGAGTCCGTGAATATTGAATTTGAAAAGCCCTTCGAGCTGGATGAAATCAATAAAGTGATCTCTTCATCGAAAGGCGTAATCCTTCAGGACGACACTGACCGGGCCGTTTATCCCATGCCCAAATATGCCGAGGGCCGGGATGAAATATTTGTGGGCAGGGTGCGCCGCGACGAGACCATTCAGAACGGCCTGAATATGTGGATTGTTGCCGATAACCTTAGGAAAGGCGCGGCCACCAACGCGGTTCAGATTGCCGGACTGCTGATAGACAAAGAAATCCTAACCTTCTGATCCGATAGTGGAAATCATCACCGATATTTCTCAGCCTTTGGCACTTCCCCGACCGGTGGTTACCATCGGTACTTTCGACGGGGTGCACCGGGGCCATCAGGCAATTCTCCATAAAATGAAGGAGATCGCTGCCGGATGTAACGGGAGTCCGGTGGTGGTTACGTTTCATCCGCATCCCCGTCTGGTGTTAGGGCAGCACGTTTATCTGCTCAGTACCCGTGAGGAAAAACGCGTCGCCTTCGCAGAATCGGGCGTATCGCACCTGATCGAAATTCCTTTTACCAGGGAATTTGCGAAACTTTCGGCGGAAGAGTTCATTCAACTGATTGCGCAAAAAATCAGGCCCGAAGTGCTGGTTATAGGTTACGATCATGGCTTCGGCCGCGACCGCAGCGGAAGTATTGAACATCTTTTTCGCTTTGGGAATACGCTGGGATTTAAGGTGGTACAGGTGGAAGAACTTATTGTTGACCGGCACCATGTAAGCTCATCCGTTATTCGCTGGCTTTTGCAGGAAGGCGATGCCGGCGAGGCCGCCCGCCTGCTGGGAAGGGAGTATTCCATTTCCGGACAGGTGATCAGGGGCAACCAGATCGGGAAACTGATCGGATATCCCACAGCAAATCTTTACGTGGACGACCCGGACAAGCTGATCCCCTCAATGGGCGTGTACGCCTCCAGGGTAATCTGCCGGGGGAAATTGTATAACGGCATGACCAATATCGGTATGCGGCCGACCATCAACGCGCATAAACTCACGATCGAAACAAATATTTTCGGCTTCGATGATGACATCTATTACGAAACCATCACCGTGAAACTGGTAAAACGGATCAGGAACGAGAAAAAATTCGGAAACCTGGATATCCTGAAAAACCAGCTCAGGAACGACCAGCATACCGCGCTCGAAATCCTTGGCGGATCTGTCTGATGGAGCAGGCTACATTATTTTAAATTATTTCTTCTCCCTTTTTTTCACATACAGGCCGATATCCACCAGCCCCGGGATACCCATTTTGGGAATAAGATTTTCAAACTCAACGGTGTAAGTGCCGGTTTCATGAAAGTAAAAACCCGGCCACAGGGTCACTTCCACATCCCAGAGATCGCCGGCCACGCTTCCGGTAAACCGGTCATTTTCATCTTTTAACCTGATGTCTTTTTCCAGAATACGCTCTTCTCCCGAAGGTGTGGTGAGTATGATATTTACCGGGAGGTTCGGGTAGGGATACTGAGTTATATGCCTGATGGTAAATACAATATCGCCTTCGGTACCGGCATCTTCCACCGGTATTTCAAACTTCACCTTGTCGAACCTTTCCCAGGTATATTTGTCAAATTTATGGTATTCCTCATAAATTCTGCCGGGCCGGCATCCGGTGAGCAGGGTGATTGCCAGAAGAAAAGCTGAAAGTGTTCTGAACATGGGGTTTATCGCTGATTTTTACAAAAATACGAAATTAGCGGCTGATGTTCGTACTTTTGCAGTTCAGGCACAAAAAGGATAAGCGGATGGCCGGAAAACAAAAGTTTTATGTGGTTTGGAGCGGAAGGGAAAAGGGAATTTTCCGGACCTGGGCGGAGTGTGAGCTTCAGGTAAAGGGATTCGAGACCGCCAGGTATAAATCCTACGAAACGGAAAGGGAGGCGGTTGAAGCATTCCGTGCCGGGCCGCCGGCCTTCAGCAGGAAAACGCCCAAAAAGGCGCCAATGGCTCAAAACGGTCAGGGACCCATCATGGCCAGTATTTCCGTTGACGCCGCCTGCTCCGGCAATCCGGGGGTGATGGAATACCAGGGGGTGGAAACATCCACCGGCAGGTTGCTGTTTCACCAGGGACCCTTCCCCGAAGGGACCGTCAATATCGGCGAGTTTCTGGCCATCGTGCACGGGCTGGGCTACCTGAAACAGCGGAACCTGAAAATCCCGGTATACAGTGATTCGAAAACCGCGCTGAAGTGGGTGAAGGATAAAAAATCCAATACAAAGCTGGAGCTGAACAAAAAAAACGCCGACCTGATGTTTTTGCTGAGGCGCGCCGAAACCTGGCTACAGAACAACACCTGGGAAAACCCTGTGCTCAAATGGGATACCGCTCACTGGGGGGAAATCCCTGCAGATTTCGGGAGAAAATAAACGATCTGATAATACTGAAGATTTCGGGATTGACCTGATCGATTATTGATTGGTGGCCTGGTTTAGTCCGGAATATTCAGTTTACGCTGGCGGAGTCGTCTACTCGATCAGGCAATCGTATTTATTTACTAATTATCACTTCATTCCATTTCTTCAATGGTTTTACACCTTGAAAAAATCAGCAGATTGTTTGTCCAGCTAATTTCTCTCACCAGTGGTGAGAGTTTTGGAAAGTCTTTGTAAGTCTCGTAAATCTGCTTCATTCTCCAAATATTTTTGTCGGAGAATCCTTTTATTTCTGGTTCTTGTTTCTGTATGAAATTGGCTAATTCTGTTACTACAGAGTCGCCCCATTCTGATTGTTCAATTTTTTTGCTGATATATTCTCCTGTGTTCCAATAGAGGTTTATAAGTTCAGCGTTTATGGCTTTTATGGCATTAGTCCGAGATTGTTTTATTAGCTGAATTATGTCTGTAAAACGATTGTCCATGTATATATTTTTTTGCTTCAAATTAATGCTTTTTCAATCGTGATTCTCTTTTGGAGCCGGTTTTCTGCCATTACTGCTTACGTTTTATGGCTGTGTTGCGTGCCGCATTATTACTTATTTGTTCATTGATTTTCACTCTTCTTAAAATTACAATTTTATGTCTTGATAACCAAAATATGAGGTATGTAATATGAGCCACTGTTTGCAAAAGTTATTTCTTAAACATTGTGATTTCCATTGTCTTAAAGGATTCGTTTTTAACAGTAAATTCAATTTCTCTTATGTCTATAGGTTTTAATCTATACTCAATTTTATTGTCCCGTAAGATTAATAAGTCATTGGTTTTCCTATCTATTTTCCATTTACGCTCTTTATTCCTTGACTTTGTTCCGCTGTGATAGTAAATTTTCCATAAGTGCATATTGCCATATCTGTTGAATTGGAATTTTACTGATTCAGAATCTCCTAATCCTTCTGATTCAAAATAGATATTAAATCCATTTCCAGAGTCATGAATATTTGAATATTTGATGATTTTTATAGTATCTGATTCATGAAATGAATCGTTTTTGTTATCAGTAAACCATTCGGTATTTACGAAGTCTTTTTTCGAAATAGTTTGTGAATAAACTACTTGAATAAAAAACAAACTAAATATTAATATTATAAATCTAAATTGTGTCATTTATATACTTTTTGCTAACGTCCGAGGATAAGCGCTGGCGGGCAGTTTTGAAAATATCTCTTTCCGGCCAGCACAATTTTTAATAAATGTACAATCTTGCTCCTTACAACCATGCGCCCGATAGCGTTTAGCCCTCTGTGTGTGTCCTGCATG
>CAZDBX010000198.1:0-1221 GCA_964503805.1 uncultured Lentimicrobium sp. | reverse complement strand
AATTTATCTTCCCGAAGTATTACAACAAGTGTAAATAAATTCCTGAGGGTGGAAGTCCCTTACAGGCGGGAGTTTCGACCCGGATACCTGCATGTGACAAGCTGACTTTCACCGGGGGAGGCAGCATAGGAAGCCAGGCTGGAATCCTGACGGGAGCTTACATAATCGTCTCATGAAGTGCATCGGGTCTCGTCGAATATAACGGGTGAAGAAACCCCGCCGCAAGGCGATAAACCTTACCAGGCTTGGTGTTCCGGAACGTACAGCATGGCAATGGGCTCACAGCCGGATGGGTGGCCGGGCTATTTCATGTAGTCCCATACTCATTACCACTATTACACCTGACCGCCTCAAACTCAGAGGCTACAGATCGTTCCCCGATTACTATCTCGAAATTCGATGATGGTGTTTGAACCGCCGTATACGCGACCCGGGAGTTTACCCTGACGAAGGAAGGGTACGGCGGTGTGAGAGGAGGTTCCTGAGCTACTGCCGAAGGACGCACCGGTGGGCTTATGGCTCACCGGTCGTCTACTCGATTAGGCGGTATGTGCATTTTATTTACTTATTAATCCAAGTCCTTTTATATCTGTCCGTTTGTCAAGTAAAGTCGGGTCAATACTCCAATTACCTGCAATAGACATTACTAATTGTTCGTCTGGAAAAACTAAATCTTCTCGGTCAAAATAATTATCCTTTTTTGCTTCTTCGGAAAAAGTATCAATCAAGTTGTATTTTTTCTCAATTTCGGTTGGTTGACCTTTAATCACAATATTTTCTCCCCTCTCTCCAAGATAAGAGTATATTCTATCAATCTTGCCGTTTGTTGATTTAATCCAACAATGGTACTCTACAACTCTATGAGTACAGAAGTATTGAGCTTCTCCATATTGTTTGCTTAATCGGTTTAATAAATCAGAAACTTGGTCAATACTTTCTTTACTGTCTCCAGTTGGTAATCCCATTCCAACAATCAGAGTCCAATTATCAATCGCTGGGGTGATAAATATTGCATCCTCGTAAGCTTTATCAATCCCGTTTTTCCAATTTGAAGGTTTAGTCTTTTTTAATCCAATTGTTTGAGCGACTAATTCTTGGTTGTTAGTTTTGACAGCAATCCACATTATTTTATATCCAAATCCTACGGGTGTATCAGGATTAGATTGAGCTTTTAATTGACCAAATCCTTTATTAATCAATGGAACTATCACAAGAAATACA
>CAZDBX010000197.1:0-5905 GCA_964503805.1 uncultured Lentimicrobium sp. | reverse complement strand
TTTTCTGATTTTCAGACAAAAAGCCGACAGGAGGCAGGGCCTCCTGCCGTCAGTAAACACACAAAAGAGAAAATAAAGCTGTATTTTAATCAGAGGCTTACTTTCTTTCCATAGAAAGCAGCCGTGTATAGGGTCTTGAATTCTTTCACCCCGGTTTCGCGGGGATTACATCCTGTGCAGGCATCTGATACGGCATTGGCTGAAATCCGGTCAACGTTACCCAGAAACATTTCTTCAGCAACCCCATACTCACGCAAACTTTGGGGGATTTTTAACTGATCATTCAACCCGGTGCAGAAATCGCGGAAAGCATCTGTCAACTCATCTGTGGTGCTACCCGGAAGATCGACAGAACGGGCAATTTCGGCGTAGCGGTCGGCACAAACCTTTCGGTTGTAGTCAATTACTACCGGCAGGTATATCGCGTTCAAACATCCGTGCGGGATATGAAAAACTGCTCCCGATTTGTGGGCCATACTGTGCACAATCCCGAGCAATGCATTCGAAAATGCCATCCCGGCAAGGCACTGTGCAATATGCATCTTATCCCGGGCCTCTTTGTCACCATGATAGGATTTAACGAGATTATCCTTGATCATTCGAATGGCTTTCAGGGCAAGCGGATCGGAGAAATCGGAGCGGTTTACGGCAACATAGGCCTCCGTGGCATGGGCCAGCGCATCCATCCCGGTGTGGGCGGTCAGTTCCTTAGGCATGGTATAAGCCAGGGCCGGATCAACAATCGCAACATCCGGAGTAATCTCAAAATCGGCCAGGGGATACTTGATCTGGGTCTTATAATCCGTAATTACCGAAAAAGCGGTTACTTCCGTGGCCGTTCCACTTGTAGAAGGGATAGCAACAAAACGGGCCTTGTTGCGTAAAACCGGGATATTGAATGGTTTCGCAATTTCTTCAAAAGTAGCTTCGGGATGCTCATAAAAAACCCACATAGCCTTGGCAGCATCAATGGGAGACCCGCCACCGATCGACACAATCCAGTCGGGATTGAACCGCCTCATGGCTTCAGCTCCCCGCATCACCGTTTCCACAGAGGGATCCGGCTCTACTCCTTCAAAAACAAGCGTTTCCATTCCGGCTTCCTGAAGATAGGTTTCCACCTTGTTCAGAAATCCGAATTTCTTCATCGATCCGCCGCCAACAACAATGATGGCGCGGGTACCTTTGAGATTTCTGAGTGCTGCGAGTGCGTTTTCTCCGAAGTAGAGATCGCGGGGGAGCGTGAATCGTGCCATGATTTCTTGTACTTAATTAAACTTAGGTCACCCCATCATTTTCAATTGTCGTGCCAGAGTTTATATTTAACTGCTATACAGTTTGTTATAAATGTTATCCATTTCACGCTACTGTTTTTTAACTAACAATTGTCATCTTTTTGAGCACCCTGATTGTCCTGATTCATGACAATGTCCTGATTCATGACATATTCATTTAAATAATTCATCCCTTTCGGGAAAGAATTATGACTATTTTTGAATCAGGCAATAACCCGGCATCAACCATGAAAAAGAAGCTGCATTTCCTGATTTTTTTACTCATTTCATTCAAACTGACCAGTGCGCAAAGCGCGGATATATATCGTCAGACAGCCCTGAATTTTTTCCGGGAAAGGTTGGTTTTACACCAGCATAAAGGCAGAAGCATTCCTGAGATTACTAATTATATTCAGGTTTCGCCTGAAGGCCGCCCGATAGCCTATGCTTTTAATTTTTCAGGTGGTGGTTTTGTACTGGTTTCAGCCTCAGAAAATACTTTTCCGGTTCTGGGCTACAATCTGGAGGGTTCATTTTCCGGAACAAACCTTCCTGATGCTCTTCAGGCATGGATCAGATATTACGGCAGACAAATCGGGGCAGTTGCAGATCAGCCTTATCCGGCTGATGAAGTTCAGCTTGTCAGGAGTCGTTACAATAAAGAGACAACAGAAATTACGGGTGGTTCAGGCCGGGTCGTGGAACCTTTACTCCGCTCCGGGTGGGACCAGGGCAATTATTACAACGGGATGTGCCCTCCGGATCCTGACGGGCCCGGGGGCCGTTGTTATGCCGGTTGCGTTGCTACGGCAGTCGGGCAACTGATGTTTTACCACCGCTGGCCGGAACAGGGAAGCGGAGAATACAGCTATACGCATCCGGATTACGGCTTACAGTACGCCAATTTCGGCGCAACTTCATACAACTGGAATGGAATGGAAACATCGCTGAACGGGCCAAATTCCCACATCGCCCTTCTGCTCTACCATCTGGGCATCTCTTTTGATATGGATTATGGCCCGGACGGATCCGGCATGTGGAACCACAGCGCAGCCAATTCGATGAGAAACTATTTTAAATACGGGCCACAGACACAATACATTTTCCGGGACACTACCACCATGAACTGGGACAGTATTCTGATTGCCAACCTCGACGCACGCAAGCCCCTCTACTATGCCGGATGGGAAGGCGTCGGATCGCAAAACGGTCATGCTTTCGTCTGCGACGGTTACGCTCCCGACAATTTTTACCACTTTAACTGGGGATGGAGCGGCTCCTACGACGGTTACTTCCTGCTTTCCGCACTGACACCGGGAGGCAGCAATTTTAATTTCGCGCAGGAAGTCATTAAAGACATTTACCCGGACACCACGCAATACAATTATCCGTCATTTTGCGCCGGCGACGAAATATTGAGTTATATCTCAGGAACCTTTTCCGATGGAAGCAATATGATCGCTTATCCGGGCGGATCTGTTTGCCAGTGGCTGATTCAACCGGATGAACCGGACTACGATTCCATAAGCGGAATTCAGCTCAGCTTTCCCTTGCTCGATCTGGCCCAGAATGACCGGATACTGATTTTCAGCGGGAACGACACCACTGCATCACCCATCGCCGAACTTACAGGAGATGATACTCCAGGTATTATTGAAATTGATGCACCTTCGGCAACCGTTATTTTCGATGCACCTTCCGGCAATGCCTGCGGATTCCTTGCTTCCTATAAAAGTTCACTACCGGTGTATTGTTCGGGAACCACCAATTTCAATCAGTCCTCGGGAATGTTTGATGACGGAAGCGGGGATAAAAACTATGTAAACAACAGCCTGTGCAAATGGCGGATCGTTCCACCCGATTTGGTGCCCGTTACCATTACATTCGACAATTTCAGCACGGAATACGGAAAGGATATCCTGAAGATTTATGATCTTGGAAATCAAAGCCTTGTAGCTTCATTATCAGGCGATACCATCCCGGAGCCCATCACCCTGAACAGCGGAAAATTCTATCTTGTTTTTAACACCGACGGGGCAGGAACTGCTCCCGGCTGGACAATCAGGTGGAATCCGGAAGGCAGTACGGGGATTTTCAGCGAAATCAGGAAAGATTTTGCGATCTATCCGAACCCTGCCGGTGATTACCTGATCCTAAGGTGCAATACCAGTCGGCTTAACGGATCAGTCAGTGTTTACAACACTGCAGGCAGGTTGCTGATGCACCGGCCGCTGATTCCGGACGGTTCAGGTGAGGCTACAATGGATATTTCGCAACTTGGGTCCGGTTTTTATCTGTTGAAAGTAGAAACTGGCCAGGAAAGCCGGTGGCTGAAGTTTGTCAGGAAATAAACTATTGGTTTATAAGCGGAAAAAGTCCGGTTCTGACCAATAATTTTCTTTTTACAGGACGACTGCCATTCAGTGGCAGCAAGACCGGTTCCGGATTAACTTCGAATCCGGCTAACCTTTTCCTGAAAGTTCAAACAGATGGAGTCCCGAGCCCTCTGCCATACACTCCATGATCCGCTTTTTGAATTTCCAGCAGGTCATCTGCCGAGTTTCGAGCCTGCGCGACAACTCATAACTCGAAATACCGGGAGAACCGCACACCATCCAGGCAATTTCAAACGCATCGGTAATGGGGATACGGCAACGGTGAAAAATGGTGTGGGCAGTTGCCGATTCATCATGCTTACATCTGGTGCACCGCCTCGAAAAGGGCGATTTCCCTTCGCAATAATTGGTGTGGCCGCAACTCCTGCATACATAGCCTTCACGCCACTTCTCGTCAGCAATCACCTTCAGACACTGCTCAGCCGATGAAAACCGCTGATTAAACTCCGCAATGTCAAGATTTTTGAATAAATGAGATAAATTTGCTGCAGCCAAAATGTAAATTATTGATAATTAAACAGAACCAAATCACAACATGATTTGTTTATGATTTCAGCGTTGCAAAAATAAAAATTTTTGGTGATACTTATGCGATTTAAAATAAAAAGATTTATCTTTGCAGCGGAAATTAATCCACTCCTAATCCGACAACAAAAAATGAACAAACGAATTTTAACAATAGCAATGGTTGCAAGTCTGGCCATGTTCGGATGCAACCAGTCAACAGGCAACGGACAGACTACTTCCGGGGAACCGGTTAAATCAGCAACTGCTTCAGCCAATTCAGAGGAAGGAAAAGTTGTTCAGATGAATAAAGCAATGTTTCTTGAAAGGGTGTTTAACTACGAGAAAAACCCTGACACCTGGGTATACGAAGGCAACAAACCCGCCATCATAGATTTTTATGCCGATTGGTGCGGGCCCTGCAAGAAAATAGCCCCGATCATGGCGCAGCTGGCCGAAGAATATAAAGATCAGATCGTAATCTACAAGGTTGATACCGACAAGGAGCGCGAACTGGCCCAGGTATTTCAGATCCGCAGCATTCCCAGCATCCTGTTCATCCCTGCCGAAGGACAGCCTCAAATGACTATGGGAGCGTTACCTAAGGCTGAATTTGAAAAAATGATCAAGGAAGTCCTGCTGGCTCCCAAAGCCCAGCCCACATCACAAAAATAATTCTCATCATCACGAATCAATTTCATCTCAATAATGGAACATTTAACTTTTGAAACCTTTAAAGAAAAGGTTTTTAACTTCGATCAGAACCAGGATTGGAAATTCGAAGGAAAATTACCCTGTATCATTGACTTTTACGCTGACTGGTGTGGCCCTTGCAAAATGGTAGCCCCCATTCTTGATGAACTGTCAAAAGAATATGAAGGCAAGATCAACATCTACAAGGTAGATACCGAGGCTGAGCAGGAGCTTTCCCAGATATTCGGAATCAGAAGTATACCCAGTATGTTATTTTGCCCTGCCGACGGCCAGCCCCAGATGGCTCAGGGAGCGTTGCCCAAGCATTCGCTGAAACAAGCCATCGAAGATGTGCTGCTGAAAAGTACGGTGAACTAAGAAACTGTTGTTGATTAGCGTTATCCTGAGCAGGTCCGGTTTACCGGGCCTGTTTTTTTTATCCCGGATCAGGCATTTGACAGCGCTCAAACAATTGAGCGTTTGTAATCAGCATAATAAGAATTGCACCGACAAAAACTACATCGGAATTTTCCTCATAAAATCAATAGTTCGGCCCTGCCGGACTTCCAATAGATTAATCCGGGTTTATGTTAACTTTGCCGCAACGATCCGATTACTATGACAGTAATTCCTCCCGTGCTTCTGCCCGCTGCCTGCCTTCCCGATGCAGCGTATTTCTGCTGGCTGGCCCATGCCCCCGCTGTAACAATCGAGATCCATGAGACTTTTCCAAAACAGACCTGCCGTAACCGGTACAGCATTGCTACTTCAAACGGACCTCAGATCTTATCGGTTCCCGTAAACAAGCCCCAGGGAAATCACACCCCTACAGCAGCGGTTGAAATCGACAGAAAAAGCAACTGGAACATTATTCATTGGAGGGCTCTGGAATCGGCTTACAACAAATCGCCCTATTTTCTTTATTACCGCGACCAGTATGAAGCGCTTTTCATGAAACCTCCGGTTATGCTCACCGATTTTAATTTTCGTCTGCTGGAAACCTGCATCCGCCTGATCAGGATTCCATGCACCTATAAA
>CAZDBX010000196.1:0-6053 GCA_964503805.1 uncultured Lentimicrobium sp. | reverse complement strand
CCGGACTCAGTGTCCCGCTGGGCTCTTCGGTTACAAATGCCGATTCGGTAGTGGTGGTTGTATCAGGCGGCCAGAATGCAGCCGTGAAAACCGTAGCTGCTGCTTCAGCAAACGCCGTATTCACGGCCGGTGAGCTGTCGGACCTTGGCGCAGGCACCTCCGGAATGATTTCGGTGACTCCCTACAATTACACCATCGAAACCATTTCCGGACGTAAATACTACTTTGTAAATCAGTCGAATTACACCAAAATGAATGTAAATGTAACCCAGTAACCAGAGGTGCAGCATTAAACTGCTGCCACTTCCGTTACTTTCAAAAGCGCCTTTCCCCGGGCGCTTTTTATTTATCAGTGCATTGCTTATATTTGAACTTCCGAAATAAACAACTGATGCCGAAATTCCTGAAAACTACAATACTTGCAACGCTGTTGACACAAACAGCGCTTGCACAGTCAGACACAATTCTATACCAGTCCGTTCCCTGCCCCGAAGGGGAATGGGAGCTTGTGTTTTCGGATGAGTTTGAAGGTGGCCGGCTGAATACAGCCGAATGGATCACCTGGTATCCTTATACCGATGACGGAAGTGACCAATGCGCCTTCTGCCGTACCCATGGCAACGAGGGCCAGGTGTTTCTGGATGAAAATGTGGTGGTATCCGGCGGCTTGCTGAAAATCATCGCGAAAAAAGAAAAAGCCGTGTGGATGGGCGAGGAACGCGCGCATACATCAGGAATGATTCACTCCAGGAAAGCCTTCGGCCATGGGAAATATGAATTCAGGTGCCGCCTGCCCGAAGGCAACGGATTCTGGCCGGCTTTATGGACCTTCGGGCAGATTTCGGCCGAAATTGACCTGATGGAAGCCGGCATGCAGCATTCCAAAAGGTTTCATACCTCCGTGCATAACTGGCAGATAAAAAAAATGGCCCACAAACGGCACCGGCTGAAGACCAGCTTATCTGACAATTTTCATGTCTTCACCCTGGAATGGGAACCAAACATCATCCGGTTTTATATCGATAGTGCCGAAGTATGGCAGCTCCATCGCTTCACCAACCGGAGGGGGAAAAACCTCAGAAAATGTCCGGTCCGCCCGGGCAGGTACCGCACCCAACCCGTTTTTCCGCCCGCAGACGAAAAGCTTTACATCATTGTCGGATTGGGCATAGGCACTGAAAAAACTCCTTTTACAAAATTACCGGGGCCTGAAACCGTCTTTCCCAACCAGATGGAAGTTGATTATTTCAGGTATTATATCAGGAGGAATCATCGATGATCCAAGAAGCTTCGTTTTTATCCTGAAAAAATGTTTGCAAAGCCCTGACCGGAATAACCTGCATACTCAAATAATATAAACCTCCGCTGATAAGACTGATCATTCTTAAAATTCTTCTCCTTATCTTTACCCGGAAATATAAATGCGCCCATTGCAACGCTCTGAATTCCATGCGTTCCTCATCCGGTGCCGGCTATGTATAATAGTCATTTCGTTGCTTTTTATTCACCGCAGTGTACTCCCCCAGCAACCCGCTGAAAACCTCTTCGTTGATGCTTACGGTATAGAAAACGGCTTGCGGCAAAGCATGGTAAGTCAGATACTTCAGGACAGCAGGGGCCTGTTGTGGATGGTTACGGGCGACGGGCTGCACTGTTTCAATGGCCGGGAGTTCAGAGTATTCAGGATACCGTACAACGGTACATACAGTAATGCCGACAATATGATGCGTAAGATCATTGAAACGGAACCAGGCATTTTCATGATATCAACAGCATCATCCATTCTGAGGTTTAATGCTTTTACAGGCAAGTTTGACCTGATAAACAGGGAGCCCTCAGTCTACCATCATCTCCTCGATGTTCTCATTGACGGCAAACCACTGGTCTGGGTATACAGCAAGGGACTGAGCATAGCCGGTGACACCCTGCAATCACTGATCCTGAATCCGGCCGGGGAGAAGAAAATTCCGGAAGACTTCGTCCCGGTTCAGGCATTGCCCCTGGGCAGAGAGTCCTTCGCAGTAATAGGAAACAATGGGATTATGATCGCCGGCAGATCAGGAAACACTTCCGGTTACACTTACAATTATAAATGGACAGATGCCGGAGAATGCACCGCAATGGCAGCCGACAGATCAGGAAATATTTACATTGCAAAAGGAACCAGCCTTTACCTTCTGCGGGAAGATTCCTCCTGGTTGAGAATTGCCGATGTCGGAATGCATATCAACCCGGACCTGAAAATTGACCACCAGGGCAGTTTCTGGTTCTCCGATCTGACAACAAAGATGCATTACCGGCTCAGCGGCAAAAAACTCACAAAAATTGAATTTGTTGAAATAGCAGGTAAATATTACGATACCTTAAAGCCCAGTGTGAAGCATATTTATGAAGATAAAATGCATAACCTCTGGTTTGGAACAGATGGGAATGGATTGCTCAGGTACAGCCCGGATAAAGTAATATTTGAAAAATACGCTGTTGGATTTACCCGTTGTCTTGAAGCGCTGGATGGACATATTTTTGCCGGGACCTTCAACAAAGGATTATGGAAACTTTCAGATGACCTTAGCCGGGCTGAACGCGTAAATCCGGCGCTCTTCGGGAATAACACCTATATCCTTGACCTGAAAAGTGATTACAGGGGCAGATTGTGGGTTGCCACGCGGGAAGGGCTTTATGTCATTAACCGTGCCGGAAGATGCATTTATACATTCGCTACAAACTCAATTACTGCAACCTTCCTGGAACCATCCGGAAATTTGGTGGTCTTGCAGTGCGATGCTTCAGTCTATAAATTCCGCGCTGATTCCGACCCGGCCCTGATCGGGGAGTCAGTAAACAATTCGGTCAACTCATTATTATATTATGCTGGAAAACAATGGGATGGAACTCCGCTGGGACTGTTTATCAAGCCGCAGGATAAAGATAAGAATATGATTATCTGGAATGAAAAGGACAGTGCTGTTTTGCAATACGAAATTTATCAGTTATTGCCGTTAAAGGAGGAGGTCTGGGCGGCCACCGGCAACGGGATCAGTGTTTTTTCAGCGGAAGGTAAGCTTATAAATCCCTATTCATCGCTCGCCTCGCTTACCGGCGAAGTCGTCTATGCAATCCTGCCGGACAACTTCGGGAGAGTCTGGTTTTCAGGGATGAATGGCATCGGGTGCATAAGCAGAGACAGGAAAAGGGTCATCCGGTTCACGATGAGAAATAACTTACAATCGCTTGAATTTAACCACAACGCCGCCCTGTTGGGGCCGGGAGGCAGAATATGCTTCGGAGGCATCAATGGTCTTAATTGCATTGATCCTTCCCGGGTAAAGACTGAAAGGGAGTTGCCCCGGATTCATCTTTTCAACCTGTATGTATCCGATACAATATTTTCAAAGGGTATTCCCCCTGACGGTATAAGCCTGTCGCTCAGCCGCGAAGCCGCACACCTGCACGGCAGCGTATATACATCGGGGTATGGCGACGCTCATGAACAAGGTTTTTCTTTTTTACTTGAAGGATACGAAAAGGAATGGAATACGCCGGTTGCTTCCCCGGCCTTCGCATACCGCAACCTGCCTCCGGGCGAATACCGCCTTTTAGTCAGGTACACCGATCCATTCCTGAACACCGGGACTCCCATACCATTGCTGACAGTGAAAGTTGTACCTGCTTTCTGGCAGACCCTGTGGTTTGCAGCACTGTTAACCATCGCGATTATAGCCATAACCGTTTTCATCGTCAAAAAAATTCAGCACTTCAGATATATAAACCGGATAAAAGCACTGGAGCAGGAACACGCTATTGAAAAGGAACGCCTGCGCATTTCAAAAGACATGCACGATGAAGTCGGGGCCAGCCTTACCCGGATTTCTATCCTGAGCGAAATTGCCAAAAGCCGGCAACAGGATCCTGACAAAACGCAGAAGGTTATAGAGCAGATATCTGAAATTGCAGGAAATGTAGTGGATGAGATGAGCGAAATCATCTGGGCCATGAACCCAAAAAACGACAGCCTTGACAACTTTGCAGCTTATGTCAGGAGATATGCTTCTACCTATCTTGAGGCTTCCACGGTCGATGTAAAATTTCACTTTCCTGATACGGTCCCCAACCTGCCCATGTCGGCCGAGTTGCGCCGGAATTTGTTTCTTGTAATCAAAGAGGCTTTGCATAATGTGATCAAGCATTCAGGAGCATCGAAGGTGATGATCGCGTTGCAGATTGAAAAAAAACGCCTGAATATAAACATGAAAGACGACGGACAGGGCTTTGACGGAAAATTACTTCCCGGAACCGGGAATGGCCTGCACAACATGCGCCGCAGGATGGAGGATTGCGGAGGCGCCTTCAGGATCATTTCAACTAAGGGACAGGGCACTGAAATTATCTTATCCGTTGAACTCTGAGCAATGATATTTCACATCAAAGGGTGATGTATTCAGAAATCCGAAAGTGTACTTTTGTGAACAATAAATAAGAAAACCATGCCGGGAACCATCAATATCATCATCGTGGAAGACGATGAAGCCGTACGCGAGGGGCTGCGAATGCTCATCAACGGGTCTGAAGGTTACCATTGTCAGGCTGCCTGCGCTTCGGCCGAAGAAGCCCTTCAGGCAATTCCCGAATGCATGCCCGATGTGGTGCTGATGGATATCAACCTGCCGGGCATGAACGGCATCGAATGCGTAATCTGCATTAAAAATGCCTGGCCTGCCATACAGGTCATGATGCTGACCGTTTTCGACAATACCGATGAAATATTTAAATCGCTGGCCGCCGGAGCAACCGGCTATATGCTCAAAAAAACACCCCCTGCAAAACTGCTTGAAGCCATCACAGAGTTGGTAAACGGAGGCTCGCCCATGAGCGGTGAAATAGCCCGCAAGGTTGTACAAACCTTTGCCCGGCCGGCCAGACATCCACTGCCGGAATCCATCCTCACAGCCAGAGAAGAGCAGATTCTGTCATATCTCTCCAAAGGCTTTCTGTACAAGGAGATCGCTGCGGAACTTTTTATAAGCATCGAAACCGTACGCACACACATACGTAAAATTTACCAGAAATTGCAGGTCAGGACCCGCACCGAAGCATTGCTCAGGTGCATGAAGAATTAAGCTCAAATTCACGAATAAGCAACAAATCCGGTTTCTGTGGGCCCGGATCAGGGTTTCTGAGGCGGATTTCATCCGCAATTGCTCAATCTGTTATGCTGCAAGGCAGCCCACTGCCCTTTCGCGGATTCCGGCATCCTGTTTAAAATCAGCTTCATGAATCCTGATATCAAAAATCACATCAAAGGGTGATTGACAAGACAGCTTTCTGGGGCGAAATTTGCCTTTATCAGGTAAATCAATTAACCCCCGGAGGCAATTATGAAAAAAACCTTACGCATTCTTTTTGGTATTCTTATTCTTTCAGCATTGCGCACAGAAGCGCAGATTACCATCACCCATAACGATCTCCCGACAATCGGAACGCAGATCATCAGGGCTGTTGATAATGTAACACAGGTTGACCCGGGCAGCCCGGGTTTGAACCAGGTCTGGGATTTCACCAACCTTATTCCCCTGACCCACGACACCACCCTGTACCTTCCCGTGCAGGGACTGCCCAACTACCAGGCATACCCTGACGCAAATGCAGCGATCAGTCACAGGAACGGCAATCTGATGCCTTATTATGATTATGAATATATTCAATACGATGATGATGGCATCAGATATGTCGGAGATGAAGACTTCCTGACCATTTTCGGAACATTTACCATGTCTGTACATATATCGTGCAACCCGGCGCCCCTGAGCCTGCCTCTGCCTTTTACCTATGGGCAGACCCTTAACCAGTCGACAACCTATGATTGGTTGCTGGCTTCACACAGTGACGGGGCATTGCTCGATTCCATCAGACAGATCAGCCATATGGATATTACATTGCACGGAGATGCCTCAGGGATTATGTCAACACCTTTTGGTTCCTATCCTGTGCTAAGGGTAAAAGAGGATATTATTTCACTCGATTCTGTCTATAACTGGGAAAACGGTTGGGTATTC
>CAZDBX010000195.1:0-6068 GCA_964503805.1 uncultured Lentimicrobium sp. | reverse complement strand
TATGCATTTGAGGATGGCTCATTCCGCAATATTATTTACGAAGAAGGTGTACTCTACAGCCAGCGAAAGGGCTCTTCACGTTTCAGATTGATTCCGGTGTCTGCAACGAAATTTGCTTTTGAAAATTCCCTCTCGGTACTTGAGTTTTCTGAAACCGGCGGAGGGGAAAAATCGGTGATTTTCAAAAACAGAATTAATGAAATCAGGGGCGGTAAAACCGATAAAATTCCTGAAGAGAAAAAGGAGATTACGCTCAGCCCCGAACAAATGCAGCCATATACGGGTGAATATGAAATACAGCCGGGCTTCAGCCTGGTGGTAACGCTTGAAAACGGCCGCCTGATGACCCAGGCAACCGGACAGGCAAAATTTGAAATCTATCCTGAATCGGAAGTGAAGTTCTTCCTGAAGGTGGTTGACGCCCAGATTGAGTTTCAGCGGAACAATGACGGTAAGGTGGATTCGCTGATCCTGTTCCAGAACGGGGCAGAGATCAGGGCGTTGAAGAAATAGCACCGTATTCCGTACATTGAAGATTGCCTTTGAGACATTATCCTGACAATGAAATTTTATCATTTTCAGGATAATGTTGTTTTACAGTAGTCCGTTAAGAATTTTTAATGAATTGACTTACAGCGGATTATAAAAACTTGTTTAAAGATAACAAATCATTCATAATCAATTCGTTGCGTCTTTGCGTCCTTGCGTGATTCTTATAGTTAACGGACTATTGGTTTTATGCAGGCCTGCTTTAAATCCCGAGCTCCCGCTCAAATCCTGTTTCAAGCGAAATAAATGTTTCCGTAAAGGTAATTTCAGGTATGGACTGGATCTGCTCCACGATCACCTGCTTCAGGTGCTCGTTGTTTCGGGTGAATAACTTAACCAACAGCGAATACTTGCCTGAAATATGATGACACTCAACGATTTCTGGGATTTTCTGGATTTTTTTAAATACCTCATCATGGGTTGAGTTTGTGGTCAGGTTCACCTGAATTCCTATAAAGGCACAGGTCTGATAACCAACGCCCTTCGGGTTCAGCCGGAGTGATGAGCCGGCAATCACCCCGGCTTCTTCCATTTTGGCAACACGCTGATGAATGGCCGCCCCGGAAACCCTGCACCGCCTGGCTACTTCAACAAAAGGCATACGCGCATTGGTGTTCAGCAGATTGATGATTTTCCGGTCAAGATTGTCAATATGAAAGTAATGGTCCATGGTTTCGGTTATGAAAGTTACATTTTCATGCAAAAATGCATAATTGAGTTAGAATATTGAAAAATTATCCTGAAATCTGATAAAAAATATTATATTTGATTGATAGTTAGTGTGATAATGATATTTTTGTCACAGGATTTTCTCCCGGTAGCATAAACATTCACCAACCAAAATAAACAATCATGAAATTCGATCCAGCCAGCCAGATTCAGGACCTCCGTCAGTTCGGGGAGTTCGGTGATGTTAATCCTTCGGTTTGCGATTCAGCCACTTTTACCTTTATGCAGGCCAAAACCATGTTAGACACCTTCCACGGTGAGGCGGAAGGCTGTTTTCTCTATTCCCGTCACTGGAATCCCAGCAACAAATATCTGGCCGATGCCATGGCTGCCATGGAAGGCACCGAAGCCGGCTGGGTAACCGGCAGCGGGATGGGGGCCATCACCTCAACGATTCTCCATCTGATCAAATGCGGCGATCACATCGTCTCAAGCATTACCACCTATGGCGGAACATTTGCTTTTCTGGCAAACTATCTGAAGAAATTCAACGTGGAAGTTTCCTTTGTGGATATAACGGACCTTGCCGCCGTGGAGGCAGCCATACGCCCCAATACAAAGCTGATCTACACGGAAACCATGACCAATCCGCTCCTGCAGATTTCCGATATACCGGCCCTGGCTGCCATTGCCAATAAGCATGAAATCAAACTGGTGGTCGACAATACCTTTACCCCTATGATTGTCAGTCCCGCCAGGCTGGGCGCCCACGTCGTGGTTTACAGCCTTACCAAGTTTGTGAACGGGAAGAATGACTGTGTTGCCGGAGCCATTTGCGGAACCAATGAGTTCATCAATTCAATGATTGACGTGAACGACGGTACAGCCATGCTCCTGGGGCCGGTACTCGATCCTTTCCGGTCTTCATCCATTCTGAAGAATATCCACACCCTGCACATCCGCATGAAACAGCATAGCTACAATGCGGCTTTCCTTGCCGAAAAATTCACAGCAGCCGGCATCCGGACCATATATCCGGGACTTCCCGGACATCCCGGTCACAACCTGCTGAAATCCATGATGAATCCCCAGTTCGGTTTCGGCGGCATGATCGCCATCGACCTTGTAACTGCTGATAAAGCCGCTGAACTGATGGAAGATATGGAGCTGAACGATGTAGGCTACCTGGCCGTCAGTCTTGGCTATTTCAAAACCCTGTTCAGCAACTCAGGAAAAAGTACTTCAAGTGAAGTTCCTGAAGAAATTCAGCGCAAGATGGGGCTCAGCGAAGGGCTGGTGCGCTACAGCGTCGGCCTGGATAATGACATTGAACGCACCTGGGAAAGAATTGAGGCCAGCCTGAAGAAGGTAGGGGTGTCCCGTTAATTCTTTTCCAGATAATCATTCATAATCAACGCGCCGGATCCGGAAAATATCACCGGACCGGCGTGTTTATTTAAACGCAGTCTCATCCGTGCGGTCAATTACCTGTATTCTGTGCTGATGAACAGAGAACTTTGTTACTGTCAAAGCAGATTCAATATCAGACTTTAACTGAAGGCAGGAATTCAGTGTCTGATCCCCGATAAGCCAAGCAAATAGGTTAGCTGTTTTTCTGCAGTTTGCGTAAACGTCCTGTAGTCGCCCGGTTGCAGGCGGTTGTTATAGAAAAGCAGCAACCCGGCAACGCCGTTTCTCAGGCTGATTTTAAGCATTTCCGCATCAGGCTCCGAAATTTCCTTATTGCTGATCATATAATCAAGGTCGGTTTGAATTATCCTGTCGGTAAATGTGTAAATCATTTCCGCCGTGGGCTGCCGTGCCCCGATATCGTTCATGCGTTCAAGATAGAATAGCTCGAAGATCCCGGGATACTGCGTGAAGTATTGTATCATCGCCCTGATCCTGGCCCGGAGGCGCATTGACCCGGGTAATTGCTGATCTGTCTGTTCGTCTGCAAATGCTTCGCATTCCGACATAAAGTCTTTGACACAGATAAAGATCAGTTCATTCAGATCTTTAAAATAATTGTACATCGTAGCAAACGAATAACCCGCCCTTTCGGCAACGGTCCTGACATTCACGGCCTTTAACCCTTCACCTTTGAGGGTCTCCTTTGCAGCGTCAATGAAGTAACCGCGCATTCTTTTTTCCTGAAGTTCTTTATTGCTGACCATCATTTGTGGATTTAATGCTGCAAATATAATAAACAATATTAAAAATGGTGAACAGTGTTAAAAAACATTTAAAAATTAAACCCGGCAAAGCCGGGCTTAACAACTCCCTCTCCTGACCATTTATCACACCCCGGTAAAGGTATTCGATAGAGAGAGTAGTAAATGAAGGGTATCAGAGCTGCCTGTCTGTCAGGAATTTAGTGAGTTACAACCGGTTCAAGTTTTTTTGCCTGCTCAATGAAATCGGCGATTTTATCAAGTGAGGGTACAACCCTGGTGAGGCTTTTGGCGGCATTTACTTCTTCAAGTTTCGCATGCAGGTTTTCGGCATTGCGGTTTCTCAGTTCTTTAACTGTATCAACTCCGGCGGCTTTAAGAAGTTCGGCAAACTGACTGGCTATGCCTTTGATCCTGAACAGATCGGCCATGTTTACCCAATCCAGAATTTTTCCTTCGTCAATGTCGCTGGCTGCTGCAATCGCAACACGCCCTTTTTTAGAAGCTCCCTCTTTCAGGAGCCCCTCAACGGTTGTTATTCCTGCTTTTGCAAGTTTTTCCTGAAAAACCGGGCCGATGCCCTCAATGTCTTTAACTGATGCCATAATTTTGTTTTTTTTGAACTTATTATACAAAAATAACCTTGTCTGGCATAATATGTTCAGAAACGGCTTTATTTCTGATCAATGGCACTTGTCAGCAAAGCGGCAATAAAAAAGGTCATCCGGAGACGACCTTTTCTTTTTTCGGATTATGCTTTTCTTTTCAGCTGCCGCACAACCCCGTTTTTAAATTTGTGCTGCAAAGCCTTGCGCTCAAGTTCTCCGGTGCCTTTGCGGTGCCGGATCAGTTTCATGATCTCTTCCGGAGAATATGCATTTACATTGGTTTTGCTTACCATTGTCTGGAACGGGGTGTTTGCAAAACGGGCCGGCTCTTTGTGTGTGACCATGTTTTTGGCCGTGGAACTGCCCAACATCACACCGTTTACAAAATCGAAGGGCTTTCCGTCGTCCTTGCTGTAGAAATAGAAGTTATTGTCTTCATTGGCTTCTTCAAGGTCATTAAAACCGTCGGCAAGCAGCACCAGGTAGTACTTTCCGTTAAGGTGTGAAGGCATGGTGTATGTAAAGAGGAAGTCGGCTTCCGGATCACTGTACAATGCGGCGGCAACGCTTTTTCCGGAAGGAACATCAATGTAATTCCACCAGCTTCCGGCTATGCCGTAGCCGTCTTCCCAGTATTGGTTGTCGCCCGGCACATTGCTGAATTCATCCGTGTAGTAGTCGTGGATGATGATGTCATAATCATTCACATCGTAGGCATTGTAATACATATACAGGATGCTCCACCTTGAAGAAGCCCTCACGGTTTCGGTTCCTGAATTATAGACATTGTAGGTGATCTGCCTGTCGAGCGGGACGGTAGACTCCGGATTGTCTTCATCCTTCAGGTTCCAGGCCAGCACATCAAGCCCTGTTATGATATTTCCGCTGCCCACCTGTCCACCGGTAATATTTACATCGGTTTTGTTTTGCGCAACAAACGCGGCAAAACAGAAACTGTTGATAAAGAAATCATAATCTATCCAGATAGTTCCGGCATTTCCCCATGAATTGCCCCAGGTATTGATGACTTTGAACGCCTGGCGGTTGTCGTCGTAACCGGCGAGCACCATCGCGTGATAGGCATGCTGCATGCCCGGATTCTGATAGGTGTCATAGTCAATCACCGCGCTGCTGTTCCAGCGCATAAAGCGGTCGCCCAGCCGGGCGCCGATGGCAATGGGCCTGCCTTCGGCCAGGTAGGCTTTGAAATTGTCAAGCGTCATGGAAGCGGCATTGTTTTTATCGGCGATCTTACGGTAATTTACCAGCTTATTGTCAGCGGCTTCCTGGGTCCAGCTTGATTGTGGCGATTGACTGCAATTACCCAGACCGGTATATGGGGCGGTAGCGAGCGATGCTCCGCCGCGCGTAATCAATTGGTCCATGGCGGATTCAAACTGTGTGCCGTTGCAATCGTCGCCTTTCTGAGACGAGGGAATGGCCAGGAAAAGGTCAATCGGGCTGGTCTGGTTTGATGTCTGTGCCAGTTGAGTGGGGCTCCACTGATTGTCGATGCCGTTGAGCGCGGTTTTCAGGTTGTACCCCACCGCCCAGGTCACGCAGGTGCCGTATTCTCCCTGATCGCCGATGGGCGGGAATTTTCCTGAAAGATCCACACTGGCTGGCAGTCCGGAAGTATTGTCGTTGATATCAAGATCCTGGGGGATTTCATCCAGATTTTCTTCTTCCGCATTCCAGCTGGCCATGGCCTGTACGAGCAATTCACTCAGGAAGTCAACCACTTCTTCCTTGGTACACGAAGTGAGGGTAGCGGATGAAATGGTTACAGCCAGCAGCGGAACTATAATACCGCCTGCCAGCATGCTGTTGATTTTTCTTTTCATTGTTTCTGTTGTTCTGGTAATTAATCCGGTATCAATCTTTATTCAGGTCGTTAAACGAGGCAAATTTCGTGCCTTCCGATACAAAATCACCGGGTTCAAGGGTCCGGAATTCCTGCATGGCTGGTTTCCCGGAGTAAAAAACGGACCGGCTGACATCAAATTTACCTTTGACCGAAGTTTTCTCAAAAGTAACCGGCCCGTAAAAAACCGTTGAAGTCAGGGTT
>CAZDBX010000194.1:0-6091 GCA_964503805.1 uncultured Lentimicrobium sp. | reverse complement strand
AACTAGTTTTTTATAAACAATATGCTCAGGAACACCAAAGAAATAATCACCCGGGCATCGGGACTCCCTTTTGCCGAGACCTATCCTGCCTGCAAAGCAGACCTGCTTGAAGAGTACATTGAACTACTTACAGGCTCCGGCCACGGCTGGAGTAATGAAATCGCAGAATTCCTTAAAATCTCGAACGGATTTTTCTACAATGGCATCTATGTATATTCTCTTGGTTCGGATGAAACCCCTGAACATATGGATATGGTAGCCGCCAACCTGCAGTGGGATATTCCGGAAAGGTTGCCGGGGTGTATCATGTTCGGACGTTCAGATGAAGAAGTATATGTTTACAATCAGCCGGAAGATAAATTCCAGATACTTGACCTGACTGGCTGGGATGAATACTATGCTTTCAATACCATGAATGAACTGCTGGAGTTTGTTATTTCGGAAAGGATCTGATCAGGGCAGATTCATGGATTCACACTGATTAAGCAAGGAAATTTCACCTTCCAAAATCGAACACCAGCCGGTTTTTGATGCTGTAAACTTTTCCGGGAATACCCGGTATCGGCCGGCTATCGGTCAGATGCTCCAGCGCAAGTGAGTAAGATATATGATTACTGATCTTCATCAACAGATCAAGATTGTGTGACAGGCGGTAATCTTTAAAGTGGCCGAACCGGGGCTGATAATATGAAGTATTAATTAACGCCAGGTTATCGTTCAATCTGAAGGTGAGCGACAGGTAACTGCTCAGCCGGTGATTGCGTTCAGTTTTCAGGTTACCGGCAGGCTCTTCATATTCGTGCATATAAGCCGTTGCGGCATAAATTCTGATGTGCTCAGCCCCGACAATTTTGAAGCGGGGCCCTGTTCCAACAAGTCCCCTGAAATCAAGGCCCAGCACTTTATTAAACTGCGCCTGGGTAAAAGCCTCCAGGGTTATGGTTTTATTCAGTCTGTAATTGTATCTCAGGTGCTGCATCCCTTTATTGGAAAAATCATCTTCTGTGCTTTTGATCAGTTCATAATCCGACAATGCCAGGTATAGACTTCGCAACGTTTTATACTGAACATGCAGGCCCAGCCCGGCCTCAGTAAACTTTTTCGTATTGCTGACCAGGTTAAGTGAAAGCTTTCCCGTTCCAGACCATCCAATAGTATCGGTTTTGATCCGTTCACGCTCTATATTCAGCACCTGTGCATCAACGCTGAGCACCGACATCAGCAGAGTCATAAATATATAGAAAATATAAATCTTCATGTCAGGCAGTTTTGCAGCAAAGATAGGCATTGCCTGATTATTCATCCTTCATTTGGCTATAGCCTCTTCTTCCCGGCCCTTTGCCTTATGTTTTTTTTTCTATTTTGCTGTTCCTTTCTCCTGAGTTTCAAAAAAAAACCGGCACAGGCAACAACCCATACCGGATACTGGAAGTACAGTCCGTAGTTAAGCAATTTCATTACTTACTTCCTGAAGCAATCGCCCCAGTTGATGTTCCGCATATCGCCCGACCGCTCAAACTCCATATGCATGCCAAATGCGGCCGAAAGCGTACACGGGGTATGGGTGTCACCGGCAAGGTTTGCATAATCGCGCAGGGCTTCCCGGTAATCCGGATGTACACAGTTTTCGATAATGGCTTCCATCTTGGCTTTGGGCGATTTCGACCGGAGATCGGCAATCCCTTGTTCGGTAATGATTACCTGAACAGAGTGTTCGCTGTGGTCCGTATGGGAAACCATCGGTACAAATGCGCTGATCTTTCCGCCTTTGGCAACGGATGGACAACTGAAAATGGAGATATAGGCATTGCGGGTAAAATCACCAGAACCGCCAATACCATTCATCATTTTGCGGCCCATGACGTTGGTGCTGTTCACATTGCCGAACAAATCCACCTCCAGGGCGGTGTTCATCGACACTATCCCCAGCCTGCGGGCCACCTCCGGACTGTTCGATATCTCCTGAGGCCTGAGCACTATGCGTTTATGGAAGAAATCAAGGTTAGCATAGACATGAGAAAGCATTTCCTGCGATACCGTAAGTGAGCAGCCGGAGGCAAACTTAATCCTCCCTGTTTCCATAAGCTGGATTACACTGTCCTGAATCACTTCGGTATACATTTCGAAGTCGGGAATTCCTTTATGCTCGCCCAAAGCAGCGAGAACAGCATTGGCGATATTTCCGACCCCCGACTGCAAGGGAAGAAATGAAGCAGGGATACGGCCTTTTCTGAGTTCATTCGAAAGAAAATCGGCAACATTCATACCGATGCGGTTGGTAACTTCATCGCTGCCGGCAAAACCGCCGACTTCATCAGGATGATTGGTAAGCACCACCCCTGCAATTTTCTGAGGATCAACCTTTATCACCTCTGCCCCGGCCCTGTCGGAAGCCTTGTAAATGGGAATCTCCCTGCGGTGAGGCGGATCTGCAACCACCAGAAGGTCATGCATACCCCTCAGGCGTTTGGGATGATATGAGTTCAGCTCAATCAGGAGACGGTCGGCATACTGGCAAATGGTAGGTGAAATTCCCACCCCGGTTGTCAGCACAATCTCGCCCTGTTCCGTTACATCACAGGCTTCAATAATTCCCCAGTTCATCTTACCCAGGAACCCATAACGGATCGTTTGGCCAACCGTGGACAAATGGGAATCAAAATAATCGGCTTTCCCGGCATTGATCAGATTCCTGAGGTCAGCATTCGATTGATAGGGCGTACGGAATTTTACCGCCTCTGCCCTGGCAAGAGATCCGTCCAGGGAGTCTCCGGTAGATGCACCGGTGATTACCCCTATTTTGAAAGGCTTCCCCTGCGTATGGGCTGCCTTTGCCTTCTCTCCTATGGCCACAGGAATGGCTTTAACTGAACCGGCAGGCGTAAATCCACTGAAGCCCACTACATCATCATGACTGATCAAATCCGCGGATTACTCTGCCGTAATATATCTTAATGCCTTTGTTATATTTTTTTATCTGAAAAAAATTTGTTACAAAAAAACGCCCGTTTAAAAATTCAGCTGAACGGGTGCAGTTTCCGGAATAGTCTCCATCTTTGCAGGACATTTCCGGCGCAAAATTATCAATTAAAACAGATCCGGTGATGAAAATTCGATACATGTATTCATGTATTTATCTGAATATAAAGCATTTTATAAAATGACAACATCATATATCACTCCGGACACATCTTTCAGGGCTTTGGTTACGGAAAAGAATGAGGACGGCAATTACAGTTCCTCCGTTAAGATTAAAAACATCTCTGAACTGCCGGGGCATGATCTGCTGATAAGGGTATCCTATTCGGGCCTGAACTACAAGGATGCGTTGTCGGCATCGGGTCACAAAGGCATAACGCGTCGCTACCCGCATACACCGGGCATTGACGCTGCCGGCATTGTTGTTGAACCGGGCAACAGTGAATTTGCAGCCGGACAGGAAGTGATCGTAACAGGATATGATCTTGGCATGAACACCGACGGCGGGTTTGCAGAATACATCAGGGTTCCTGCTTCGTGGGCGATAAGAAAACCGGAAAATCTGAGCCTGAAGGAATGCATGATCACCGGCACTTCAGGATTTACCGCAGCCAGCGCCATTTATGAATTTATAAATCACGGAATCCTTCCAGGTGACGGAAAAGTTCTGGTTACCGGAGCCAGCGGTGCGGTTGGGTCCATGGCAGTTGCCATGCTGGCAAAGGCAGGTTACGAGGTGGTTGCTTCGTCCGGTAAACCGGAGTTTGCTGAAATGCTGAGAGAAATCGGAGCAACGGAAATTATCGGAAGAGATGCCATCGACGATAAATCGGGCAAAGGGCTGCTGCCTCCCCGCTGGGTTGCCGCATTGGATACTGTAGGAGGAAACACCCTGTCCACTGTACTGCTTTCCACCGCCGAAAGGGGCATTGTGGCCAACTGTGGCATGATCGCATCCGCAAAGCTTGATGTTCCCGTATTCCCGTTTATTCTCAGGGCTGTGCGCCTGATCGGAATTGCATCGGCGGAAACCCCGATGAAGAGACGGCTCGAAATCTGGAACCTGATCGGTCAGAAACTGAAACCTGACAATCCCGGTAAACTCAGCAGAACCATCGGCCTTGAGGAAATCCCGGAAGAACTTGTTCTTATGCTGAAAGGCAGGCAATCAGGCAAGGTCGTTGTAGAGATCGGCTAAGCCACTGTATATATTTTTTACACTTCCGGATTAATAATCCATGAATCTGACGCCCTGTCAGGTTGCTGCAGAACAACAGTTGCCAATAACCACACTATATCTATAAATTTGTAAATTAATTATTTAAATAAACGATCTTAGAACATTAATCTTTAAGGGCAGCCTTCATCAATCTTATGTAAAAATCAGCCAGAGCAGTAAAATAAAAATATTTTTTACATTCCCTTTACAAATTAGTAAATATATATTACATTTATACTACATTTGCGCTTCTAAAATCTTACTCATGACCACTCAAACTGCCCCGGATTCACAATTCGAATACATCAGCAAATTCAAACTGCTGATCAGCAAAGCGCATTCAGGAGCGCAATGCAGTTTCACAGACTATACGCTCTTTTTCTTTTCTTTTTTAAGGGAAGCGGAACTTCACCCTGTTGAAAATATCATCATTTCTTCACCTGCACTGCCCGAAGAATTCAGCAGGAAACTGCACACCTGGTTCAATGATTATATTTTACCTCAGCTCAGGCATCTCGGAGTAAATCGTATCGCCATCGTTACCGGATCTCCGAAAAGCAAAAACCAGGAGCGCCCTGCCTATTACGGTATAAATCCTGAAACAGGTTTATTCTCGTCCATGCCCGAAGCCAAAGCCTGGATTACAGGGTTGTTCAATAAAACAGCGGAATCCGGAAGCCCGGCCGATACCCGGTTCTTAACCGCATGCAAAATTACCGGTTAAGCTTATTTACTTTTACCCGCTGCAAACCGCTGCGACATCACTCCGGTTAATGCCAGTTGCATGGCATGATACATCAGCACCGGAAGCAAGAGCAGACCCGCGGAAGCCCCATTGCTGAAAAGCACCTTTGCCATCACGCTGCCATGCATCAGCGATTTTGTGGATCCACAGAATAAGGCGGCAATCAGATCTTCGCGCTGCAGACCTGCCCGTCGCACAAATATCTTGATCAGCAAGTTGATCAGTACAAAAAGCCCCAGCAGGGCGAGCATCAGTAAAAAAATAACCGGCAGGCCGATTCCACTAAATACCCCGCTGCTGAAAGAAGCGCTGAATGAGGAATATACAATGGCAAGAATGACACTCTGGTCAAAGTAGCGTGTAAAACCCTTATTTCTTATCGCAATTTCACCCAGGCGGGAATGAAGCGCAACCCCGACGGTAAGCGGAAGCAGTATCTGATAAGCCAGACGGGTAAACACCGGGAAAATATCCATTCCTCCTCCGCCCGCTCCCTGAACGAACAGGCCCATCCATAAGGGTGTAATCAGAATTCCCGCTATACTCGAAAATGTCGCATTGAAAACAGCCCCCGGAATATTCCCGCCGGCCAGCGAAACCATTACCACCGCCGAAGATACCGTTGATGGCAGGGCTGCCAGAAAAAATACCCCCAGCCATAGCTCCTCGTATTCTCCTCCGGCGAAAAACTTTCTGAAAACCAGGATAAGCAGGGGAAAGATGACAAAAGTAACCGATTGTACCACCAGATGCAGTTTCCAGTGAGCCGCACATTTTATCAGCTGGCCGACGCTTAATCTCAGTCCGTAAAGAAAAAAGATAACTGAAATTCCATACCCGGCCAGTTGCTTGATGGAAAACATACCGGTTTTCAAACCCGGCCCCGGGAATAACCAGCCCAGCAGAATCATCAGCAGCAGCGCCGGCGTAAACCAGTCAATGCCGGCTTTTGAAAATTTCAGAGTAAACAACCTCATCGGACAAAGTTCTTATTCATCATGCACCAAAACCTAACCAATGCAAACCTACAGGATAATTTCCGAAACACAAAAGTAACGTATAATTTGCTTAAAGGCTGGCTCTGCAATGCCCCGCAGGGATAACCCTCCGGGCTTCTTGATTATGATACCATGATAAAGTTTAATTTT
>CAZDBX010000193.1:0-6094 GCA_964503805.1 uncultured Lentimicrobium sp. | reverse complement strand
AAATTTCTTTCTTGGTACCAATCAGGGTTTGTATCAGTCAAAATGGGATGACCTGAATAATGATTCGGAATATAACCGGTTTCAACTTGTACCCGGCTCCGAGGGACAGGTCTGGTGTCTGGAAGAAATTGATAATTCCGTGCTTTTGGGTCATGATAAGGGGTTGTTTATCCTTAACGGAAAAACCATACAAAAAATCAGTGATGAACCCGGAGTATGGACCATAGTGCCTTATAAGGATTACCTGTTAACCGGCAATTACAACGGAATTTCAATTTTCAGGAAAGCCGGCAATACCTTGACATTCCTGAAGAAGATGGAGCTCATTCTGGGTTCATGCAATCAGCTGATTGTTGAAAAGGATAATATTTTATGGGTCAATATTCCAAACTTTGGTGTAATCAGGGCGGTTCTTGACGATAATCTCTATCCGTCAGAACGGTTGATACTCAAAGACAAAGAATTTGAAGGAGCTGATCACTTCCTGACGAAAAGTGACTCCGGAATACTGTTGGTCACTGACCGGTTTCAATACACCTTCAGTACAGCGGAAAGAAAATTTGTCAGTAAGGTTAATGCCGGAAGTCAACCTGAAATTGAAGGCCTGGTTAAGGGTCCCCATCGGTCAACAGTAATCCATCAGGATTATGCTTTTTACCCGGTTTATAATGGCTTTGCGTTAAAATATCTGCGATCCGGTAATGAACCGGCCGGGCATGTCTATGCTTTATGTGTAAGAAAGATAGAAGCCAGTGGCCGGAATCATGACAAAACAAATTTTTATCCAGGAGCAAGCATCCCTTTCAGACAAAACAGCCTGAAAATTGAATGTATTGTACCGAATCAGGATAAGGTATTATATCAGTACAGGCTGGATGAATCAGGTAAATGGAGTTCCTGGGATCTGAACAACACCTTTGAGTTGTTTAACCTGAAAAGGGGGAAACACACGCTTTTTGTCAGGGCGTCAGTGAATAATGAAATGTTGCAAATCCTGGAAATACCTTTTCGCATCGAAGCCCCATGGTATTTCTCATGGATAGCATACCTTATTTACTTTGTTACAGCAGTATTGCTTATTTACGGATTGCTGACCCTGCAAAAATTGTCATTGAAAAAGCACAGGAAGCAGCATTTGATTAAGGAGCAACGATCGTTGCGGGAACAGGCCGAAAAGCACCGGCAGGAAGTGATGGCGCTGGAACAGGAAATGTTAAAGGCAGAATACAATAAACTGAAACAGCAATTAAAGGCCAAAACGGTAGAGCTGGCGTGCAAAGCAAAGGTTGACGACGAGAAAAACCGTATGCTGCTTTCGCTGAAAGAAAAGTTTGAGCGCGTTCAGAAAGAACCGGCCCTGGCGCAAATGACATTCAAAGAGATTAATCGCATCCTGGATTCCTTTTTAAATAAAGAGGTCAACACTTTTGAAATCCAGATTGATGAACTACATCAGGAGTTTTATAAAAAACTGAAAGACAGTTACCCCGGACTCTCAAATAACGATCTCCGTTTATGCGCGTACCTGAAAATAGGATTGAACTCCAGGGAAATAGCCGATATCCTGAACATTCTGCCATCCAGTGCCTTTATCAGCCGTTCCCGCCTGAGGAAAAAGCTCAACATCGGTGCCGATGAAGACTTGTATGGATTTCTGAATTCGATCTGATTTCAGTAACCCTTTTTATCCTTCCTGGCTTTTCCTGAAACAGCCCTCCAGATGATCATCCACCAGGCCGGCGGCCTGCATAAAGGCATAGCAGATGGTGCTTCCGCAGAAGGTAAAGCCCCTCTTTTTCATATCCTTTGCCATGGCATCCGATTCAGGACTGGTGGCGGGAATCTGATTCAGTTCAGTCCAGTGGTTAACGATGGTCTTCCCTCCGGTAAACTGCCAGATGTAGGCATCAAATGAGCCGAATTCTTTCTGAACCTCAAGAAATGCACCGGCATTTTTAAAGGTTCCCCTGATTTTGGCCCGGTTGCGGATAATGCCGGAATCGCTGAGCAGGCGGTTGTAATCTTCTTCGGTATACGTGGCAATCTTTGCCACATCAAAATTATCGAACGCCCTTCGGAATCCCTCCCGACGGTGCAGTATGGTCTTCCAGCTCAGGCCGGCCTGAAAGGCGTCAAGCACAAGGAACTCGAATAATTTTCTGTCGTCGTGAACGGGGACGCCCCATTCGGTGTCGTGGTATTCAATCATCATCGGGTCGTTGCCCGGCCAGGTACAGGTTTTCATTGCGGATTTTTGATTGCGGATTTTTGATTGCGGCCCTTCGACTCCCCTTCGACTCCGCTCAGGGTGCACGCTCAGGGACCGGGACGAGGGACGGCATCATGTCTGAAAGGCGCTGCTCACCTGAACACCCGAGCACCTGAGCACCCGAACACCTGAACACCCGAACACCTGAACACCCGACATTTCCATATTTTTTTATTTACTGATTCTTTAATTAGTTACCCCTTTCTCCGTGATAAATCCGGTGATCAATGCGGCAGGGGTGATGTCGAAAGCCGGATTAAAGGCCTCCGATCCCGGATTGGTGACCCTGATGGTGTGCATTTGCCCGTTTTCGTCGGGGCCGGTCTGGTAGTGTACTTCATCCTGGCTGCGGTGCTCTATTTCAATGGCGCTGCCGTCGGGGGTATTGGGGTCGAAGGTTGAACGGGGGGCGGCCACGAAGAAAGGTATGCCGAAATGTTTAGCGAGTATGGCTTTTTCATAAGTCCCGATTTTGTTGGCCACATCCCCGTTGGCCGCGATGCGGTCGGCGCCGGTAATGACCAGGTCGATCATACCTGCCGACATCAGAAATGCACCGGCATTATCGGGGACGATGGTGTGGTCCACGCCTTCGTTGGCCAGTTCCCAGGCGGTGAGGCGGGCGCCCTGGCTTCGGGGGCGGGTTTCATCGGCATAAACATGGATTTGCTTGCCGTTCCGGTGAGCCGTGTAAACGGGTGAAAGCGCGCTGCCATAATCGACAAACCCCAGCCAGCCGGCGTTGCAGTGGGTAAGGATGCGGGCGCCGTCTTTGATCAGTGCATCGCCATAGACCCCGATTTTCTTCGCCGCCTCCACATTCGCATTGGCAAGGTTCTGCGCTTCGTCGATGGCGGCCTGTACCGAAATTTTTCCTGCCTCATAAACCCTGTCCACGGCGTAAAAAAGATCGCGGGCGGTAGGACGGGTGGCCCGGATACGCTCCCGGGCGACATCGGGGTCTTCATTGGCAATCAATCCCTGGGCCATGGCAAAACCTGCTGCGGCGCCAATGGCGCCGGCTCCGCGCACCGTCATCCGGCGGATGGCGTCGCAGGTTGCTTCCCGCTTCTTAAATGACTGCACTTTAAACTCAAATGGCAGGAGATTCTGATCGATCATATAAACCACCGCTCCCTCCATCCAGATGGTACGGTAGTGCCTGTCGCCGACTTTCATATCCGGTTAATTGGTATCCACTCACAAAGATAGCTTTTTCAGCATTCCGGCCTGAGTTGCCGGAAAACAAAAGAGGCCACCCGGTAGGGGCAGCCTCCGTAAAAAATATCATGAAAAATTATAACTTCAGGGCAATACCCAGGTTGAGCCATGCAATTCCGTAGCCGATTTCGGCCATTGCAGCAAACTTTTCGGTGAAATAGTAACGGCCGCCGGCATACCATGACCAGATCAGGCCACTGCTGGAAGCACTGTAGTTATATAGCGGATCAATATCCCCGAATTCCTTGGCTGATACAACATTAAAACCAAGCATCAGGCCGGTGTAAGTGTCCAGTTTATCAACCAGCGGATAATGAAATGAGCCGCGTGCACCAATAATGAAGTTGGTGTATTTGTATCCCCAGTTGCCGCCGAAATAGGTATATTCCCATTTGCTTGAAGCATAGCCCAGATAACCACCTACGCCAATCGAACCTACATCAAGTACATCGTCTTTAACACCTACCTCAAACGATGCTGAGATTGGCGGAATGGAGGATGTGTAACCGCTGCCGGTGTAGAGTGTGCTTCCAAGACCGATTCCCAGGTTGAGAACCTTTTCTCCCTTGGTAAGCATGTTGTCCTGTGCAGACAGATTGAATGCCAGAAATGCAGCAAAAAGGGTAATGACTACTTTTTTCATGTTTGTTTGGTTTTAGTTGAACATTGGGTTGTTTCGGTTAACTTAAAAAATATTGTTACACAATTCCGTTAATTTTTTAATGTTGCGCCTGTTGCAGGTCTGTTCAGGTATTTTCGTGATTTATTGATGACAAAGGTAAGGCAATGAAGAAAAATCCGGCTAAGTAATTGTAGGTATTTTGGTCATAGCAATGTTTAGTCCTGGGTCTAAGGGTTTTTCTTCTCTTTTTTATAACAAATCTGATAAAAATAAGTTCCAGGCTATGGCAAATATAGCATGCTTTTATAAAACTTCATGCTTTCGCCTGCACTAATTTCGGATTTTGTTTAAAAAGAATCTCTGAAAAGTCATTTATTTTCCCATAATATGATCCGGTCAGCTTTAATTTCAGAACAAATATTTCCTGAATACTGCAATGGGCTGTAAACAACTACAGCCCGGGCTTAAACAGGCTCAGGCTTCAAATCACAAACGCAACGGGTATGCGGATTAATCAGGGGTAAAAAAGCTCGTCAAATAACAAGCTTTACTTCTATGGCATTTAGTCCTTTAGGCCCTTTTTCGACTTTGAAGGTAACTTTGTTGTTTTCTTTAATGGGCTCAGTCAGCTGGTTGATGTGTACAAAAATACTTTCACCTGACCGGAGGTCCCTGATAAAACCAAATCCCTTTGAGTCATTGAAAAAAGTTACTATCCCGGTACGGAATTCTTCTTCAGGGCTGATATCTTCTTTTTTCCGGACACCGATTTCGATCTCTTCGGCTTTGATGACACTTTTGGTTGCAGGATCGGGCGGCGTATCACTGATGCGGCCATATTCATCCACATAGGCAATCATGCTGTCGGGGTTGTTGCCGTCGGCAGTGTTTGACGCCCTTTCAAGCTTGCGGGCCGCTTTGTCTTTCTTCTTTTTCTGCTTTTTCTTTTCGTTTTCGATTTTGTTCCAGGATTGCTGTGATCTTGCCATGAATGGGTTTTAGGTTGGTTTTCCTGCGGTGAGGGATGAATAAAAGGCCTTGCAGGAAAACGCTGAAAAAGAGGCTCAAGGTGTCCGGCAAAACTTAACAACTGCAAAGATAGGCAAAATTCCCCGTCTTTCGTTTAAAAGCTTAAAAGGGTCCTGTTACGGATTAACGGCTCAGCATCAGGTACTGATAAGGTTCCAGACCGATGGAAGCGCCCGATGGCTCAAAAGGAGTACCATCCGGAAGTTTCCAGGCCGCGGAAAGCACCGTGCCGGGTACTTCAAATGTACTTTCACGGTTCCGGACATTGACAATGACCAGCAAGCCTGCATCTTCAGATGAACGCTCAAAGGCACAAACATCAGCCGTCGAAAAGTCAGTGGTGGTTCCTTGTCTGGCGGGAGGGGAGCTGGTATAAATGGCCATCATTTCCTGATAAGCTTCCAGCATATCAGGATTGGCGGTCCAGTCGATGGGCGCATTGGAGAAGAAGGGCAAAGCAGGGATTCTGCCAACCTCCTGACTTCCGTATATCAGCGGTACTCCGCCCATAAAAACCGCGATGGCAGAGGCGGCCAGCGCTCCCTGTTTACCGTTGAACAGGGTCATGGGGGTGGCATCCCAGGCCGATTCGTCGTGGTTGGTGGTGAAGCGGAGCCTGTATTTCCCGGTTGGAGTCGAGAGCTGTTCCTGCCGGTGGGTGGCATACAACCCGCCTGCGGCCTGTCCGCCCCATACTGACTTTAGTTTACCGTAGAAATCCCATCCGTAATTCAGCTGGAAGCCCGCGTTGAAGTGGTCGGAGCGCCCACCCTCCGCCAGCAGAATGACTTTTCTCCCGGCAAGGGCATTCATTGAATCAATGGCTTGTTTCCAGAAATCGTAAGGGACCATATCCGCGGCATCGCAACGGAAGCCATCCGCATTGGCCGCCAGCAGCCAGTATTTCATGGCGCTGATCATGGCTTTGCGCAAATCCTTATTCTCGAAATTCA
>CAZDBX010000192.1:0-6097 GCA_964503805.1 uncultured Lentimicrobium sp. | reverse complement strand
CGACAGCGCTGATTGCGGCAATCGGCCATGGCGCCGGAAAAGGAATTCTATTCAGGGATGCCAGGAGCATTGAAACGGCCGGAAAGACTGATATACTGGTAATTGACAAAACCGGAACACTTACCAAAGGGAAGCCTGAACTGCTTGAGGTTCTTTATCCCGGAAACGGCCCGCAGGATCAGATCAACGGCATCTTCTCTGCCCTCACTTCCTTATCTGCCCATCCCTTGTCGTCAGCTGTTGCAGGAGGAATTTCAACGGAATCAACCGTCATTCCGGAGGTTGAAGATTTTACCGACCTTCCCGGCAAGGGCATTTCAGGAAAAATTGAAGGCAAACAATATTTCGCAGGCAGTCCTGCAATTTTAAAGAAAGCGGGCATCGTTCCGGAAGAAAAGGTCTCGGGCATTCTCAGCGATTATGAAAAACAGGCCGCCTCGTTGGTTTTCTTAACGGATTCAACTGAAGTACTCGCCATTGCCGCCCTCAGCGATACCCTTCGCGATGACGCCGTTCAGGCGGTTGAGGCGCTCCGCAACGCCGGAATAGGACCCTTTATGGTTACCGGCGACAACCAGGCCAGCGCTGCTCACATTGCCCGCTTGGCCGGGATCAGCAGGTTCAGGGCAGCGGCATCGCCTGAAGAAAAAGCTGCAATCGTCAGTGAGCTGCAGGCCAACGGCCATAGGGTGGCAGTAGCCGGAGACGGCATCAATGATACGATTGCACTGGCCCGGGCCGATGCAGGCATTGCCATGGGAGGCGGAACGGACGCCAGCCGCGAGGCCGCAGGTATCACACTCACCGGGCATCACCTGATGCAGGTTGCTGAAACCATCCTGCTCTCACGTAAAACAAATAAGATCATCAAAGAAAACCTTTTCTGGGCTTTCGGATACAATGTGATCGCGATACCGCTGGCAGCAGGGGTGCTTTTCCCCTTTACGGGATTGCTGCTCAATCCCATGATTGCGAGCGCCGCCATGGCGTTCAGTTCGGTATCCGTAGTACTCAACAGCCTGAGGCTCAGATAAAAAACATTAATTCATTGCAAAACAAATGAATCATCAGGATTACGGAAATATAACTCCTGCAACACCCATGGCTAACCATCAGCATAACCATACGCCGGACCCGCAGAAGAACATCGCGGTTGCTTTTGCCCTGAATGCCTCCTTCACCATTATCGAGATCATCGGCGGTATTCTGACGAACTCTGTGGCCATTCTGTCGGATGCGGTACATGACCTGGGCGATACTTTTTCGCTTGGACTCTCGTGGTACACCGAACGCATCGCCCGCCGCAAGCCAGACAGCCGCTACACTTACGGATACAAGCGATTTCCTGTCCTGGCGGCACTGGTAAATGCCGTTTTTCTGCTGGGTGCATCCATATTTGTGCTGAGCCGCGCCATACCGCTGATACTGAATCCTGAACCGGTCCATGCAGAGGGAATGATCTGGCTGGCCTTGCTCGGGATAATCTTTAATGGCGCAGCAGTCCTGAAATTGAGCAAGGGAGATTCCATCAACCAGAAGGTGGTGCGGTTGCACCTGCTCGAAGATACCCTGGGATGGGCCGCCGTGCTGATCGGGGCCGTGATAATCCGGTTTACGGGCCTGCTCTGGCTTGATCCGCTGATGGGCGTATTGATTGCCCTGTTTATCATTTATAACGCGCTGAAAAACCTCCGGGAAGCCCTGCGCATTTTTCTGCAGGCCTCCCCTGCCGACAGCGACATTCCAGGACTGGAAGAAAAGCTTATGAAAATTCCGGGAATCAACGGGATACACGACATACGCACCTGGACAATCGACGGAAATACCCATGTTTATACCCTGCACGTGGTGGCTGAACGCGGTATCCCGGCTGAAGGTTATCCTGACCTGAAAAAACAGGTACGCGATATGCTGAATGCTTCCGGATTTGAATTTGTGACCGTTGAAATAGACCGCTTTGATGAACACTGCGGCCTCAACGATTGTTGAACCTTGAAAATTTAGTTTACATGATCAAACTGGAACTTAAATCCAACATTAAGTGCAACGGGTGCATTGCCGCAGTTAAACCCGGCCTAGATGCCATTGAAGGATTGATACATTGGGAAGTGGACCTTTCGGATCCTGACCGAAAACTGACCGCGGAAGTTAATTCAGAAGAAGTAAAAGAGACGCTGATAAAAACGCTGGAAAAAGCCGGCTACAAAGCATGGTAACAAACGGGGCAACTTTTTGATTGCCCCGTTTCATCTTACTATAACCTTTCGGCCACCTTGTCCCAGTTAACAATATCCCAGAAGGCTTTAACATAATCGGGCCGGCGGTTCTGGAAATCGAGGTAATAAGCATGTTCCCATACATCGCAGGTGAACAGTGGCTTCAGGCCATCGCGCAAAGGATTGCCGGCATTTGACGTCTGCACGATCTTCAGGGCTCCTTCCTGGTCCTCAACGAGCCAGGCCCATCCTGAACCGAATAGTTTGGCCGCAGCATCGGCAAAAACCATTTTAAAGTTTTCAAACGTTCCGAAAGAAGCGTTGATTTTCTCAAGCAGCTTTCCGGATGGTGAGCCGCCTTTTCCGCCAAGGCCTTCCCAGTAAAAAGTGTGATTCCATACCTGCGCGCCGTTGTTGAAAATCCCGCCTTCCGACTCGCGGATAATCTCCTCCAGGGTGGCATTTTCGAAGCGGGTACCCACGATCAGGTTATTCAGGTTGTTCACATAAGCCTGGTGGTGCTTCCCGTGATGGAAACTGATTGTTTTTGCGCTGATAACAGGCTCAAGGGCTTCCGGTGCATAAGGAAGCGGAGGTAATTCAAATTTCATGACGATAAATTTATATGGTGATTAATGTTTTGCTCCTTTCATTAAACAAATATACACAATAGATCCGGGCAACCCAAATCAACCGGCAGAAATATCATAGCACAAACCCATAAAGATACACCCAAGAAAAAAGCCCGGCGAACAGTTTCACCGGGCCTCTGTTGTCTGTATCCTCCGTCTAATCCATCATCAAAAAACCGACTTCTGAACCAGGTTGAATTTCCCTGGGTGTGGTGCCATAACGGAACACACGCATGGGATGGCGGCCAATCAGTTTAAGATTGCCATTATCGTATTGAAGTGAAGTGGCTTCCCGCAGCCCGGCGACATACACGCGCGGGTTGGCGGCAATAAATTCTTCGATGCGCTGCTCCCGGGTCTCCCCTCCGTGTCCGGCAGGGTGAGCATCCAGGTAATGGGGGTTGATCTGGAAAGGAATCAGTCCCATACAGTTGAAACTGTCGGGTTCAACGATGGGCATATCGTTGGTTGTACGCAGGGTGGGACATGCCACATTGGAGCCGGCGCTCCAGCCCATATACGGGACTCCTGCCAGTACGCGGCCCCTGATGGCCTGCATGATGCCGGTACGCTGCATCTCCCTTACCAGGTGAAACGTATTGCCTCCGCCGACGGCAATGGCTTCGGCTTCAACCACGGCACGGATAGGATCCTGCTCATGGTGGATGGAATAAATTTCATAACCAAGCTGCTGAAAAACAGCATTTACCTTAGCTTCATAATCGTTATAGGTAACGGTTACACCGGCATAAGGAATAAATAAAATGCGCTTTACACCGGTATCTTTCAGGAAGTTGCTGATATCCTGCCTGGGCCAGCCAAGATACTCCTCACCGGGATTGGTTGAGTTACTGATCAGTAATAGTTTCATCGTTGGTCTTATTTATGATTTATCTGTTAGGTCCATTTAAGGATTCAGACAGGAACACCGGATTCCTGTATTTGAATTTCCAAACATAGTAAAAACCCCTGAACCTGCAAAATAATATCCCGGCAAGCCATCCGGCTCAACTGAAACAGGTTGTTAAATTGCAGGTATTCAGTGATTAAGGATATGAAAACGATAAACCTCCGCATAACGCCGGTACCATTTATTTCCACCTGTATAAATCTTCAGCATCAATTTTACATCTACCTCTCCGGTTTCTGAAAGGTCGCGCATTGCCAACCCTCTTCCGAGACTTTCAAGGTGCGGGCGGGCCGCATCTTCACCCACCCCTGAAAGCCGGAGCCTCTCGGTAAGCTGAAGCGCTTTGTCATAATGGCCGCGGGTAATAAAGTAGCCGGTTGCATAATCAATCAGCCGTAGCTCATCCGTCGCCATGGCCAGTTCGAACAGGCCTGAACTGACCAGTCCAAGGGTATCCAGGCGGTAGTGTGTAAATAAAGCTTCCGCTTCGTTGAGTTTCCTGATACCCTCCGTATAATCTCCCTCCGCGATTTGCTGCAGGGCAGTTCTGTGCATTTCATTCCAGCGGACCGGCTGCCGGTACTTTTCGGTTACCCTGTTCAGTTGCTGTGTGCTGAGACCGCAAAAGGAACGGCTGTATATAAGTTCCCGCGCTTCGATGATGACTTCCGATGCCTGATCAAACCTGTTCTGCCGCAACAAAGCCGACGCCTCCCCGATCAGGGATTCCAGTTCTCCGCGTATCCTGCTGCACAGCGACTCATCCGCCAGCCGTATCAGCTCATCCTGCTGCGCTTTCAGTGCCGGCAGCTGAGTAATACCCATAATATCTGCCAACTGAGAAGCCTTTTGCGAATAGCCCAAAGCCTCTTCCGGTTCCCCGGCCCAGAGCTTCAGCCTTCCGGTGGAATAAAGTTCATTGAGGAATGGAACCACCCCACCCCTAACCAGTGAATCGAACATTGCAACATGCTCCAGCCCGGCATTGCGCGCGGTGAGGGCAGCTTCGGTCATATTCCGGATAAACTGTTCCTTGTTGCGATCAAGCTTATCCTGCCAGGCGGCTGCAAGCAGGGCATGGTAGGTCTGTCCGGCTATCATGCGCCGGAGGCTGTCCACCAGGGTCATATCCGGCTGGTAAACCGGATAACCGCGGGCAAAAACCAGGGCTTCATCCAGCGATTGGTCCGCCCGCTGATAATTGCCCTTTTGCAGCACCGCCTTTGTCAGCCCCACCAGTTCGTCAAACCGGCCATCCACGGCCTTCTTCAGGACTGAAGTATAGGTGTGCCCCAATTCAATCCCCTGCCGGCTGGACGAGATATTCCGGACTTTGTCAAGTTCCGAGAGTGCACCGTTGTAATTCCCTTTTTGCAGCTGGTTTCCTGCATTTGCAAGGTACATATCGGCCATTTGCTGATACAAAGATGTAAATCCGGCAGCATCCCCGTCGTCAAGGTTGTATTTGAGCACGTATTTTTCCGCTTCGGCCAGGTATTTCTCCGCTATCACCGGAAGATTGCTTTTCAGGGCTTTTTTCACCACCCGGGTATAGGCCGCGGTCAGCCCGCTTCTGGCTTCTTTCAGCCTGCGGGTCAGGGTGTCGGGCAGGCCGGCTGCCGGATTTACCGAGCAGAATTTCACGCCGGCCGATAGCAGGTCCACTGCTTCGGCAAACCGGTCACCGGCAATCAATTCATTTGATTTCAGCAGATATGCGGAAATCATCTCGCGCGAAAGGCGACCCCAATCGGGATCAGGCAAGTTGCGTGAACCGGCATACGCTTCGGCCATTTCCTTTAAACGGACAAGTTGCGAAGCGCTGATTCCGTTGGCAAACAACCGATAGAAAAACGGCGAGCTGTAATAATCCACCTTTTGCGAGAGACGCAATGCATCCTCAAGCTGGCGCGCATAACCATCTCCCAGATTCTGGTATACATTGCCCGTACCGGGACCCTTCGCCCCTTGTTGCAGCAGATAAGCATTCAGCTCTTCGGCCTTGTAAGCTGCAATCCGCTGTTTTTCCGCCAGGTCTAAGGGATCCTTTCCCGGCAGGATCAGCGAATGAACGGACGAGGCCTCGCGCAACAGCCGGACGGTTTTACCGGTATACACGGAAATGGCAAATGCTCCGGCGACCGTGTGCCTGTTAATCCTTGCCGCCCGTATCCTCTTTTCGAGGGTATCAGCCATGGCCGAAGCGGCTTCGTAGTCGCGTATGTAAAACAACTCCTTTTCAGCCCTGGCATAGGATTCGGCATCAAACCCGAAATGTATGAAATCTGCTTTCACCAGGCATCCTTCACGCCAAAGGCTGTCGGGGAAGGAAACAACTT
>CAZDBX010000191.1:0-6174 GCA_964503805.1 uncultured Lentimicrobium sp. | reverse complement strand
TACCAAAATCATGGCCAGCGACCCGCGCAGGGTCGGCGAAGTGATTGTGGAACTCGACTTCCCGAAAAATAATTACTCCGAAAAAGAGAAACAGATGATCAGGCAGTGTGCCAAAGCCTGCCCGGTGGCCCAAAGCCTTCATCCGGACCTGAAACAAACGGTGATCTTCAATTTTTAAATCCGGATGCTGTTTTCAGACTGTTACCGAAGTTCATTAAAAAAATACGCTGATCTGATAATCTACGGCTATGGAAATAAATTTAAAACCCGGCATCACAGGCCGCCAGGAGATCACGGTGACGTTTGCAGATACGGCATCCAGCTTCGGTTCGGGGCTGATAGAGGTATTTGCCACCCCTGCCATGATCGCGCTGATGGAGAAAACCGCCCAGCTGAGCGTGCAACCGCTGCTGCCCGAAGGCGCCATCACCCTGGGCACCGCCGTCAGCATCTCCCACACCAAAGCCACCCCCGTTGGCATGAAGGTCTTCTGCGAATCGGAACTGCTGGAAGCCGATGGTAAAAAACTACTGTTCAGGGTACTGGCCCGCGACGAGCATGGGGTAATCGGCGAAGGCACCCACCGGCGATACATCGTTGACGCCGAAGCGTTTATGAATAAGCTGAACAACCCGGCCTGATCCGGATGAACTGTCCGCTGAAAAATGTGCGGGTTTTTTGCCACGAATGCACGAATGAAGTTTTTCTCAGGATTGGCTGCCTGATTACTCCTTCCTTATGATTGAATAAGCAGAATGTAAGCGTTATCAACAATTCGCAACCTGATAGTTTTGCCTGATTCCGGAATAAGCGATGATTCTATTCTGGTTCATTTGTTGCTCTGGAGGCATACTGTTCAATGCAAAGTCAAAAAGTGAACACCAGCACATCAAATTACGAAAAGACCACCCGGTTGCCAACGCTTCATAATCAGGTTAAGCATCGGAAAGATGCACGCTAACCCATATTTCGTAACTTTGCCACCCGAAACAAATCCTCTAAGGCATGAGCGCAGCTTTTATTTCCCCTCAGATTTCCCTGCTGGCCAAATGCCCCGCCGGTCTTGAAGAAGTGCTCGCCACCGAGCTGAATGATCTGGGTGCTTCAAAAACGGAGCTGCTGCACCGTGCTGTCGCCTTCGAAGGGGACAAGCGCCTGCTTTACGCAGCCAACTATCACTGCCGGACCGCACTCAGGGTTCTTTTACCCGTCAGCCGGTTCAGCATCCTTACCGAACAAGACCTCTACACCCGCATCAAAGCCATCCGCTGGGAGGATTATTTTTCCGTTTCCGACACCTTTGCCATCGACAGCACGATTGTATCTTCCGTATTCACCCACTCTCATTTCGTCTCGCAACGGGTCAAAGACGCGATTGCCGACCGGTTCCGCGAGAAGACAGGGCAACGGCCTTCGGTGGATATTGAAAATCCGGATTTCAGGATAAATCTGCACATGAACAGCAATGAGGTTACGGTGTCTTTCGACAGTTCAGGTTCATCATTGCACAAAAGGGGTTACCATGTGTCGAATGCCGAAGCGCCGCTCAGCGAGGTGCTGGCGGCCGGCATGATACTGCTGAGCGGATGGGATGGACAGAGCAATTTCATAGACCCGATGTGCGGATCGGGCACCCTGCTTACCGAAGCGGCCATGATCGCCATGGACCTGCCGGCGGGCCATTTCCGCGAATCTTTTGGTTTTATGAACTGGAAAGATTTCGACAAGGCTTTGTGGGATGATATCCTGGACGAGGCTATGGATCAGCAACGCGATATCAACTGCGTGATCAGCGGATCGGACATTTCGGAGAAGAACCTTCGTTCGGCCATGGCCAACCTCAAACAGGCCCGCCTGCATAAAGATGTCACACTCGAAGCAGCCCCCTTTCAGGAAATAATTCCGCCCCCGGCGCCCGGGGTGATGGTTACCAACCCGCCTTACGGAGAAAGGATCAGGGTGGAAGACATCACTTCCCTTTACCAGGACCTGGGCAATACCCTGAAACGCCGGTTTTCAGGCTATCAGGCGTGGGTGATCAGTTCCGATATGCGGGCGCTGAAGATGATCGGCCTCAGGCCCATGAAAAAATACACCCTTTTCAACGGACCGCTGGAATGCCGGTTCGCCGGATTCGACCTTTACGACGGAAGCAAAAAGGCATCAAAACAACAGAAAGACGCTGATTAACTCAACCCTCCGGCTCAGACTCCCCTACTCAATCACAAACAATTCTGACCTGCTTCCCCTGGGGAGCGCCCTTACTACCGTGGCCGGGCTTAATCTGACTCCCCTTTGCTCAAAGGACTGCTGCAGGGTCTGAATCGCCCGGTGAGGGGTATTGTTTTCGGCACTCAGGTGGCACAACAGGATGTGCGAAATGCCGGGATGATAATGGTCGGAGATAAATCCGGAGGCATGTGTGTTGCACAGGTGCCCCATCTCACCATGAACCCTTTGTTTCAGTTGCTGAGGATAACGTCCGTTCAGGAGCATCTCCTCATCATAATTCGATTCCAGCACCAGTACGTTGGCCTTGCGCAGGTAAACGGCCGCCGCGTCGCCTATAACACCCAGATCGGTTGCCAGCGTAATGCTGCGCGAGGAATTGGCAATATGGTAACCCACAGCATCCAGGGCATCGTGCGAAACCGGAAATGCGGAAATGGTAAGGCCGGCAAGAGTAAATGGCACACCTGCCTGCAGTGGGCGGAACATCTCCTGATCCAGATCGAAGGTCGTACGGTTGCGGAGTATGCCTTTCCAGGTGCCTTCGGTGCAATAGACCGGCAGTCTGTATTTCTTTGTCAGCAAGGTCAGCGCCTGAATATGGTCAATGTGGTCGTGGGTGATCAGCACCCCGTGGATCTGCGACATGGCCAAACCGATTTCCTCAAGCGTCTTTCTTATCCTGCGCGCACTGATGCCCGCATCCACCAGGATTCCCTCGCTGCTGCTGCCGATAAAATAACAATTGCCGCTGCTGCCGCTTGAAAGGCTGCAGAGCTGAAGCTGAACGGGAAAAAGGGTATTGAGGCTCAAAGGTCGCGGTTTTACTGCCTGCAAAATTAAGCTTTGTTTGTGAATGCCGGAGAAGAAATGTGTTAAGTGCTCGGGTGTTCGGGTGCTCGGGTGCTCGGGTGTTTTGGTGCGAAGCGAAGTCCCGCAACTGCGGGATTCGGGTGCTTCACAATGTGAATGTAAAAATCACGCCTGTTGCGGGACAAGTTGTGTAAATATGAAAATGTAAACCCAATGTTCGGCGTAGTCTGTGACTAAGTCGATACAAATCCCGGCAGGAGCAGGCGTTCCATCCGTACCAGAAGTTTGACTTGGCAAGGTTTAATCGTCTTTTTCACACCTGACTGGTTGGAAGAAACCTGTTAAAAGAATCCTTATTCCGGTATTTCAGGCAGATCTGCGGTAATCTGCGTTATTTTTCTGCGGCGATCTGCGAGAGATTCTTTTTCACGGATTGCCATACAGGAAAGCCGCAGTTTCACGCTGATTTAGCCCGCAGATTTGCGCAGATTAGGTTTCCGGTGGATCCCGTACCCAATCTTCTCCTCTGTTCGGCGAAGTCTGTGACTACGTCGATACAAATCCCGTCAGGAGCAGGCGTCCCATCCGTACCAGAAGTTTGACTTGTCAAGGTCTAAATGTCTTTTACACACCTGCCAGGTTGGAAGAAAACCTGTCAGGAGAATTCTGATGCCGGTTGGCGCGGACGTCCACGTCCGTGCAAAGAGTTTGACTTATCAAGGTTTAAACGTCTCTTTTACACCTAACAGGTTAAAAGAAAACCTGTTAAGAGGATACTTGTTCCGGTATTTCAGGCAGATCTGCGGTAATCTGCGTTACTTATCTGCGGCGATCTGCGAGAAATCTTTTCTTCCGATACAATTCCCGACAGGAGCAGGCTTCCCGTCCGTGCAAAAAGCTTGACTTATCAAGGTTTAATCGTCTTTAACACACCTGACAGGTTAAAATAAAGCCTGTCAGGTGAATCCTTCTCCCTTTCTCCGCCTCTCTCCCTCACCTCTTCACTCCCTCCCCTTGTCACCCCGTCTCCTTGTCTCCTTGTCACTCTCTCACTCCCTCTCCACTTCCTACATTTTCCAAATTTATCCGCGATTCTTGTAATTTTGCAACAACCAACACTTATCGCGATGATCTACCAATCCCGTGTTGTCAATATCGGGGGCCTGCCAATGGGGGGCAGCCATCCCATCCGCATCCAGAGCATGACCAACACCGGCACCCTCGATACCCGGGCCACGGTTGATCAGGCCATCCGCATGATTGAGGCCGGAAGCGAGCTGGTGCGCATCACGGCGCCGGGTCCGAAGGAAGCCGCCCACCTGGGGGTGATCAAAACGGAACTTAAAAAAAGAGGATTTGAAGTCCCCCTGATTGCTGATATCCATTTCAATCCTGAGGCTGCAGAGATTGCGGCCCGGCTCGTGGAGAAAGTGCGCATCAACCCCGGCAACTATACCGACCGTCCTTCACCCGGAAAGACCCACTGGAGTGAACAGGAATACCAACAGGAACTGGAACGCATCGCTGAAAAGCTGACGCCCCTGCTCGGCATCTGCCGCGAATACGGCACAGCCATCCGCATCGGGGTAAACCACGGCTCCCTGTCGCAGCGCATCCTCAGCCGCTACGGCGACACCGCCGGAGGAATGGTTCAGTCGGCGCTGGAATTTACCCGCATTTGCCATCAGCAGGGTTTCCACAACCTGGTGCTTTCCCTCAAATCGAGTAACGTGCGCGTGATGGTGGAGGCCTGCCGGCAACTGGCTGAACAACTGACCCTGGAAGGGATGAACTACCCGCTGCACCTGGGCGTAACCGAAGCCGGCGACGGCGAGGACGGCCGGCTGAAATCGGCTTCCGGCATCGGCGCCCTGCTGGCCAGGGGCATAGGCGATACCATCAGGGTCTCGCTGACCGAAGCCCCTGAAGCCGAACTGCCCGTTGCCCGGGCCATCGTCAGCCGGTTTCACCAAAACCATCCTGACGGCACCATCACCAGACAGATACGTCCCGACCTTTCAGTAAATGAAGAGATCAACGGGAAGCGGGAAACTGCAGCCTCAGGTCCGCTGGGCGGTAAAAATCCCGTGGCCGTGCTGCTGAAGCAGGGAAATCAGTTGCTGCTGGCAGGGGAGAAAGGGGAAATCACCCCGCTGCCCCACCGGCTGGTACAAGCCGGACAAGCCCTCCCCAATAACCTTCAGCCCCTGATGATCGAGGGGGATGAGGACTACCTTAACGCCCATCTGCCCGAACTGATGGAGACGCTTGCGCGCGACAACACCATCGCCCTGCTGGCCGCAGCAGGAACCGCTCAGTTGCGCCGCCTTGAAAACGCGTTGCACGCCAGAAAACTGAAAAATCCCCTGATCTTAAAAAGTCCTGTGGTTGCGGAATCCTTGGAAGATTTAATTACCGAAATCAGCCTTAACCCTGGCAACCTGCTGATCGATGGCATTGGGGACGGACTCTGCCTCGAAGCCAAAGGGCTTAGCAATGAAACCCTGATCTCCGCCGGTTTCGGCCTGCTGCAGGCCACCCGCCGGCGTATCTCACGCACCGAATACATTGCCTGCCCCTCTTGCGGCCGCACTTTATTTCATATTCAGGAAACGCTGCAACAGATCAAAGCCCGTACCGCCCACCTGAAAGGCTTGAAAATCGGGGTAATGGGCTGCATTGTGAACGGCCCCGGCGAAATGGCCGACGCCGACTACGGGTATGTGGGTTCCGGCAAAGGAAAGGTCACCCTCTATAAAAGCAAAGAACCCGTAAAACGCGGAATCCCTGAAAACGAAGCGGTGGAAGCGCTGATAGCATTGATTAAGGAAGGGGGAGACTGGAAAGAAGCGGAGAAGGTGTAGAGGTGTTCAAGTGTTCGAGTGTTCGGGTGTTTAAGTGCTTCGCAATGTTGCAATGTGGAAATGTGCAAATATGGAAATGTGTAAACCCCTCCTCAAGTGGGATATGTCGTGAAAATGAAATCCAGTAATTATAATGCATAATCAGCGCTTATATTACAAAAGATCAATCTGTTTAGAAATTAAAAATTAGTAATTAGAAATTCCTGCAGGCCCCTGTTCGGCGCAGTCTGTGACTACGTCGAAACAAATCCCGTCAGGAGCAGGCGTC
>CAZDBX010000190.1:0-6188 GCA_964503805.1 uncultured Lentimicrobium sp. | reverse complement strand
ATCAATCTGCTAAAACATATTTATTGTTGAACCATGAAAATTCATAAAAACCTGCAATTACAGGAGAATTCAGTTTTATATTATCCGGATTGAGTATAAATAACAAAACTTGCACGCGCGTGCAGGATTTTTGCACGGCGGTGGTTGTATATTGGCCTGATAAAAAAGAGCCTGGCCAGCCAAAAACAAGAAAGCCTCTCCCGCGAGGCGCACCGAGTTAGCTATAACATAGTACCAACCAAAATCGAAAGAGGCTTTGCAAAAATAGGTAAATTCCCGATAAAGCGTAATAGAATTGCAGTATCGGGCGCATGGTTCCCGCGCAATTCCCGGGGTGAAGGACTGCGAAAGTGGAAAAATTTCAAATTAATTTTTATTCACAGAAAGATGAAAAAGATAATATCAATATTTATCGTGGGATGTTTACTTATTACATCCTGTAAAGATGATTCCAATGATCCGGTAGTTCAGTCATCAGTAAACAAAGAGTTAAAATCTGAACAAAACCCTTGTAACGGTTATCCACCGCAGAATATCGTCACTGATTTTCTATATCTGGGTCATGTGTTCTGTACATATCCATGTATGAATTGCTATTACCCGGTTTCAATTGTGGCAAATTCATCAGATAGTCAATACTTATTATATCAGTCTTTTATTAATAGTTACGAGAATAATAATCTTGGTGATTTTTTCAACTCGCAAAATTGGAATCTTATTTTTCCGGATTTGGATCAAAATACCATAGATAAGATTTTGTCTGGTGATTATAAAATTGTCATTAAGGAATCTTCTGATGGTACAGCAACTAAAATGTTTATTATTATGAAAGCAGACGGAGATGAAAGTTTGCTTTTGGATGATGATATTATTGTTGTATTGCAGATCAAATTAGTTTAATTTGGGGAATTTTAGGTTGTCTCAAAAAGCATAAATCCTTCGATATCAGCAAAAAGCAGTTTTCAGAAGGTTGATTGGCTCTAGTGTTATGAGAAATGACAGAATATCAGAACAATATGCCTTTTGAGACAGCCTAAAGAATCATAATATGAGAAAAACTATTTTAATATTAACAACGATTTTGTTGGCACTAATTTCGTCATGTGCCCAAACAAGAACAGGTAGTAAGGAAGTCCTTACATATGCGTATGAAACAGATACTTTAATGAATTTTGAAGAAATAACAAGAGACTTATCCCAGTCTGAAAATATTCTTCTGAATCATAAACTTGTTGAACTGGAGGATTCAATTTACGCTTATAATTTTCTTTCAGATACTTTATATTGTAAAAATACTGTTAGTAAAAAGCTAAGGAAAATACATATTGTAACAGGTCAACAAAAACCGATGAATTTTCTTCTTTATAGGAAATATGAATTAGCATTGTTGTTTGCTGATCAACTTATCCTCTATGATCTTCTTACAAATGATACAATAAAAATATTATTTAAATTGCCGGAAAAATATAAAAGGGTATCTGAAATAATAACTGCTCAATCACTAATGAATCATGAAATTAACTTTTTCAATGATAAATTTTACATCCCGGTTTCCTATAAAATCTGGACCAATACTACAAACGGGCTGAAGGAGTTTTATGAATATCCAAACTGTCTGGTTGCGGATGTCAAAGAATCAGGTACAAATTTGTTTGGGAATTGGCCCTATTGCTATACTAAAGGTAATTACTACGGAGATTTTTTTTACTGGATATGTGAAGGCATTAATGATGAAATCGTATTTTCATTTCGCGCCTCTGACAGTTTATTCCGGTATTATAATACTTCGTTAATAGGGAAAGCCAAAGCAGCTTCAGATGATAATAATAAAGTAATTTCTTATCCGGTGGCTGAAATTCAGGATTTTGGCAAAATAAGACAATACAATACTGAAATACCACGATATGAACAAGTATTTTACAATATGTCATTAAGGCAATACTACAGGGTTTATAAACCACAAGTATCCTTTCTGAATGACAAAGGAAAAATAAGGAAAGCAAGCGAAATTCCATGGATGATTCTGATTTTTGACGAATCTTTTAATAAAATAGGGGAGGTTAATTTTGATCCCGGAAAATTTTCCTTTTATAGAATTTACTTTTTGCAAAATACGTTTTACATTATTAATGAATTAACAGATAACATCAAAAATAACTCCATTATTTATCAAAAAATCAAAATTGATTATGAAAAATAATAGGACATTCATTCTCCTTAACTCCCTTTTATTCATTGCAATAATGTGCAATTGTACAATCGGGGGAATAAATCAAAGATCGAAGAGTTTCTATGATTATATGTCAGTGAATTTTAATGTTATTCCTGATAATGAACACATCTATATAATTGTTAGTAGTAATTCGTGCAGTCAATGTGTAAATAAATTTGTTGAATCTCTGAATAATTCACCTGCTGGATATTTTCCCCAAGTAGTTTTAATCACTACTTCAACTTCTGTTAAGAATAACCTGAAAAATGATCTGGGTATTCAATTGTTACTGGATAATCAACGAAAGATTGATGAAGAAAATCTTAATCTGTTTAATATTAGTTGTATAATTTGGGGAAGGCATGGAATAAAATCAATACATCAACTTTCGGATGTAAATGATTTATTGAAGATATCAAAATCATCAAGGGAGAATCGATATGGCGCTAAGTAACATATTCAATAACATCATGAGTGAAGAAGCGCACTTCAGGAATTATCCGGATTGCAAAATTTACATAGCCAACATGAAACCCTATCTGTCAGATACTGTAGTTCACCAGGCGGTTGAAAGGGAAGAGGTGCTGAACAATGCCATGATCCGTGACGTGATGGTAGCAAATCCGCACTCGGCCAAGTCGGATGTTATCTTAACGTGATTAGATAAACGAACGATCCCGATACCGGATAATATGTACAATGAGATTGTGGAAGTTGCCGATACCGTTTCCGCCAAAGAACTGCTTGAAGCAGAGTTATCGGCAAAGTTGTCGTCAGGGGATGAAGCATTTAAGTCGTTGCTTGCACTTTATCCCTCAGGGGATTATCCGGCGGATACCCTGATTAATTTAACAGATGGCATTGCTTTGTTACAGGCCAAGTACTTGAGATCGCTTTACCTTCTATCAGAAGAAGAAACAGATCTTGCTTACAATTCAGCTATTGAGATCCCTTCACTTGTTTCAATAACAGGAAAAGAAGCAGAATGTGGAGATTTCGTTTCTTATATGCAAAACATTCAGCAATATGGAAGTTCAGGCAGTATCCCTGTGCAAAATCTGGAAACTTATTGCTTAAGTTCAAACGAACAAATAAAAGTATTTGCAAGAAATACGCTGATTGACAGAAGTTTAGTAAATTATCAAGAGCCATATCTTCTCCCTGAAACTACCAAATCAATAAGAGGAAGACGTAATATACCTAATGATATTCATGGGAAAGTAGAAAATACCTATTTGAGAGTTTTTCCAAATCCGGCAACAGGTTTTATTACTGTTGATTACTGTCTTCCAAACGAAGAAACAAAAGGCTCCATAAAATTATTTGACCTTACCGGAAAAGCTTATGCAACTAAATTGCTTTCAGCAAATACAAATCAGTTAGTTATACCACTTAAAGGCTTACCACCAGGCATATATTTGATGGAACTCTCTGATTTAAACGGTCAGGTTGACGTCATTAAGTTAACTATCCAATAATTCCACCTGAGCTATAGCGGCATTAGCTGCTATAGCTCTCTACTTTTTAGTTATGAAAAATGTTTTTTTGATTATATTACTTTTTCCTTTGATTACCAATGCACAACCTTGGCTGCATTATTATTCACCAGACTGGGAAAGTCATTTACCGTATGGTATTAAACAAGATTATGACGTTGGTAATATGCTGAACATCTATGTAGCAAATTTTACACCTATAAACAATGCCCATAGCTTACTATGGAAATTGGATAATAATGGAACACAAATTTTTGAATTATTAATTGGTGACGGGGTTGCTGAACGATCTTGTATTATCCAACCTTATAATTTACCGAATGGTGAAACAATATTACCTGGGGCAAAATTTAATGACAATTATATTGATGACCCTTTGTTGTTAAAACTTGATTCATGCCGTCAAAAAGAATGGTGTACAAATCTGGTAAATAATCCTTCAGAACCTGATTTTTTTTGGGATGCCATAGTTACTGAAGATGGATCAATCGTTGCTCTAAGTATGCAAAACGATCCGGATAACATGAACTCATTTCATTTACATAAATTTACCCCGGATGGGCAGCCGGTGTGGCGGAAAGAATTGGCAAGCCCGCAACTGCACCCGGATATCTGGGATCCGGACCCATGGAAACTATTGCTTATGCCTGATGGTGGATTTCTGGTAACAGGTAATTGTTACTGGCCTGATCCTGGTGGTGGTTTGTCAAAATACATACGAATGTTTCTGGTAAAGGCGGACGCCAATGGCAACGAGGAGTGGTTTTATGTGCATGGCATCAATGATAATAAATATACACTGGCCACTACATCTGTTTTATACAATAATAAGATTTATACTGATGGGGCGTGGTATAACCCGCAGAATTCCTATTCCACTCCTCAGTTATTTGTAAATGATCTTAATGGAAACTATATATATGATGCACCAGTGGCTATTCCTGATACGCTTAACCGTTTCGCTGCAGGATATTTTCTATTGACAGAAAATTTGAATGGAAATTTTTATGGTTCGGCGGCTATGTACCTTTCGAACAATGTTACGGATACACGCCCGGTAATGATAAAAATCGACACATTAGGCAATGTACTGGATCTATTTATCACAGAAACCCAGCCACTGCTATTTTGGGCTGGATTGCCTTCACTTACGCACAATGGTAAAATTATTGTTGCCGGCGCCTGTGCCGGAACCAACCCCGATTACGATGATATTTATGCCATGCGGCTGCTGCCTGAACTTGAATTAGACAGCATCCCCTGGAGCAACCTTAACTATGATACCCTTTGCCCTGAGCCGATTGTTTCGCATGTCATAGCCTTGGATGATTGCCTGATAGTGGTGAACAACGAGGATTATAAACCGTCGGTAAAACAAACGGAATTGAAAATCACCCCGGCACCTGTTCCGGCAAATGCAACGCTCAGGCTTATCTATGACAATACGCTGAGATACAGGAATATTACTGTAAAGTGTTACAATAGTATTGGTAAAGAAGTTACCTCTTTCTGCGTAAACAGCGGAGTAAACGAAACAACTTTGGATGTGGTCAACTGGTCACCGGGATTGTATATGGCGGTTGCATTTTCGGGCAGTCAGGCGGTGGGCAGGTGTAAGTTTATCGTGGAATAAACATCAATCAGAACGCTATTGGTTTTATCAGGATTGCGCTCAACAAAACACTTAAATAACTAAAAATGAAAAGAATATATTTGACTGTTGCCTTACTTTTGCTTACAATTTGTCTTTTTGCACAGCAATCGGGAAAACAAATGCCCATAAAGGTTGATTTCAGGGAAGGCCTGATTGTGTTTACCATCCCACCGCCATATCATAGCCAAAACATCAGGCCCATGGCCGTACCAGGCTTTGTTACTTCTTTGCGTACCATGGTCATGCAGCAGTATTCACCTTCAAAAGATGAAATGCTCAGGGTGCTGGAAGAAAGAACTGCCAATCTACCGGTTGCAGCCGACAATGAAGCCAGGCTTGCTTTTGCGAAAGATGTGGCCTTGTATATCTACATTTCCAACAACAACACATCAAAGCTACCGGAAAAAGCCCGGCAGGCCATTGAAACATGGAATATTGCTACGGAAACTTATGCCATCCGAACGCAGATTGGGTTGGTGAAAGATTATATTATGTTTGGGGATTTACTGACAGATAAGGGTGATCCAAAATAGTTCCTAAACTGAGTGCATTGAAGCAACATCTGTAACCATTAGTGAAATAAGAAGTTACACAGAGCACAATGAGGTTACACGGAGTAACACAGAAAATATCTTAAACTCTGTGAGTCTCTGTGACTACTCTGTGAATCTCTGTGAAACAAAAAAAGTTACACAGAGCACACCGAGGTTTCACGGAGTAGCACGGAGAAGTATCTTAAACTCTGTGAGTCACTGTGACTACTCTGTGAATCTCTGTGAAACAAAAAAAGTTACACAGAGCACACCGAGGTTTCACGGAGTAGCAC
>CAZDBX010000189.1:0-6195 GCA_964503805.1 uncultured Lentimicrobium sp. | reverse complement strand
CACATTCAATTGCCATCGGGCAGTTTCAGCGCTGCCGAGCTGCTGGCCATCCTGAATACCATTCCCGTTGACATGACCTTTGTGGATAAAGACGACAAGGTTAAATATTTCACCCAGGGTGCCGAACGCGTATTTCAGCGCAACCGCGCTATCCTGAACCGCGATGTAAGGCTCTGTCACCCGCCCGCAAGCGCGCACATCGTTGATAAAATCATCGACGATTTCAAATCGGGCCGTCAGAACCGTGCCCCCTTCTGGATCAATATGGGTGGGAAAATGATTCATATTGAATATTTTGCACTCCGCGGCGAACAGGGTGAATACCTCGGTGTGCTTGAAGTATCGCATGATGTTACCCGTTACCGCGAACTTCAGGGCGAGCAGAGAATTCTTTCATATACCTAACAATCATTGCAATGAACGACCAACTCATCATAACTCCAAAAACCAAAGTACTTCAGGCCATCGAAGCCTACCCGCAACTCGAAGACATCCTGATCAGTTATGTCCCGGCTTTTGAAAAGCTGAAGAATCCCGTTTTGCGGCGTACCGTTGCAAAAATTGCCACCCTGCAGCAGGCTGCCGCAATCGGCAATGTTAAGGTCGAAGACCTGATCAACCGCCTGCGGGCTGAAATCGGACAGGACCTTTTCACTCAAAATGACAACCACATGTATGTAACCGAAACCCCGGCATGGTTCAACGAATCGCTGATTGCGGCTGAACTGGACGCCAGGCCCATGCTTGCAGCCGGAGAACACCCGGTAAACCAGGTAATGGCCGATTTGAAAATGCTTGAAAACGGAAAAATCTACAAGCTGACCGCTCCGTTTTTGCCGGCTCCCCTTATCGACAAAGCCAGCAGCATGAATTATGCTCACTGGATGAAAAAAGAGGACGACGGCAGTTACACCATTTATTTCATTGCAACACAAAACTAAAATCAGATCATGGAAAATAATAAGTTCAACAACGCCAGGGCGTTCAGTTTCAATGAATCGATAACCTATTCCGACGGCGGAATCGTAAGTATGCGCGTGCTTGAGAAGAGTGCGGGAAATGTAAGTCTTTTCGCTTTCGACAAAGGCCAGAAGCTGAGCGAACACACGGCTCCCTTTGATGCCATGATTCAGGTAACCGAAGGGGAAGCCGAAATCGTCATAGGCGGTATCATCAACCACCTGGTAGCCGGGCAGACCATCATCATGCCGGCCAATGTTCCGCATGCTGTAAATGCAACTTCCCGCTTCAAAATGGTGCTCACCATGATCAAAGCATAACCGGACTGTTTACCGATGACCATTGCAGCTGTCTCCCGGAAGCTATCTGAACTTTAATTCCGGAAACCTGACAGTTGCAATGGTTCTATCCTGCAACAGCTGCTACCGCTACACCAAACTAAACATCAGGGAATGAAGCGCATCCGTAAATACCACAAATGGCCCTCCCTTATCATTGGATTATTCCTGATCCTTTTCGCCGCTTCCGGTATTGTGATGAATCACCGCAACTGGTTTTCGGGGGTGAACTTTCCCCGGCAACTCATGCCGCCGGACTATAATTATCGGAACTGGAACCTTGCGGCTGTTAAAGGAAATGTTCTGCTGGATAAAAACAACCAACTGGTATACGGAAACATCGGCATCTGGAAAACCGACAAGGATTTCGGCAGTTTTACCGACTTCAATGCGGGATTCGGCAGTGGAATGGATCAGCGGAAAGTATTTACCCTGCTGCATTCGGAAGCTGGAAACCTTTATGCCGGAACGCTTTTCGGACTTTATTCCTATAACGAAGGCATCAAAAAATGGGAGCAGATAACGCTGCCTGAAAAATCGCCCCGGGTAGTGAAGATTGCGCAGTACGGAGAGAATCTCCTGATTCTTACCCGCTCACATTTGTACACCTTCCCTGACCGCGGAAGCCAAACCGCAGACGCAACGGAAATACCTGTTCCGCGCGCCGGCGATGATGACGGGAAAGCGGGCCTTTTCCGCACCCTCTGGATCATCCACAGCGGCGAGCTGATGGGGTTGCCTGGCAAAATTCTTGTTGATCTCGTGGGGCTTTCGCTGATATTTATCATACTCAGCGGATATTATTACACATTTTTGCCGTCATTGGCGCGCCGCGCAGGCGAAAAGCTAAGGAAGAAACTCAGGCGCATCAACCGGTTTTCCATCAACTGGCACAACAAGCTGGGGGTTTACGGCCTTCTGTTTCTGCTGATCACCACCATCACGGGAATGTTTCTCCGCCCTCCCCTGCTGATCCCGATTGCGTATGCAAGGGTAAACCCAGTCCCGGGATCTGTGCTTGATCATACCAACTGCTGGCATGATAAGTTCAGGGATCTGGTCACAGACCCGGCTTCAGGAGAATTGATCCTGTCAACCAGCGAAGGATTTTACCGCTTTACGCCCGGCAAAGATACGATTGCCCATCCTTATGGCGTTCAGCCTGAAGTCAGCGTGATGGGCATAACGGCGTTTCAGGCACTGAACGACAGCAGCTTTATCGTGAGTTCTTTCAGCGGAATTTACCAGTGGTTTCCGCACCGTGACCTTGTATTGAATTACATCACCGGATTGCCTGCCGTATCTTCCGGAAGGGGAAATCCCTTTGGCTCGGTCGCCGTGGCCGGAGTAATCAATCAGGAGGGTAAGCCCGTTGCCATGCTTGATTACAATGCCGGATGGATTCCGCTGGTAAAAGACATCAAAAAACCGGAAATGCCGGGATTCATCGCAAAATTGCCTGTTTCATTGTGGAATCTGGCCCTGGAAGTACATACGGGAAGAATTTTCTCTGTAATTTTAGGTGATTTTTATATCCTCTACGTCCCGCTGATGGGTCTCACCACACTGCTGATCCTGATCACAGGCGTATGGATCTGGCTGAAAATCAGAAAGAAGAAATCAAACAAAAAAATTCAGGAAGGACAAAACCATGAAAATCACAAAGCTGCATCAGGCCCCCAAAGTACCTTATGATCTGGATGGTCATATCATAGCTCAGTCATCCTGTGTCGAAATTATCCACCTTACCCTGAAACCCGGTCAGCAGATCGCGAAACACATCAACCCCAAAGATGTCTTCTTTTTTGTGCTGGAAGGGAAATCCATGATTGAAACCGATGACGAAAAGGTGCTCGTGCAGAAGGACCAGTGCATCTTCGTTGAAGGAGGCACCAACAGGGGTTTTGACAATATCTCGGTTTCCGATTTCAAGGTCATGGTGATCAAGCTGCAGCAGTAACATTTATCTTCAATTTACTAAATATCAGCCGTTAATCCCTTCTACCGGGCTGAAAAAACAGCCTGTATCACAAGCATATTCCGTTTTTATCTAACTTTGGGATATTAATCTTCCCGGACAGGACTGGTTTCGCCATGCAGTGAGAAAGCAGTCAGACACTAACAGCGTGTCTGTTAAACTTCCGCATCGGAGTCCCGACCTTATGGAATCCCAAGCTAAACCGACTATGTATATTCCAGCAAAGACTCTATACAGACTCATCACTATATTATTCATTGCCCCGCTGGTACTTTCAGCCCAGACGCCCTATCCTCAGGGGCCATGGCATCCGGCATATACCGGAAAGGAGTTTATCCGTTCGGAATGGTTTGCTGCTGCCCGCGCTGATCAACACGGCAGCCTGAAAGCATACACCAGGGCTATTCAGCAGCATTTGCTCAAACCGGCCGAGCGTGAAGATCCCGGCAACCAGCGTTATGCGCAATGGGTTCCGCTTGGCCCGTCGAAAACCACGCATCCGGTATCGGCCTACCTGGGCCTTGTAAGCGCAATCTGGGTCGACACATCCGACTTTAAAACGATTTATGCCGGCAGCAATACCGGCGGCATTTTCAGGACGCGTGACGGAGGTGAAAACTGGCAGCCCCTTTCGCACAATACATTCACTACCGGCGTTTTATCCATCCATGTGGACCCCAGAAATAAAGACAGAATCATTATCGGCACCGGCCATTACGGGTTTAACCGCTCCTATGGCATGGGCGTGATGATCAGCAATAACGGAGGAGAAAGCTGGGAACAAACTTCGCTGGACAACGATATAATATCCGCTTCATTTGTCGTTCAGAAAACGGGAATGCACCCGACTTCACCAGACACCATGCTTGCCCTGCTCAATACGGAATTCTCGGGCCGCGGTTATATCTACCGTACCACCGACGGCACCGCAAGCTGGGAAGAGGTTTTCAGTAAGCCGAAAGCCGAGTTGTTCTCGTTGAATTACAAACCCGGCGAGCCCAACACCGTGTTTGCCTGCGGCAATCACCTGTTGAAAAGTAACGATGCAGGCGCCACCTGGGACGATATCACCCACATACTTCCGCTGGATACCAATTTTGTTCTCAGCAGGGTCGCCATTTCGCTCTCCGCGCAAACGCCGGGGCTGATGCTCGCTTTCTGCGATGCTTATGACAGCACCGGAACCATCGGAGGAACAAGGAAATACCTCTTCCGTTCCTTTGATGAAGGCACCACTTTCGAAACCCTGAAGATGAAAGTTGAACCCTTTGCCGGCTACTGGAAGATGCAGCTTGCTATTTCTCCTGCCGACAATGAGGAGTTCTATCTGGGCGGTGTATGGCTTTTCAAATACCGGATCGAAGCGGATTCGGCAAAGTATATTGAATGCAGCGACCACAAATATCACATCGACATTCGAGATCTGCACGTTTATGCCACAAAGGATAAAGACCTGCTGTATATGGCCAACGACGGAGGAGTCAGTTTATCCAACACCGGTGCAGAGTCCTGGCAGGACATCACCCGGAACGGGATGCAGATCCTTCAGCTACATAACATCACCATCGGTGAGAACAGCGACATGATGTTCGGGGGCCCGCAGGATGCCAATCTCTCTTTTTACAATTTCAAAACCGGCGAATGGTCCAGGAATGCCAGGATAAGCGACGCCTACGACGGCGCCATTAACTTCAATGATCCGAATATTGTTTATCTGGTCGGGGTACCTCCGAAATACACCCAGCCCCACATATTCCTGAAAAAGTCAACAGACGGCGGACTCAATTTTACTACCCTGGGTATACCTGACAGCACAGAAGCGGGCCGTTGGGATAAACCGCTCGAAATGGATCCTCAGAATCCAGACATCCTTTACCTCGGCGTGAGGAATGTCTGGAAATCGGTCGACGGGGCTAACAGTTTCGAACGCATCAGCGATTTCCCCGCCCTGGGCGAACCCAAACTGATCACCATCAGGGTGGCTCCGTCAAACAGTTCGGTGATTTATACCGCTTTTCAGAATCCCGACTGGGGTGATCCTTCGCAACCCAAATTGTTCGTTACCCCGGATGGAGGTAACCGGTGGTTCGACATTACCCCCCGCGGGCAGCTGAACCTCAATTACACAGGAATCAGCGATGTGGCCATACACCCCGAAAACCCGCAGAAAATCTGGCTTTCGCTCGACAGAATGTGGGAAAACAGGCATGTGTATATTTCGGAAGACGCAGGAACAACCTGGACAAACTATTCAGAGGGGTTGCCCAATTTACCGGTAAATACCATAAAATATGTGAAGGGCGCAGGTTATGATATTCTCCTTGCCGCCACGGATGCCGGCGTATATTACCGCGATGCAAACCTCACCCAATGGGTTCCTTTTGGCGAAGGACTTCCGCTCACCATTGTGGCGGACCTTGCCATCAGCTATTCACGCAAAAAAATCATCGCAGGCACCTTCGGGCGGGGACTGTGGGAAACCGACCTGTGCCTGCCGGTAACCGAAAATGCCCTGAATATTTCTGACACCATCCAATGGGACAGCGATCGTAAAGTGCTGCAGGATGTAATTGTAAATCCCGGGGCAAAACTCACCATCAGCAAGCGCGTAGAAATGGGCCGGGGACGAACCATTCAGGTATTACCCGGCGGAACGCTGAATATTGACGGAGGTACCCTGACAAACGACTGCACTGATCGCTGGAAAGGTATCAGGCTGTATGGCAACCCCGACTATTCTTCACCTTCCGGGCAACAGGCAACCCTGAATATCCGCTACGGCGGAAGCATCAGGAATGCCATTACCGGGGTGGAAACCTTCGGAATGGATGAACAGGGGAATCCGGTCGCCGGTGCAGGTGGCGGAAGGATATTTGCCACAAACGCCCTTTTTGTAAACAACCTCAAAGCCGTTGTTTT
>CAZDBX010000188.1:0-6197 GCA_964503805.1 uncultured Lentimicrobium sp. | reverse complement strand
TGAATTCAGGCAAATCGCCGTGCTCCGCTTATCTTCAAGCTGCTGGTTGTTTTTCAGGGCCTGAAAAAAGTAACCGAGCGCTTTATCGTATTCGCCGAGTCTGGTGTACATCTTTCCCAGGTTATCGAGGGTGGTAGCCATACCGGCCACATCTCCCAGGTCATCGCGCAAAGCCAGCGCCTGACTGAAGTAATTGACCGCTTTGTTGTCCTGACGGGTATTCTGGTAAACTCCTCCTATATTGTTATAACAATAAGCCAGGCTGTAATCGTCCATGGTTATCTTCGAAAGGGAAGCAGCCTCCAGTAAAATTTCCAGCGCCTTATCAGGCATTTTATCATTGATAAAGACCGTACCCATGTTGATTTTCACATCTATAATCCTGGCTGTATCACGGTTTGCCGATGCAATCCGGAGCACATCTTCAAAAATCTGAAGCGCTTTACCATTATTACCCATATAGCTGTATATGGTTCCCGTGTTGATCATCCCGCTTGTTGCTCCGGCAGTATCGCCCAGATCAAGTTTTATGCGGACCGACTCATCAAAACAGTCAATTGCACGGGGATAATCGCCCCTCTCCTGATAAATCACCCCGAGGTTATTGAGACTGGCGGCAATTCCCTTGTCATCTTTGACCTTCTTATATAATATAATGGCGGAATCAAACTGCCGGGCAGCAGTTTCCAGATCTCCGGTCATAAAATTCAGCACCCCGGTGAACCTGTATACCCTGGCAATTGAAGGTATATGGTTCTCCCTCCGGGCTTCGTCCATTGCCATTGTTGCCAGTTGCATGGCCTGCCCCGGGTTGCTGTTGCGTAATTCATTGGCCCGGTTGACAAGATTCTCGACACCGGGCAACACCTGCGTACCGCCCCTGAAAGGACTTAAAACAGGCAGCAAGGCTAGCAATACCGGCAACAATTTACCGCGGGAAAACTTCAGAAAAATATTAACAACGCGTTGTTTCATCGGCATCAGTTCACGGTCAGATATGGTCTGAGTTTAAAATACAGATCCTCATAAATCAGCGGAATTTCGAGCAATTCATCCGGGGAAGCATAACTCCCCTTTCGTATCCGTTTGTCAATGATGGCCTTTGCAATGTAATAGTCAATGTAGGGATGGGCCCGCAGTTCGTCCATGTTTGCCGTATTGATATTTATTTTCCTGACGAGTGACGCATCGGCAAAAACGCCTTTGCTGATCTGGCTGAACCTTATGCTGTCCATGCCATATACTTCGAGCAATTGCCGTGCATCGGAAAAGCCTCCCAGCTTCTCGCGGTAACGGATTATCCTGCGTGCAAAAGCCGGGCCTATTCCCCTGACCTTTACCAGACCCGCCGAATCGGAGCTGTTCAGTTCTGCGTGCTCATCAGCTGTCCGGCTTAAAGGATACGAACGCTCAGGTTGCTTTTCTAGACCGGAAGCCGGGTTATGGGCAGATTCAATCCTGACAAAAGGTTCCAGAAGAGCATAAATCTCATCGCTGACAGCATAGAGTTTCCGCAAATCCTCCTTTTTGAAGAACCTCCCGCCCTTCTCCCTGAACTTCAGAATACCACCGGCCTGTTTTTCCGTGAAACCCAGCCTGACCCAGCCTGCATGATCCAACGTATTAGGGTCAAAATCAAAAGGATGGAACCTTTCCCTTGCAGCAGACCTGTCGGGACGTGTAAAATCAAAACTGTGCTGATCCGCCTGCGCCACCGATGCTTCCTGTTTCAGGAACGCATCAATTTCGGCCGCAAATGAGCCGTCGCTAAACGGCACGGGCGTTCGGTACTTACTGTAAATGCGAGGCACAAGCACCAGAAAAACAACCAGCAGAATCACGATCAGAATGGCATTGCGTTCCGATTTGCCAAAATGGAAATACTCTTTCAGCCGGTTATTCACTGGGCAGCGATTATAGTTCTACATCATCATTATCAATATAGGAATCAGGTTCAGGTTTTGGTTTCGACACCAGCACGCGGTAAAAAAAGTAAACGGTGAGCACCACCACAACCAGTTGAACAACTATCATAAGTATCAAAGCTGAAGCATTCATCAGGAAACCCTCCCATCTTTGGTTCGTTTACGCCATGCAATATATACAAGTAACGAAATAAGCAGAAATAAGGAAACAAGCAATAGTCTGGCCATATCAATAAAAAATACCCTGTTCACAATTTTACCGGTATAAAGTACAGTACCTGTTTCGACTTCATCTCCCGGGGTCAGGGATAAACTATGCTTTTCAGGATTAAATCTGTAATCACGCGATACAGGTTCACCAGCCGGGCTGGGCCTGGTAACTCTTATATAATGTTTTTCGCGCAGGACGAATACGGAATCGACCTTGCCATCGGCTTCGGCAAAAAAAGCATCCGCAAACCATGTTTTATTCGGCCCGACACCTTTATGCTGCAATTGTCCGATAATGCTCTCATTATGGAACTCCCATTCCCGCGGATTCAGGTTGCTCCAGTCGTCATTTACAGGGCGGATAAGGGCGCCTGTAAATACAAGAATCAGCACAACCGGGGTAATGTATTTGATGATAAACCTGTAAATCAGCGGGATTTTTATATCGGCTCCTTCGGTAATTTCGCGCCAGCCCTTTTTCAGGCCAAATACCCAGGAAAAAAGGATGGCTTCGAGCAGCGCGAAAACAACCAGGGACACCGTTCCGGCCCAGTAGTCATATTCATCGAAGACCCCTTCATTGAAAAAGAAGATGGTGGGCAAGCCCAGCAAAAGCACAACGGTACCAAAAGCAAACGCTGCTTTGGGCCTTGTCCAGTTAAACTCATCCATCAGGAATCCCATACCCGGTGTACCCATAGCCAGAGAGGAAGTGATGCCGGCAAAAAACAAGAGTCCGAAAAAGCTCACCCCGGCAATGGCCGAGAGTATGGGCCCCCACTGCTCAAACAAAAACGGCATGGTGCGGAAACCCAGCCCGAGCCCGCCGATTCCGGTAAGTTCCACCACCCTGTCGATGCCCAGATAGCCGATAGAGATCGGGATAATCACCGCGCTGCCCAGCACTATTTCCACAAATTCATTCATCCAACCGGCCGACATCGCGTTGAGGGCGATATCGTCACGCTTCTTCAGGTAGGAAGCGTAACACTGTATGGATCCCATGCCCACAGAAAGGGTAAAGAAAATCTGTCCGGCGGCGGCCAGCCACACCTTGGGGTTGGCCAGGGAGGAGTAGTCAGGCGTCCACAAAAAATTAAGCCCCACCGTTCCGTTATTGATCGCCCCCTCTTGTCCGGCCTTCAGGGTAATGCCCCTGTACGCAAGGAAAATTCCAAAAACAATCAGCATGGGAACCCCGATTTTGGCCACCTTTTCCACGCCGCCGCTTAACCCGCGGCTCAGTATCCATGTATTAAGGGCAAGACAGAGTACGAAAAAAATCAGGGCCTCATAGGGTATGCCGGTTGTTGAGGTAGTAACATCCAGGTAATTGCTGAAAAATCCGGCTACCTCGTGCTGGTCCATCCCGTTGAAGGTCCCGAAAAGGGAGTGAAAGATGTAGGAGATTGTCCAGCTTTCAATGTAGCAATAATAGGCGGCAATGGCAATGTTCGAAAATATACCGAAGACACCCACATACTTCCATATCCAGCGTTTGTCCATCGAACCCATGATAAACGGGGTGGAGTGATGGCCAAACTGTCCGCCGAACCTGCCGGAGGCCCATTCTATCATCAGCAGCGGAAGGCCCAGTAAAAGGAATGAAACCAGGTAGGGAATAATAAAGGCCCCGCCTCCATTTTGCACGGCCTGCACCGGAAACCTTAAAAAATTACCAAATCCAACGGCATTCCCTGCCATAGCCAATACCAGCCCGACCCTGGACCCCCATGCTTCAGTGTTTGTGCTCATCGTTTCTCTGAGTGATTTTGACTTTAGTATGTAAATGTTGCAATCCTTACGACTTTAAAAGCAACTTATATTCTGACACTTAAGAACTATGCACAAGAAATGTAAACTCCAGGAGGACCTTTTCACCTGCATTACTTTCTACCATTTCAAAGGGCTCAGGCAATAAAACTGACGGTCCGGTCTGGTAGATGCAATATTAAAAAATAAATCATCTTTCGCCAACTGTTATTTTAAGCAGGAAATTTCCAATCCTGCAATCGAGGCATCGCTTTTTATCACAATAATCCGATTTCATACCGATCAGGGCCTGGGTGTTGAAGGCACTGGACACATCCATGCCGGCGGCCTTCCAGTGGCTGATCTGTGCATTTTTCTCACCCTGCAGCCGGCCGAAAAAATCCAAAGCCCGGTTACACAGGTGATCGTTGTCGATGGAACGGCCATAAACAAACAGGAAAGGCAGCACGGCATTGATCATCAGCAAACTTATTGCTTCTTTTCCAAGGTGTTTCTTCCGGCCGGGTGTGAAACGGTCGAAAATAAAGTGGGTGTCCCAATATGCAGAGGCGCTGACGCCGGAAAAATGCACCGTCAGTTCATCGATGGTTTTGCACTCCAGCATACGCGAAAGCAATCCTCCGCCGGCACAGAGCAAAGCTGAGAACTGCGCCAGGCGAATGGTTGGAAAGTTCACTGGTCTCAACCGCATAAAACGCCAGAGATGCGTCACAATTGGCACCAGATGATACTTTTGCCTTAAAAAGGAATACTCCCTGAACAACTCCTGCGGCCAGAGATCTCTCAGGTCATGCGAGAGCAGCCCGGCCTGACCGAAAACCAGCGCTTCCACCTGCATGGGCCGATCCAGATGTTTGGCAATCACGCGATACGGCAGCGACCTGGCCATCATTTCGAAGGGCAGGGCGTTTACACTGAAACCGAAACTGCGGGCCAGGGTATGATAAAAGGCCTCTTCCCAGTCGTTGTTTCCCAGTCTCAGAAAGCCCTGAATCAACGCTGCTTTGTGCTCGAGCCTTTCAATCAGCATACGTTCTAGCCACAGGGAAATTTCATGTGCCGGCACCGCATTCAGCTGGTTGATGCAAGGCACCCATCGCTTCGAATTTATGAACTGCTGATAGTTTGAATACAACGATAAATCGAAAAACTCCTTCAGTTCCAAAACCGGAAACCGGTTGTCAGTAGTGGAATCATCATAATGGTAAACCACATGCAACACCACATTCTCATAGGCCGGATCATGCTGATGGCCATGCCGGTACCAGTCTGAACTGTTCACATGAATTTCGACATTGCCTGCCCACAGAGCTTCACCAATCCTGAGTCTGGCATCGGAAAAATCGGGTCCGGCATTATGGTTGTGAATCCCGGGCGAAATCACTTCAATATACTCATTTTCAATTGTCATTAACGGCTTATTGAATAGCCTGTATTTCCAGATATAATGCAGAAATTCTTCTTTCATAATTAGTTTTTCTCAATAATTAAATAAGGAACATTTCATAACTTTTCATCTTAAATCACGGCGGTTTCCGATGGGCACCCTTATTGTTTAAAAAGTGTCAGGCTTGATCTCTAATCTTACTAATTTATGAAGATAACCGATAACATCTTTACTTCACCAATCCAGGTTAACCGGATATCAGCATCTGCTAAGGGACCTGTGTTGAATTAACCATTACAATGGAGAAATTTTAATTAAAATTAAGAAAAAAGATGGATGTATTCATGAAATTGTTTATATTTGAAGAAAAATGACCGCGGGCAGCCCGGCAGCCTGCTTGCGGATGTCAAACTTTAAACTAACTTTGCCGCTCTTAAAGAGGATTTCATGAAAAGTGCCGTTACGCTTGTTGCAGGAATTGACTACAAAGTGCGTAAGCTGATTGAAAAAAACGGCATACTAAAAGGCGAGAACCAGCGTTTACATAATGAAGTGAACTCGCTGAGCATGAGGATTGAAGACCTCCAAAAGGAGATCAATGAATTACACGAAAAACTAACTGCATTAAAACTGGCGAAATCACTGAACAGAGAAGAGAGCCGGACAAATGTCAAACTAAAGATTAATGAGCTTGTGCGGGAAATTGACCATTGCATCGGACTTTTAAATAAATAAACTGTTAAACTACCTGATGGATGAACTGTCGATAACTGTTGTAATTGCTGACCGGCCCTATAAACTGACGATACAGAGGGAAGAAGAGGAGGCGGTCCGCAATGCAGCAAGATTGATCGATGAACAAATGAAAAAATATGCAAGTTACTTTCAATATAAAGACAAAC
>CAZDBX010000187.1:0-6198 GCA_964503805.1 uncultured Lentimicrobium sp. | reverse complement strand
GCTGGCTGAAGATTGCTGCGGTTTTTGCTTTACTGCTTGGTATAGGTGTGGTGGTGTTGGAAGTGGCCCGGTTCAGTAAAGGGCCTGAAATGGTGTTGGTTGAAAACGGGATAAATCAGGGTATAAAATACATTGAATTACCTGACGGAACGAAAGCATGGCTTAATCTGGGGGCTAAACTCAGTTATCCTGAACGGTTTGATGCGCAGGAGCGCAAAGTTAAAATTGAAGGGGAGGTTTTCCTTGCGGTGGCTAAAATCAAAGCAAAACGGTTTCTTGCAGAAACACCGGCATTTACTGTTGAAGTAACCGGTACCAGTTTCAATGTAAACACCAATGCATCGGGAAAGGTAGAGGTTGTGCTGGTTGAAGGAGCCGTAAATCTGCTTGATAATTCAGGCAGAAAAGCCGGTTCGCTGATTCCGGGACAGATGGCAAAGGCCGGGCCTGATAGTGACAGAATTGAAGTCAGTCAGGTAAATACCGGTTTTTACACAGCCTGGAAGGAGGGACTTGTTATGCTGGAAAATGCAGGGCTGAATGAAATCGTGAAAAAGATTGAAGAGGTTTACGGTGTCGAAATTGTAATTGATTCCCTGAAAGCGCGGAAGGACGATGCCAGGTATAACTTTGTTTTCAAGAAATCACAGCGTTTCGAAACTGTTTTTGAGATGCTGAAGTTTGTGGCTCCTTCCCGGGAGATGCATGTTAAAGAAAAGTCCGGTAAATGAAATTCTTTAAATATCAGAAAATATCCAACCAAAACGCGAAGATCTATGGGTCCCTGAAAACAAAAAACCGGAAAAATCTCGCACATTTTTCCGGTTCAGTCAGATTTAATCAAGAAACCAATGAAGTTTTTAACTAAATCTTTACAAAAGTATGAAAGATGCAGCAAAGGCCAGGGCTTTTGACAGGAGTTTTTTACTCAGAATTCTCATTATGTCAAACATCAGCTTGATATTCGTGCTATGCTCCTTTATCTCAGTATCGGCTGCTGAGAGCTATGCACAAAGGGTAAGGGTCAGCCTTGATTACAAAAATGTTACGCTTGAGAAGGTAATCAATGACATCAAAAGGCAGACTGAATTTGAGTTTGCCTATCAGGCCGATCTTGAAAAAATGGTTCTGAAGAAAGTAACGGTGAATGTGCAGGACGAGTTGATTGAGAATGTCATGAAAACTGTACTTCAGGGAACCGGGCTCTCGTTCAGGATTATAGATAAAATTATTCTGCTGTCGAAGAACCGGATGCTGATAACATCGGAATCAAGTGTTATTGATGATCCGGCCAGAAAGGTCAGCGGAGTGGTAAAGGACAAATCGGGTACCCTGCCGGGGGTAACCGTAAGGGTTAAGGGTACGAACTTCGGCACGGTAACGGATGTGGACGGGAAATACAGCCTGTCCATTCCTGACGGTGAAGTAGTATTGGTCTTCTCATATGTTGGTTATCAGACTGTTGAAATTATTTTGAAGGATGAAACCATCATAGACATTATTATGGTTCAGGATGCCCTTAGTCTGGATGAAGTGGTTGTGGTCGGATATGGCACCCAGAAAAAGCGTGACATCACCGGAGCAGTATCGACCATCAGCAGCGTGGATATTCAGAAGAGTCCGGTGGTGGGCATAGATCATGCCCTGCAGGGACAGGCCGCAGGGGTTCAGGTAACTCAGAACTACGGAACCCCCGGAGCAGGCATACAGGTCCGCATCAGGGGTATAGGAACCATTGGTGACAGCGATCCGCTTTATGTAATTGACGGTGTGCCAACGAAAGAAAACCTTAATAGTCTGAATCCCAATGATATTGAATCAATAAGCGTATTAAAGGACGCATCTGCAGCAGCAATATACGGGGCAAGGGCCGCCAACGGGGTAGTACTGATTACAACAAAAAAGGGCAGCGCCGGGGAATCTATGGTTCAGTTTAACGCAACCTATGGCGTTCAGCAAATATCAAACAAGCTCGAATTGCTTACTGCCGACGAGTATGCCATGGTCATGGACGAAGCCCTTACCAACGCCGGGCTTGCTCCGGTATGGAATAATCCCGGTTTAGGCAAGGGTACCGACTGGCAGGATGCTATCTTCCGGAATGCAGCTTTTCAGAAATATGACCTGTCGGTAAGCAGCGGGAATGATAAAACAACCTATCTGCTCGGACTGGGATATCTTGCACAGGACGGAATTGTAAAGCATTCAGACTTCACGAGATACAATCTTCGCTTCAATCTCAACTCCAACGTCACTGAAAAGTTTACTGTCGGGGCGAATATGAACCTGTCCCGGATCAAGGAAAACCTGATTGATACAGAGATCAACGGTGTGGTGAGGTCAGCAATCTTTCAGCCGCCTACCATTCCGGTTTATAATGAGGATGGCACCTATGCCGGCCCGGGAGAAAACGAAGGCGATGCACAGAATCCGCTGGGAATGGCCGACAGATCTGACAAGACCCAGGCCAATAACAAACTGTTCGGGAATATTTTTGCCAGCTATGACATTATTTCCGGACTCAGATTCAAATCAAATCTCGGACTGAATGTGTATTCACTCCAGACCATAGATTTTGATCCGACGTTTTCGGAAGGTAACGCCAACCGGCTGATAAACAGCCTGAATCATCAGCTGATCAATTATTTCGATGTCAATTGGGAAAATACCCTTGAATATACCAGAAAAATTAACCTGCATAAAGTGACGGCCCTGGTGGGGAATACCATGCAAGAGGCGTCTACCGATCTGGTTTCTGGGTATCGCGAGAATTTCAGCAGCAACGAAGATTACCTGCACTACCTTGATGCCGGTTCGGCCAACGATAAAGCCAGGGGAAGATTGACAGAATGGTCTTTATTGTCATACTTTGGCCGGATTAACTACGATTTTGCCGATAAATACCTGCTGTCATTAAATGCCCGTTACGATGGCTCATCCCGCTTCGGAAAAAAGAACCGCTGGGGTCTATTCCCTTCAGTTTCCGCAGGCTGGAGAGTAACGGGTGAGGAATTTTTCAAATCAGATTTCATTGACGATCTGAAGATCAGGGCATCATGGGGGCAGCTCGGCAATCAGGATATAGGGTTGTACGCCTTTTCGAGTGTTCTGCAACAGATTTTTTATCCTTTCGGAAATCCCCAGGTGATTCAGGTTGGTTATCTGCCGGCTTCTGATTTTAATCCTGATGTAAAGTGGGAAACTACCACCCAACTCGATTTCGGAGTTGATTTCTCGGCGTTTGATTACAGACTTTATTTCTCTGCCGACTACTATAAGAAAAACACTACCGATATGTTGCTGATTCTCCCGCAACCGGCAACTTCAGGATTTGGAAGCACCGGATACGAGAATGTAGGTGAAATTGTAAACAAAGGACTGGAATTCCAGGTCATCTGGAGAGACAAGATCGGGAAACTCAATTACAACGTAAACGCCAACCTTACCACCAACAAAAACGAGGTGCTGAATCTTGGCGAGAATAATGAAGCCATAACTTCCGGATTGTTTTTCGATATGTCCACACGAACCGAGGTGGGGCATTCGATCCGTGAATTTTACGGCTATGTAACTGACGGTATTTTTCAGAATCAGGCGGAAATTGAGGCACATGCCGAACAACCCGGAGCGGTTCCCGGAGATGTCAGGTTTAAGGATATAAGCGGCGATGGTGTAATTAACAGTGATGACAGAACCTTTATCGGGAATCCCTATCCGGATATGTTTTTTGGACTGAACCTGGGGCTTTCATACAAAGGTTTTGATGTCTCCTTGTTTTTGCAGGGTCAGTACGGAAATGAGATTTACAATGCCACAAAATTCTGGTTGACCAATTCGGGATACAATTACAACAAAGGCACGGCCATCCTTGAAAGATGGACGGGCGAAGGCAGCAGCAATTCAGAGCCCCGGCTCAGCACGGTTGATGCCAATCAGAATGCAAGGGGGTCAGACAGATACATTGAAGATGGCTCTTACCTCAGGTTAAAAAACCTTCAGATCGGGTATACCCTTTCTGAAAGCATGGCCCGGAAACTAAGTCTGAAAGGGGCCCGTGTGTTTGTATCGGGTTCAAATCTGCTCACATTCACCAAATACACAGGTTATGATCCTGAGGTTGGTGCGGCAAGGGCTACTTTGGGCGACCGTACTGTAGGATTTGATGAAGTTACTTATCCGCAGAACAGGGGTTTTATTATGGGTGTGACAATTTCAATGTAGTAACCGCAAAAACGCAACTGTCATGAAAAATCAATTATACATTGCAACAATAACGGCACTATTTCTGCTGCTTTTTGCTTCCTCCTGCCAGAAGGATGATGGATTCCTTGACAAGGCGCCCAATGGCGTATTGTCAACGAGCAATTTTTATAAGACTGCTGAAGATGCCGAAGCCGCAGCCAATGCAGCATATTCAATACTGCACGATTTCTGGATGAAGAGCATTGCATTCAAAAAGGACATCATATCAGACGATGCCGTGAAAGGGCAGGGCGTGGACCTGGCTGCCCTTACCAGCTTTGACAACCTGAATTTCAGTGCTACCGACGGAGTAAATCAGACCATCTGGGGGTTGTATTTCAAGGGTATTTACCTCTGCAACCTGGTACTGGACTACGTGCCTGATATAGAAATGGATCAGGCGAAGAAAGACAGGATACTCGGGGAAGCTTATTTCCTGAGGGGCTTCTATTACTACAACCTGGTCATCAGGTATGGCGGTGTACCGATTATGTCTTCAACCAGAAATGCCGAGAAAACCCCAGCCAGGGCAACCACAGCGGCAACCTGGGCATTTATCGAAGAAAACCTGACTACCGCCGCCGGTTTGCTCCCCTGGAAAAACCAGTATTCCGCTTCCGAAATTGGCCGGGCCGACAAAGGGGCTTCGCTGGCCTTACTGGGGAATGCTTATCTGTTTCAGGAAAAATGGCAGGATGCTTTCGAAGCATACAAATCGGTAATTGAAAGCGGAAACTACCGCCTCGAAACAAATTTTGGCGATATTTTCAAGCCGGAATCCGACAATGGCGTGGAGTCTGTTTTTGAAACACAATTCAAGGGAGGAGAAGAGTTTTCTTATGGAAATGGTTTCAACTTCTGGGTAAGGCCCAGGAACGGATCTACTATTTTCGGTCTGGGCTTTTGTATGCCGACCCAGGATCTGGTTGACGAATTTGAGGAAGGCGACCCCCGCTTGAGATATACTGTCATCAGGGAAGGCGATATCATTTCGGAAGAGGTAAAAGACTTTCCTTTTCAGGCTGCATGGGCCCCTGAAACCGGCATGAGTTACGGTAAATATGTTGTGGATGTACCTGTAGGCGAGAATGCAGAGCGGCACGAGCAGAATCTGAAACAAATCAGGTATGCTGAAGTCTTGCTGGGATATGCCGAAGCTGCTTTCAGGCTCGGAAATACCGGAGAGGCTGTGGCAAAGATCAATCTTATCAGACAACGCGCCCGCGGCGGAAATACAGAAGTACTCCCCGATCTTACCGGCTCAGAGGATCTTTTTGCTGCTATTGTTCATGAGCGGCGGGTGGAACTTGCCCTCGAAGGTAAGCGGTATTTCGACCTGGTGCGCTGGGGCCTCGCCGTGCAGGAACTGGGCCCACTCGGATATCAGCCGGCACGCCTGGGGCTTTACCCTATCCCTCAGACCGAACTGGATGTAAATCCTAATCTTACGCCGAATCCCGGTTATTAAATCATTGGTTGGTTGGTGTGTGCTTTGAGTAAAGGGAACGGGTTTTCCGTTCCCTTTCTTAAGGTAAACTGTTGCCGTGAAAGAACCATTTTTAAAAAATGTAAAGACATGAAAAACAATATATTCACGCTGCTCTTCTTTTTTTTATGTACCCTGGGCTATGGCAGGGTGCATTCGCCTGATATGGATTCATCATGGATGATTGTCGTGAAAAATCCTGAAAACTATATAGGCATCGCGCTGTCGAACGGGAGAATAGGTTTAACGCCGGCGGAAATCCCGTTTAAGGTAAAGTCCGTTATTCTCAATAATATTTATGAGAAAGAATCTGATCTGGGCGTCAGTAAAATAGTGGAAGGGATAAATTTTGCCTGCCTGAATATAGCAATTGACGGGGAAACTGTTGACCTTCAGTCGGTAACCGGATGGCAGCAAATCCTGAATATGAAAGAGGCCTATCTGGAGACTTCATTCGTTTTCAAAAACAA
>CAZDBX010000186.1:0-6198 GCA_964503805.1 uncultured Lentimicrobium sp. | reverse complement strand
ATAAGGTTTTGGATATAGCTAAAACAATTACGACCCCGAAAATATTCATATTTTAATAAGCGGTAATACAATGACCCAGACAATGTTCCTGACCAAAAGGCGTAAACCTATGGCCCGGTTTTTCAGCGAAAATTTCCTGAAAATTTTTTAGGGTGGCGTATTGCCGGAGACAGGAAAAAGCTATCCCGGATCAGTGACCCGGGATAGCCCTGCAGATGAATTGTCTGCTCTTATTAATTCATTTAAATTAGCACATCTGAGCAAAGTAAACCCGAAATGCAGGATCGGGCTATATGCATTTTAATTGTGCTGCACAATAAATGTGGCTGATTTTGTATCTGTCTTCATCAGATAGATACCATTGGCAAATGATGCCGTACTTATTCTTTGGTTTTCATTTACGGTTCCCATCCAGATCACTGCACCCTGCATATTATATATACTGGCTTCGGTGGAGCCTTTCAATCCGGTAATGTTGATTTCGTGGCTGGCAGGGTTGGGGAACAGGTTCACAGCCTCATTCATAAGCGGAGTTTCAGCAACACCTGTAACCAGCGGAAAATCGTAATACCTTACGGTAGCCATATCGGAAGCATCAGCGTCCTTATAAAGCACATAAGGCATATTCTCATAAGATGTGATTCTGCAATATGAAGCTGCCGCCATCGAGAAGCCCCTCGGGCCGATAAATTCCCAGTTCCCGTTAAAATAGCTCATTGCTGAAACAGAATTACCATTGCTGATGTCTACAAACGCCATTAGCAGAATTCTGTCATCATTCATGGTTGTTTCCAGCTGGGTCACCTGTCCATCGGCCACATCCGATCCGATTTGTGTCCATGATGTTCCATCGAACATATAAGCGTTTAAAATACCGGTACTGCCATCACCACTGGCCGTAACAACATATAAATCACCGGTATATTTGTCTATTTCAATGTTTTGACTGTAGGCAACGGGATCGTTCGAAATCGTGGAGCCTCCGGTCAAAGACCATGAACTTCCATCCCATTTACTGACAGATGCCAGGTTTCCCATAAAATTATTCCAAAGCACATAAACATCGCCGGTCGTTTTATTCACTTTCAAATCGTTCCATACTCCGTAATCAGCCCCTGAATAAGCAGTTCCCCCTACCTTAATCCAGGCGCTTCCATCATATTTAAAACAATTCCCAACATAATTGTTGTTAAAATCCTGCAAGGCAACATAAGGAACATCATTATTATCCAGATCAAAGCCAATCTGAACGCCGCTTGCCGGTGAATTGCCGATCTGAGTCCAGGCACCGGAAACGTATTTTTTAACTTTCAGTGGCCCCTCTTTTGAAAATGCAACATATGGAGTAAGTCCGTCAGAGCCTATACGTATCCGTCCAGAACTTGCCGTTTCATTGAGGTTACCATAGTTAATCCAGTCTCCGGAAACAGTTTTCTGATATACATTGCAATTACTGCCATTGGCAATAAAAGCATATAGAGTCCCATTTGCATCGGCAACCATTCCAAAATTGTTTGTTGTAGCAGCAAAACCTTGCTGGCCAACCAGTTGCCATGTGCCCGGTAAAGCCGATTCAACTTCAATGGTAAAGGACAATGTGGATGACCTTAATCCATCACTTACCTCAATTTCAACCGGGAAGCTACCTGCGGAAGTCGGAGTGCCTGATAATGTTGCTTTTGTATGAATCTTTCCAACGGAGGTGGCAGCTGACAATGTCAGCCATGAGGGTAAACCAGTTGCGGAAAGGGTAAGGTCCTCATCGTCAGGATCGCTGGCATAAATATCCAGTAAATAGGGCGATCCTTCAAAACCGGCAGTCAATGGTGCAGACATAAAAAGAGGTGCTGCGTTGGAATTTCCATCGAGGTATAAACTCTTACCGGCGTTGTCAATGGTATTTTCAGGGGTAATGAGCAAGCCTACGACACGAATGTAGTTTTCATCCCAGTCGGCAGGGAGTGTAGAAGTAAAAGTATAACCTACTGTATCTCCGGCGGCGACATTTGAAGGGACACTGCCGGCCAGTCCGTTATATCCTCCCAGCAATGTCCTTCCAACATGGTTGTGGGCAATCATATTGGCTGGTATTTCGTGGGGTAAAAGCTCAAATCCACCCATTGAGCCGGGTGCTCCACCGCTGTAATAATTGTTTTGATTGTACTGCGGTGCCGGCCCGGTTACCCCATCTTCGGTAATGATGGCAGCCAACCTGTAATTTCCGGTTGCAGCGCTGAAAAATGTGGCTTTCACCCTGGCTGTCAATACGCGGGAATCGGGATTGAAACTTGTAGAAACTTCCACATCAGCCTTGGGTGTATTGGCAAATGCATCGGCAACATGGCCAAACCAGTCCGGAGGATTGGCTCCCTGTCCGCCCCTGTCAATATTTGCCGAGGGAGCGGCTAAGAGTCCACATTCCGATACATATTCGCTGTTTTCCATCGGATCCGAAACATGAATGGCAATTCCAATAACATTAGGATAAGTGGTTATCAGAGAATCCATAAAATATATTCCCCTGGGACAATATTGACACCAGGTGCCTGTTAATTCTTCAACCAAAACATGTTTGGTCTGAGCCTGGGTTACCATAGCAGCAACCATCATCAAGAAGAGAGCGGTGTACTTTTTCATTTAATTTTTTTTTGGGTTTACAAGATCCAAAATTAATAATAGTTTACATGTTCAGTCAACATAATAAAATAATTTTATAAGTTTAACATGTAATATATTGCATATAGCACATTGTCAGGATATTAACCAATAACAAAATGATATAAAATGTTTAAGGCTAATTTTAAAAAAGGAAACAGCCGGAAAGCAGAAAACAACTACTTCTGTTATTCTGATTCATTTATTTGTAATACTAACCGGGGTTGGCTGGTGTTGTATCCAATCTAATCATAGCTTTAAGTATTGCTGCCATCTCCTTCCGCAACATGACACCACGGCTCCGATTCTTGTCAGGAAAACCAGGGATAAGAAAGAATTCGCATACCTTTCGGGGGATTATCAGCCTTTCGGGAAGTTCGGTGAAGAAAACTACAGCGACGGCACTGGCGACGGGTATTATTACAACGGCGGCAACTGGTTCAGGGCTGAATATTGTGCTTACGTTGCCGGCCTGAAACATGGCTGGGAGCCTGCCATTAAAAGAATGGAAAACAGAGTATGGGCGGAAATCTATCTGCATCCCGGATGGCCGTTCAGTAAGGAATTTATTCCGACAAAATGGACGACAACCGACAGCTGGTGGCCATCCACCCGTGGTTTATGCTGGAATGTGTTTTTGCTGATGGCGAATGAAGTGGCGGGATTGAGAATGCCGGAGATGGATCCGGATTTTAGGTGAGGTTGAGGTTGTGCTTCGGCTGGTCTCGTTCCGATAGCGATCGGAATCGCTCGACCACCGCCGCTCAGCAACCAAGGTTGAGGTTGAGGCTAGGGCTGAGTATTAGTTTATAGGGTAATTCGTTATTTGATGTGCCGGAGTTAAGATGTACCTGGTAATTTGTAATGTATTTATAAAATAGTTTCACAGAGATGCACGAGATGCGCAGAGATACACAGAGAAGGCACAGAGATTCAAAGAGGGTTGTATTCTTCTCAGTGTTACTCCGTGATACCTCGGTGAGCTCTGTGTAATTGTTTATATACAAGGATCCAACGAGTCACATTTTAAGGGATAAACCATTAACCCGTACTGATTATTTTTTTCTGATAAAAACCTGGTCTTTAATGACCTGATAGTAATCCCGATGTGAAAAACCAGCACATCAAATAACAAATTACCCAGTTTATATTACTAATGTAAGCCATTATATATTGTTAATGAAAAACATTTAATATCAGTTGGATAAGTAATAATAATAGTTCATCCCTGCTTTCTTTTCAGAAGTTTATATTACTAACATAAATTAGTTTATATTTGTAATATATAAAAATAAGAATGCCCTATGATATTAAAACAGGACATCGCGCGTGCGATTGAAGCACAAAAAGGGCTATTGACCCGGCAAGAAGGGATAATCGGCCGCGAACTGATAAAAGATTTTAAACCAACCGGCAATTACATCGAAGTAATATCCGGAATCAGGCGATGCGGTAAAAGCACTTTGATGAAAGAAATCATTAAGCGGCATTATTCAAACTTTGCTTACTTCAACTTCGAGGATTCACGTGTTTATGGGTTTGAAGTCGGTGATTTTGACAGATTGGATGAATTATTCGGCACTGGGGTTGAAGCCTATTTTTTTGACGAGATTCAGAATGTTCCGGGGTGGGAGATTTATGTGAGACAATTGAATGAGCGGAAATCAAAAGTCTATATTACAGGATCAAATGCTGCAATGCTTAGCAAAGAACTTGGTACACGGCTCACCGGCAGATATTTACGATATGAGCTCTTTCCATTTTCTTACAAGGAATTCCTCACTTTTCATAAGCTTGAGAACAACGCTGATTCTTTCAGCCGGTTCTTAAATTCAGGAGGCTTTCCGGAATATCAGGGTACCCGGAATCCGGAAATTTTACAGAACCTCCTCAGGGATATTGTTTTAAGGGATATTGCAGTGCGCTATGGAATAAGAAATACAGATAGCCTGATGAATATTGCCCTGTATATGATCTCAAATATCGGGAAAGAGTTTTCATTTAACAATCTGAGAAAATTGTTTTCGGTAGGTTCTGCCAATTCCATTTCCGATTATTTGTCCTGGCTTGGAGATACTTATTTACTGTATTATCTTCCCCGTTTCAGTTGGTCGGCCAAAAGCACAGCCATTAACCCCCGCAAGGTTTATGCTGTTGATAGTGGGTTGGTTAGTGCCAACAGTCTGAGCTTCAGTGAGGACCGGGGCCGGTTGCTCGAAAATATAGTTTTCATGCATCTGCGCCGGCAAAATCAGCCGCTTTATTATTTCCGCGAAAACCGGGAATGCGATTTTGTAGTTTTCAGGGATAAAAATTGTTCAATGGTGATACAGGTTTGTGAAACCTTAAGTAATGATAACCTCAATCGCGAAACCGAAGGCCTGGAAGAAGCCATGAGATTTTTCGGTTTAAAAGAAGGATATATAATTACCCGGGAACAAAAGGATGTATTCCGAAGGAACCAGCTTACGATCCATGTATTGCCGGCAAATGAATTTCTGATTAATTCCGGTACGGATTATTTATAGGTCCGGAGGTTAGTTTATTATGACTTCCCCTGAAAACCGGGAGGAGTTGCTTGCCCAAACAGGGTGTTATGAACATTCCGGATGATCCTTATGTCGGCATACTTTAAAATTTCATCTCAGGCACATCCCCCTCCACTATCAGCCGGGCTTCTGTAGCGGCTATAATTTCATCCACACTTACGCCGGGCGCCCGTTCGAGTAGTTTAAACCCATCTTCTGTAACCTCAATTACAGCGAGATCGCTAACTATTTTTCTTATACAGCGTACTCCGGTTAAAGGTAAGGTGCACTCCTTCAGTAATTTCGACTGCCCGTCTTTGCTGCAATGCTGCATAGCTACCACAATGTTTTTGGCTGAAGCCACCAGATCCATGGCGCCGCCCATGCCCTTCACCATTTTTCCCGGAATTTTCCAGGAGGCAATATCTCCTTTTTCGCTGACTTCAAAGGCACCCAGCACGGTCAGGTCGACGTGACCGCCCCGTATCATGGCAAAGCTGGTGGATGAATCGAAGAACGATCCGCCGGGGAGCACCGTAACGGTTTGCTTGCCGGCATTGATCAGGTCGGGATCCGCCTGACCCTTTTCGGGAAAAGGGCCCATGCCGAGCATCCCGTTTTCTGACTGCAGCACTACTTCTATGCCTTCAGGCACATAGTTGGCTACCAGGGTAGGAATGCCTATTCCGAGATTTACATAATATCCGTTTTTCAGTTCCTGTGCAATGCGTTGTGCAATCTGTTCTTTTGTTAGTGCCATGTTATTTAATCTTTGTTTTTGATCGGAAGTCAGGTTGAGGTTAAGATTGAGGTTAAGGTTGTGCTTCGGCTGGTCTCGGCTTCGCTCGACCACCGTCGCTCGACCACCGTCGCTCAGCAACCAAGGTTAAGGTTAAGGTAAGATTAGTAATTACGGCCCTTGTGTCCAATAAATTACACTTTTGGAAATTAGAAATTAGGAATTACTATTGATGCGTTAACTTTTTAGAATTCTATGTAAGTTATTGACATAGAA
>CAZDBX010000185.1:0-6324 GCA_964503805.1 uncultured Lentimicrobium sp. | reverse complement strand
CTCAGCAATACTCATGCTCCTGATTCCTGCCTGAAGTACTGGTGCATGAACAGCTGCATGCTTCATTACACAATGGTGATGGTAAGCAGTACCCCCTGCTTCAGCACTTCCCGCCGCATGGGCATCAAACTGCAGAATGGTAAGATCCTTATCCTTGTAATAGTCGGCAAAAGCCCTGAATGCCCCGATGGCAACGGTATGTTCCCCGCCAACAATAACCGGAAATTTCTTTTTCTTAAGCAGTTGCAGGGTTCTGACCTGCACCTCTTTAATCATTTTTTCGGCAGAACGCTCCCTGACAGCCTCCGCTGTATGTATGCCGGCCTTAAAGGCTTCAGAATCGGAATGAATATCATACAGGTCGATGGAAGCGGAAGCATCAATCAGGGCTTCGGGACCTTTGTCCGAGCCTTTGAAAACATGGCCGGAACCTTCGAACGGAACCGGAAGGATTACAAATTTTGCATTCTCAAAGTTCGTAAGCTGGGCAGGAAGTGATCCGAATTGTTTCTGTTTCATGGTCAGGTTATTTTTTCATTGCGTGTTTGAAAAACCGGATAAATAAAAAATAATCCATCAGGGAATCAGTTAACCTGACTACAAAGTTAATCAAGCTTTAAGAAAAACCCTCACACGAAAGATAATATTCAGTTATTTTCAATGCCGGTTAAAGATATCAGGCAATGGGATTTGTTCCGGAGCATAGGTTATAACCGGGCAACAATCAGCCGCGCAAGAACCGGAGGTTGAATTTCCGGATTAATCTCTTCAGGAAACTCCGTCCTGCACGGACACAACAACGCAGGGATTTATTTGTAAATCCCTGATTTGACTGTATTAAACAGCATCAGTATCCCAGAATGCGAAGCATGGATTTATGCGACTGCTCTTTGGCAAAAAGCTTGGTGGTATATTCGCCTTCTTCGTCCAGATCAATAATAATATGCTTGGGCGCAGGAATCAGGCAATGCTGAATCCCTCCGTAACCCCCGATGGATTCCTGATAAGCACCGGTATGGAACAAACCGATGTACAGCGGCTCTTCGTTGTCAAGCTTGGGAAGAAATATCGCGTTGGCGTGTGCCTCTGCATTGTAATAATCTTCACTGTCGCAGGTAAGCCCGCCCAGAAACACCCTTTCGTATTCCGAATCCCATTTGTTAATGCCCAGTAAAATAAAACGCTGGTTCAAGGCCCAGGTATCAGGCAGCGTGGTCATAAAGGATGAATCGATCATATCCCACAACTCCCGGTCATTCTGCTGTTTCTGGTCAATGATTGAATAGAGCACGGCGCCGCTTTCTCCAACGGTATATGAGCCGAACTCAGTGAAAATATGTGGTTCCGGAGTGTTGTTCCTGTCACAGATCATCTTGATCTGTGCAATGATCTCCTCGGCCATATATTCGTAATCGTAGTCAAACGAAAGCGAATTCTTGATGGGGAAACCACCGCCAATATTCAATGAATCAAGTTCAGGACAAATATGTTTCAACTGACAATACAGATTGACGCATTTCGAAAGCTCATTCCAATAATAGGCTGAATCCCTGATCCCTGTGTTGATAAAGAAGTGCAGCATCTTCAGTTCAAATTTCGGATTGTTCTTGATCTTCTCTTCATAATAGGGAATGATGTCGTTGTAACGGATTCCCAACCTTGAAGTGTAAAACTCAAATTTCGGCTCCTCCTCAGCGGCAATCCGCATTCCGATCTTGCACTTGCGGGTGATGTTCCGGTCAAGCTGATCCAGTTCAAACTTGTTGTCGAGGATGGGAATGGTATTTACAAATTCTTCATTGATCAGCTTGGCAATGTTTTCAATATACTGCGGCCGTTTAAACCCGTTACAGATAATGTAGGTCTCCTTGTCGATCAGCCCCTGTTCATGCAGGGTTTCCAGCAAAAAAATATCAAATGCGGAAGAGGTTTCGAGGTGTACATCATTCTTAAGCACTTCCTCCAGTACAAATGAAAAATGGGAACTCTTCGTACAGTAACAATAATGATAATCCCCCTGGTAATCACTCCGCGCAATGGCAACATTGAACAATTTCTTGGCCTTCTGAATCTGCTGACTGATCTTTGGCAGATAGGATATCTTCAGGGGTGTACCATATTGTTTGATGATATCCATCAAAGGAATATTGTGAAAATACAGCTCATTGTCTTCAACCCGGAATTCTTCCTGGGGAAAGTCGAATGTTTGCTCAATGAGATCAATGTATTTGTTTTTCATCGCCTGGGAGAATGATTAAATGAATAAGGAATGCAAAAATAAACTAATTTTCAAGCTTCCGGATAAGTTTTTTCAATGAAATTCATCTATTTTACATTAACTGACAAGCATAAATCCGGCCATGCCGGAATTTATAATATTTCCTTGCTAAAAATTTTCTATTACCTTGATATCGTGTACTTTAACAATTTTGAATTAATAACTGATGCGCACTAATTCACCATCCGGGCATTCCGGATCATCAGAATTATTACATTCTGCATTATCCGGATTAATTATAATTCTGAAATTCAGGAAAAATATTATTCATTAAAGCAGATAACTAACGAGAATACCTGACGTATTAATGCTGATCATTATCGCAAACACAACACCCAAAATGCTGATCAGTTTATAACCCGGGAAAGGAGAAGGGTTCAGAATCAACACTGGCAAATCGATTGATAAGTGTTATGCTTAAGCAGATTGTATAAATAATTTATCTGGAACCGGCAATAATCTAGTGATCCGGGATCTGAATAAAAAAGAAGGACCACTCTATCCGAAATAAATTAACCTGCTCAGAATGATGTATATGAATGATGACAGACAGAAATCATCCGGTCATCCAACCGGTGAAATAATACAGGGGCTTCCCGTTAGCACTATTCGTACTTCAGGGCGATAACAGGATTGGCATTTGCTGCCTTATACGCTTTGAAAACAATGGTCAGGAAAGCGATCAGCAATGCCAGTATAACAGGCACTATCAAATGGATCAAATTGATAGAGATATGGTAGGCAAACTCTTCCAGTTGTTTCTGAAGCAGTACATAACCGGCCGGCAAAGCGATAATCCCGGCAATAAATACAAGCAAAAGATAATCTTTAACCAGATGAATGGTAATCTGGGAAACCGTTCCGCCCATCACCTTTCTGATGCCGATCACCCTGGTTCTCTGTTCAATCAGCAATGAAGTGAGGCCAAACAGACCAAGGCAGGAAAGCAGCAACGAAACCATAGTAAAATAAATGAAAAGGGTAAAGGTGGTTTGATCGCCTTTGTAATTCTGTGTAAGATAATTGGGGGCCTCCATAATCTGAACCGGCAACCCGGGATAAACGGAAGCCCACTTCGATTCAATAAAGCTTCTGATTTCATCTTTGTTGCCACTGCCTGCATATTTAACAACAATACCCTTGAACCGTTCCGGCTGCCATATCCATACGGCAGGCTCTATCGGGCTGCGCAATGAATAATAATGATAATCCTTCACCACGCCGATAATCTCAGCCTTCCCCGAAGAATCTGCAGACTGTGGGAACACAAACTTCCGCCCCAGGGCGTTATCCCATCCCAACGCATTAACGGTAGCCTGGTTCACGATTACCGCCCTGTTGATATCACCTGACTGCAAACCATTGAAATTGCGGCCATCGGCAAACTGAACGTCCATTGTACCGAAAAAATCATCATCCACAAAGCCATATCTTACGTACAGCTTGGTATTGGCTGAATCATCAACGAATACCGGCCCCTGGCTCCCGGCCACCCCATTCACATAAGAACATCCCGAAACCTGTTGTATTGCCGGATGCTGCATAAGTTCCTGCTTGATAACCCGTATTTTTTCATATCCTGATTCGCCAAAGCCCACGTACAACCTGTTAACATACTGAATGCCCAGGTCCTTGTTTCTGATAAAATTTACCTGATCGTGAATAACAAATACAGCAAGCAACAGCCCTACGGAAATAATAAACTGAAAAACAACCAGAAATTTACTCAGCAAGCCCTTGCCGGTGCCTGATCTCCCCGAAATGCCCCTCAGCACAGCTATCGGATGCAGGCGTGAAAGGTAGAATGCCGGGTAAGACCCTGAGACCAGGCTGATCAGTATAAAAAGGAACAGCAAGCCAACATTAAACAAAGGATTCGAAACGAAGTTTATGCTGAAGGAAGTGCCAAGCATTTTATTTAATTCAGGAAGGGCCAGTTCCACGATTCCAATGGCAATCAATACAGAAGCAAGGGTAATAATGGCTGACTCGCTGATAAACTGAACAATTAGGCTGCCTCTGCCCGCACCCAGCACTTTGCGCATACCTACTTCACGCGAGCGCTTAACGGAACGCGCAATGGCAATATTGATAAAATTAACGCAGGCAATCAACAGAATAAGTACCGAAATCACGATGAAAACATTTACCATGGAAGCATCGCCCATGGCTGAAACATTCTGAAACTTAATATGGCCTGATTTCAGGTACACTTCGTTCAACGGCTGAAGATACATTTCGAGGTACTGCCAGCTGTCTTTCTGGCTAAAGACATGCCGCTTCAGAAAATCTTCAAATCCCTTGTTAACCTCCTCTGCCGACGAAGTCCTGTCCAGCTCCACATAGGTTACCAGTGAATTGGAGCCCCAGCCCTTCATCCATTCAAACCCGGGCAATGCCTCGGCAGTGGCAATGGGCATCAGCATATCGAAAAAGAAGTGGGTAGTCTCTGGCTGATCTTCCATAACCCCGGTAACCGTAAAACTGTTCTTGTCAAACAAAAGACTGCTTCCGGTGGCTTTCGCGGCATCACCAAAGTACTTTTCTGCAACTTTTTCTGACAAAATCACGCTTCGTGGCTCCTTCAGCGCGGTGGCCGGATCTCCGTAAATGAAAGAAATATCGAACATGTCGATTACTGAGGGGTCGGCATAATACAGGTGGTCCTCCCTGAATGACTTTTCACCGTGACTGACAGCAGTTACATTAAAGGCGCCCATCAGTCTGACCGCATTCTTTACCTGAGGAAAATCGTTGAGCATCGCCTGGGCAAGCGGTCCCATGGTAATGGCTACATGCTGCTCACCAACACCCGGCTCATTCTGAATTTCAACCACCCTGAAAATCCGGTCACGTTTACTCAGGTGGTCGTCGAATTTCAGTTCATGCTGCACATAGAGCATGATTAGGATAAAAGCTGCAATCCCGAACGAGAGCCCGGCAAGATTAATCAGGGCGTAATTCTTCTGGCGCATCAGACTGCGCAGAGCAGTCTTCAGGTAATTGGCAAACATGGTTCAGCTATTTAAGGAAAGCCGGAAAATCAAAATTTAAACAAAATCCCTACAGGGTACCGGGTTCAACCTTACCGGCTTTGATGTTCTCATTGATCACCTGCCCGTCGAACAGTCTGATGATACGCTGTGCATACTCGGCATCACGCTGCGAGTGTGTAACCATTATGATGGTAGTCCCGTTCTGGTTGAGTGAGGCCAGCAGGTTCATCACCTCTTCGCCGTGCGCCGAATCAAGGTTTCCGGTAGGTTCATCGGCCAGGATAAGGTGAGGATTTGCCACCACCGCCCTGGCGACAGCCACGCGCTGCTGCTGCCCGCCCGATAACTGAAGCGGAAAATGCTTACGGCGGTGCATAATCTGCATCTGCTCAAGGGCCGATTCAACCCTACGCTTGCGCTCCGACGAACTCAGACCAAGATAAATCAGCGGTAATTCAACATTTTCATATACATTCAGTTCGTCGATCAGATTAAAATTCTGAAATACAAAACCGATGTTCTGCTTCCGGGTATTGGCGCGCTGCTTCTCGGTAAATCCTGAAACCTCCCTGCCAAGGAAATAATACTCTCCCTCTGTCGGATTATCCAGCAGCCCCAGAATATTTAACAATGTCGACTTTCCGCAACCTGAAGGTCCCATAATGGCGACGAACTCACCCTTCTTGATTTCAAAGGAAACTTTATTCAGCGCAGTGGTTTCCACTTCGTCCGTCCTGAAAATTTTGGAGAGATTTACCGTTTTAAGCATAATATTTAAGTTTTAGAGCGTTTGCTGACTGATTTTATTTTCTGAAAATTAGTTTCTCCTTCGCGTTGAAGTTATCGTATGACGAAACAATGACCTTCTCCCCGGCTTCAAGTCCTTCAAGCACCTCATAATGGGTTGCATTCTGCCTGCCAATCCTGATGCTGCGCTTCACTGCGTATTCTTCTGACGGATCAAGCACGTAAATCCAGTTACCACCGGTTTCCTGGAAAAATCCACCCCTGCGCAGGATAAGGGCATCGGAAGCCCCTGAGAATTTCACC
>CAZDBX010000184.1:0-6327 GCA_964503805.1 uncultured Lentimicrobium sp. | reverse complement strand
CCGGATTATTTTCTATAAACATGTGACTCCTCCGGAGTCATAATTATTGATTCTGATTAATGCGATTGACCCCGGCGGGGTCATACGTCTATAGAAAAGGGAATTCAAATAATTTGTGCGACCCCGGAGGGGTCGTATGTTTATTGACATTTGTATCAGGAAAAATTTCCAAAGATCCCTCCCCCGTAGAAGCAGGGTCGGAATGACATTGCTTTCGGGTGGATGGGCTGAGGCAGAGGTAAAAAGAAATGCGACCCCTCCGGGGTCGTGACCTTTTATGGCCGGATTATTTTCTATAAACATGTGACTCCTCCGGAGTCATAATTATTGATTCTGATTAATGCGATTGACCCCAGCGGGGACATATGTCTATAGAAAAACGAGGGCTAGAAGATTACCGACCCCAGAGGGGTCATATGTCTATAGAAAAGGGAATCCAATTAGTTTTGCGACCCCAGCGGGGTCGTATGTTTATTGACATTTGTATCCGGGAAAATTTCCAAAGATCCCTCCCCCGGAGAACCGGGGTCGGAATAACATCGTTTCCAGGCGGATGGGTTGAGGCAGATGCAGGTTGGCGGCAAAGCTGCCAACCTGCATCTGCTATTCTATGCTGACCATTAGTCATTCCGACCGGAGGGAGGAATCTTTATTATCTATTCCCGTCAAATATACCCTTAATTTGGCACAAGGACAGGGGCTAAAAGACCTGCGAACCCTCCGGGATCGTGACCTTTTATGGCCGGATTATTTTCTATAAACATGTGACTCCTCCGGAGTCATAATTCTTGATTCTGATTAATGCGAATGACCCCAGCGGGGTCATATGTCTATAGAAAAGGGAATCCAATTAGTTTTGCGACCCCAGCGGGGTCGTATGTTTATTGACATTTGTATCCGGGAAAATTTCCAAAGATTCCTCCCCCGGAGAACCGGGGTCGGAATAACATCGTTTCCGGGTGGATGGGCCGGGAAAGCGGGCAGTTGACCATCAGTCATTCCGACCGGAGGGAGGAATCTTTATTGAACTATTTTTTGATAAAGCAACTTTTAACCAGGTAGTTTGCAAAGAAACAGAATTATCCCTCTGTGTAACTCCGTGATTCTCTGTGCACCTCTGTGAAACTTTTTTCAAAAAAAAGGTAATCACAGGGATTTTAGCCTTCAATCTATTGCTACAGCGTAGCAAAATATTTGTAATCAAACAGATACCAGAATTAACCGTGAGCTACAGCGTAGCGAGATATTAAAACTTCTCCTGTTATGAAAATATGCAAGGCTATAGCGTAAAGAAAGAGAATAATCTCCGCGATTCAGGGATTACATTCCTCTGTGTAACTCCTTGATTCTCAGTGCACCTCTGTGAAATTCTATGGAAAGTCACATTCCTTTCCAACAATCGAATCTCAAACTCCATCGCCTCCGCCAGCGGCTTACCGGAATTCTTTTCCCCTTATTTCTTGATTTTGCCATGGAATAAACCTTAACTTTGCAGTGATTTCCAATTGGGGTGCCCTAACACTACGGGCTGAGATCATACTCATAGAACCTGCTCCGGGTAATGCCGGCGAAGGGAAGTAGAGAAAACTTGATTACGGAGGGTTAAAGACCCAATTCAACCTTCCAGGGTTTAATCTAAAAAGAATCAACGCAATGAAATTACGCTTACTGCCGGCTTTGCTGGTATTGCTGCCATTTTTATCCATGGCACAGTTTACCCTGAAAGGAAGGGTGATTGACGAACAGACGGCTGCACCCCTGCAGGGCGCCCACCTGAGGCTGAACAACCGCCTGGTAAAAACCACCACGGATGCAAAAGGCATGTTTGAAATCAACAACCTGAAAGCCGGTCCCTACAAACTGAAGGTCACTTTTCTGGGATACAGGGTCTGGGAGGCCTATTTTGAGCTGGAAGCAAATAAATCGATGATGATTTCCCTTGAGCAGGCCCCGGTACTTACCCAGGAAACCATTATCACCGCTACGCGGGCCGGGGATAAAACCCCGGTCACTTACCAGAATCTGTCGGGCAAAGAAATATCAAAAAACAATCAGGGGCGCGACATTCCCTTCCTGCTGGAGCAGATGCCGGCAACCGTAGTTACTTCGGATGCGGGCACCGGTATTGGTTATACCGGCATACGCATCCGGGGAACCGATATGAACCGCATCAATATCACCGTGAACGGCATTCCGCTCAATGACGCCGAATCGCACAGCGTATTCTGGGTAAATATGCCTGATTTTGCCTCTTCTACCGGGAGCCTGCAGGTACAAAGGGGTGTAGGCACCAGCACCAACGGCGCCGCGGCTTTCGGGGCAAGCATCAACCTGCTTACGGAAGCCCCCGCTCCTGAAGCGTATGGAGAAGTCAGCAGCGCGGCCGGATCCTTCAACACCTTCCGGAATAATGTTCAGGCAGGCACCGGGCTGATGAAAGGCAAGTGGGCAGTGGATGCCCGGCTGTCGAAATTAAGCTCCGACGGTTACATCGACCGGGCATTCTCCGACCTTAAATCGTTTTACGTTTCAGGCGGGTATTTCAGCACCAATACCATTCTGAAGGTCAATGTGTTCTCAGGCAAAGAAGTTACCTATCAGGCATGGGACGGCATCCCCTCCGGTATCCTTAAAACCAACCGCACTTACAATGGCATGGGATACTATACCGATTACCTCGGGAATGAAAACTATTACGAAAACGAAACGGACAATTATCAGCAGGATCATTACCAGCTTATGCTTTCGCAGCGGCTGGGCGGCAACCTCACCGGCAATTTCGCCCTGCACTACACCCGGGGCTTCGGCTACTATGAGCAGTTCAAGGATGACGAAGACCTCACGGATTACCTTGTCGCCCCTGTACCTGTGCCGGGTAACGACACCATGCTGATCACCGAAAGTGACCTGATCCGGCGCAAATACCTCGACAATGACTTTTATGGTTTTACCTGGTCGCTCAGTTATGAGAAGCAAAAACTCAGCCTGACCGCCGGCGGCTCAGGAAACCGCTACGAAGGGCTGCACTTCGGTGAAATCATCTGGGCGGAATTTGCCCGGACTGCAGGGTACAACCACCGATGGTACGAAGGTACCGGCGACAAAAAAGACCTGAATTTCTTTGTAAAGTCCATCTACCAGGCCGGCAGCAGGCTCAGCCTTTACGGCGATCTCCAGCTCCGGGGCATTCAGTATGCCCTTGACGGACGCGATGATGACCAGCGCGACATTACGCAAAGCCATGACTTCCTCTTTTTCAACCCCAAAGCAGGCATCCATTACGCGCTGAATTCCTACGGCAGTATTTACGCGGGATTTGCGGTCGCCAACCGCGAGCCCAACCGCGACAACTACACCGATGCGGACCCTTCAAAGCCTGCGCCGGTGGCTGAAACGCTCTTTGATTATGAACTGGGGTACAATTACCACAAGAACAACCTGAAACTCTCGACAAACCTTTATTACATGCGTTACCGCGACCAGCTGGTGCTGACCGGCGCCATCAATGATGTGGGCGCCCCGGTGATGACCAACGTTCCGGTCTCTTTCCGCACCGGGCTGGAAATCAGCTCACAATACATGCTGACTGAAAATATCCAGACCAGCGCCAACCTGACCGTAAGCAGCAACAAAATCAAAAACTTCACGGAATACGTTGATGACTGGGACAATTGGGGTTCTCAGATAGAAAACAGTATCGGCACCACCGACATCGCGTTTTCGCCGGACATGGTGGCGGGCGCATCAATAAACTGGGCGATCATCAAAAATTTTGACCTGATGATCAACGGCAAATACGTGTCACGGCAGTATATAGACAATACATCATCCACCGACCGCAGCCTTGACCCCTATTTTGTCAGCAACCTCAGGCTGGGCTATACGGTAAATCCGTCATTTGTCCGTCAGATCGAATTCAGCCTGAACATCAACAACCTGTTCAATGCCGAATACGAGACCAACGCCTGGATTTACAGGTATTACAGCGAAGGAAGTTATGGTGTGCTTGACGGATTTTTCCCCCAGGCCGGCATCAATTTCATGGCCGGACTGACGCTTAAATTATAGTGGAAATTGAAATCCGGGCAATTCCCCGGTTAAAAGGATATTGCCCGGATTTTTTCAGGTTTGACAATTTGTTGTCTTTACTTTACTGCACCTCCCCTGCCCTGCTGCCGGGCATGGCCTCCAGCACATCACGGAGCAAGGAGTCAAAATCCATATCATTGGTCTTCTTCGGTGAATAGCCCAGCACAACCACTGCCAGGTCCTGATCGGGAAGTATAAAAACCCGCTGTCCGTTGTGTCCGCGGCACATATACGTTGATGCCGTTGCTGATGGTAGTGAACGGTCCGCATTCAGCCAGAAGGAAGCGCCATACGCCCCTTTGCTGTCCGGAACCGGCGTAACCGAATAATCCACCCAGCCTTCCGGCAGGATGCGTTCCCCGTTAAAAATCCCGTCGTTAAGGTAAAGCAGCGCAAAGCGGGCATAATCGCGGGCGGTGACATAGATATAGGAAGAACCCACCTGATTGCCGGCCGCATCTGTCTCAAAGACAGCATCAGGCATCCCGATCCGGCTGAACAGTTTATCCCAGGCATAACGGTGGTATTTTTCGTCATCTCCTATGGTTTTCCGCATCAGTCCGGTGATGATATTGGTGGAGCCTGAGGAATAGTACCACTTCTCCCCTACAGGATGGGCCAGCGGTTTGGAGGCGGCAAAGGCCCCGAAATCGCTTTCGCAGTGCAGCATCAACGTTACATCCGAACGGTTTCCGTAATCCTCATTCCACTCCAGGCCACTCTGCATGCGCAGCAGGTCGTCGATCGTGATCTCCTTCCGGCCATCGGTCTGCCACTCAGGCACTTCCGCGGGCCGGTAAATATCCAGCAGACCGTCTTTAACCATTATGCCGGCCAGGGCATTGGTAAAACTCTTCGCCATGGACCATGAAAGCAAGCGCGTATCTTTATTGATACCGTCCCGGTAGCCTTCCATCACCGGCACCCCTTTATGCATCACCACAAAAGCAAAGGCATGACCGCCGTAGTAATCCTTCTCGATCAGCTTTTCTTTGACAGCCTGCAACTTATTGATGTCGGCCCCGGTATTGGTATCAGGAATCATATTTCCCACCGGCCAGGGCACAGAATCTGGATTAAACAGCGACGCTCCTGAAACGGGAAATATCATCTCCGAAAGGGTTTCAGTTTCTGTTTCCCTCACCAGGGTACAACCAAAACCATCCCTGTATACGGCAACTGATTTACCCCAAAGAAACCTGCTGACTACCTGCTGTTGTTCAACATCAACCTCATTGCGGGTGTACCTGATAAAAGAAAAGTTCAGGTCAAGCGCTTCCACCTCTTCCTGAGTCCGGCCTGAAACAAAAACCGCCGAAGCAAGATTCTTGGCCGCATATCCGGTGATGATGGGTAGCAGGGAATTTATATAAACAGCGCCTCCGGCCAGTCCGGCCAGTATGATAATCAGAATTCCAATACCAATTTTCCTTTTCATAATGGTAATTATTTGGCTGATGTAAACAAAGGTAATGAAATGAAGTAAAAACCATTAAAAAGAAAAGTAAGGAAAAGGCCTTATCCCCCGGAATTCAATCTCAGATCAGGTCCGGCCCGTAAAGCACAAAATCATTACCTTTGCAGCCTCAGTCAGGTAATATGGCAGGCATCGCAATCAAAAACAAAAAAGCAGGATTTGAGTACTTTCTCACCGAGGAGTTCACGGCCGGGATTGTGCTGACCGGCACCGAAATCAAGTCGGTACGCGAAGGCAAGGCCAACCTCACGGATGCTTACTGCGCGTTTGAGGGGGATGAGTTGTTTGTGAAGAATATGCATATCAGCGAATACAAGTTCGGCACCTATTCCAATCACGATCCCAAACGCGACCGGAAATTACTGCTCAACCGCCGTGAACTCAGAAAAATCATTACCAAAACGCGGGAAAAGGGCCTGACGATCATTCCTACCCTGTTGTATATCAATGACAAAGGCCTGGCAAAGTTGAATATCGCCATTGCCAAGGGTAAAAAGCTTTACGACAAGCGCGAATCCCTGAAAACAAAGGACACAAAGCGCGAAATAGACCGGCACCGGGATATTTAGGCGGTGGATCCCATTTATAAAGGCTTTACTATTTTAAAGGCCGGCGGTAACATCCTGATTAACGGCATATTATAAATGCCACTTGATGAGTTCCCGGAAAAATATTTACAGACTCCGACCCCGCAAAACCGGGGCCGGAATGACATCGTTTTCAGGTGGATGGTCTGGAGCAGAGGGAGGAATCTCTATTAC
>CAZDBX010000183.1:0-6342 GCA_964503805.1 uncultured Lentimicrobium sp. | reverse complement strand
CAGTACAAACTTGCAGAACTTGGTTACTGGATTGGCGAAGAGTTCTGGAATCAGGGTTACTGTTCAGAAGCGGCAAAGGCAGTCCTGGGTTATGCTTTAAATTCATTACATCTGCATAAGGTAACAGCAAACCATTTTGCCGGCAATCCGGCTTCCGGGCGCGTAATGGAAAAAGCCGGCATGCATTATGAAGCTACCTTGAAATCACATATCCTTCACTGGGGAAAATACAAAGACCTGGTTTGCTATGCAATTTTCGGGCACGGGGATTGATGCCCGTAAAGAAACTCACCGGCTTTAAGTTCATGGCTGAGGAAGTAGTAGTCAGGTATCAGAGGCGAAAACAAGAATAAATTACTATCCTGAAAAATCACATTACCAGAAAAAATTTGTTGTAAATTAGCCAATTGCCGTATTATTAGATATAATTTCAACTATATCTGTCAGGTCTTACAAAAAATATTCCGGATATGTCCTTAACCAACAGTATTCTCCGCCATTTTTTCTGGTCAGTTTTAATCCTGATCTCCGCCTGCGGGCCGGCCAACCTGCTCAGGGTTGAGTCAACGAATTTCGATCAGCAGATCGATCAGTTCCAGAATCTGGAATTCAACTTTAACCACGACCTGGCTGTTGATTCCGTATTCAACCGGTGGGACTCTGCGGAATACATAAAGATTACCCCCGCGATTCCCGGGCGGTTTAAATGGACTTCGGCGCGGCAACTTGTATTTTCACCTGCAGTGCCGTTTGCACCAAACACCGACTACACAGCCACGCTTACCAAGGAATTGTCGAAGTTCAGCGAAAAGAAATACAATCCTGAGACCGGGGACATCCGGTTTCATACGCCATACCTTGCCATCGATCAGGCTTATGCTTACTGGGGGGTGAGTGAGGCGGATCCCGGACAGGTTCAGCTCCGGATGATCATCGTTTTTAATTACGGGATTGAGCCGGGCACCATCCGCAGCTTCCTTTCGGTCAGAAATAGCGACAAATCACTGACGTATGATCTGATCAGCAGGGAAAATCCGGCTGAAGCGGAGCTGGCCATTCCTGTCAACGGCGGCACAGCGCCTGAAGGTGAGATTACCATCGTAATGGGAAAAGGCATGCAATGCAAAGGTTCAGACCGCATCAATCCGGAAGAGATTACGGTAGCCCTGGCCGTTCCGCCCCGCGACAGGCTCGAAATTTCGGATGTGGTCGCTGATTATGAAGAAGGCGAAGGGGTGATCCGTGTTTTCACCTCCCAGCCGGTGGTGTTGCAGGGAATGAAGGGGCTTCTGAAGGTAAATCCTGAAATCCCCTTTGAGCTGAGTTCTATCGGCAACGGCTTCGCGCTGAAGGGCAACTTTGCCGACGGAGCCACCGTTGAGCTCTCCGTGTCGGGTAAGGTCAGGGGCATTTTCGGACCGGAACTGGGCAGCGATCAGAAATACACCGTCACATTCGGCGCCCTGCAGCCCTACCTCGCATTCAGCGACCAGAACAGCCTTTACCTGACCCCGGCAGGCGCGCGCAACCTCGGGCTGAACATCATCAACATCCCGAAAATCAAGGTTACCGTATTTAAAGTATTTGAAAACAACATCCAGCATTTTATGCGCAACGGCAAAAGCTGGAACTGGTATTATGAGGACGATAATTATTACGACTCATACGGTTACAGTCTGGACGAAAATTACGGGAAGGTAATTTCAACCCGCGAGATTGACACCCGCGCACTTCCCCGTAAAGGCAACATCAGGCTGCTCAATCTGAAGCCGGAAGAACTGGAATTGTCGGCCGATGCCAAAGGGCTTTACCTGATCAAAGCCGAATCTGTTGAAAAATCGTGGCTGAGCGATGTTCAGCTGGTGTCGGTTTCAGACATCGGCCTTATCGTACGCCAGGGTGTTGATGAAATTTTTGTGGCCGCCCGTTCCATTGCCACCGCCGGCCCGATTGAGGGGGTTACCATCCGGTTTATCAGCCGCAACAACCAGATGGTGCACCAGGTAACAACCGGTGCTGATGGTACCGCCATCTTCAGGGATATGCAGAAAACCATCCCCGGCTTCACCGTCACCATGATCTCCGCCAGGAAGGACCAGGACTTCAATGTATTGCTCTTTGACCGCTCTGCCGTTGAAACCTCGCGTTTCGATGCCGGGGGAAAAAGAACAGCCGGACTGAAATACGATGTATTCTTCTATGGCGACCGTAACCTCTACCGGCCCGGCGATTCCGTTTTCTGCAATGCAATTGTCCGCAGTTTCAAATGGGAAACCATTGCAGAGCTTCCGGTTAAATTCAGGATAATGGCACCTGATGGCCGCGACTTTATGGTAAGGCGCGCCCTGCTGAATAAAAACGGGGCGGCAACGCTGAATTTCAGCCTGCCGGCCGCAGCGCTCACCGGAACTTATGTTATTGAGATGCTTGCATCGAACGATGTGTTGATGGGCAGCTACCGGATCGCTGTCGAGGACTTTATGCCCGACAGGATCAGGGTCGACGTTAAAACGGATAAAAATGCCTACAAACCGGGGGAAAGGCTTACTGCCGATGTAACAGCAACCAATCTGTTCGGTCCGCCGGCCTCCGGCCGAAAGGTGGAAAATGAACTGCGCATCAGCCGCAAGGCTTTCAATCCTGCAAAATATCCTGATTTCAACTTCAACATCTTCACACCGGCTGACATTTATATCGAAAACCAGGTGAATGAAGGGGTTACGGGACCCGATGGGAAACTGGCACAGCAGTTCAGCCTGCCCGGCCACCTGAACATCGGCATACTCGAAGCCAGACTGTTCACAACCGTTTTTGATGAAACCGGCCGGCCTGTCAACCGTTACACGCCCGCAGAAATCTTCACCCAGGAGTATTTCCCCGGCATTAAACGCTTACCCGGCTGGGTTTCAACCCAAAAACCCGTCAGCATCAGCCTGCTGTCGCTCAACCGTGCCGAAAAGCCGGCCGTTGGGCAGGTCAGGATTGAGATCGTTCACCTGAAATGGGAAACAGTGCTCGAACGCAACTATGGCCAGACCAGTTACCGCTCACAGAAAAAAGAAAGCATTGTATTTTCGAGGGAAGTCACTATTTCACCGCAAGGTTACACATTCCAGTATTCTCCCCCGCTTTCCGGAGAATATCAGGTCAGGGTCAGCAATACCGGAAGCCCCAATTATGTCGCTGAGGGCTTTTACGCCTATGGGTGGGGCGATGCCGGAAGTTCATCCTTTTATGTGAACCGCGAAGGCGAAATCGGCATAGAAACCGACCTGGAAAATTACAAACCTGGAGATCCGGCAAAGGTGCTTTTCAAAACACCGTTTGACGGTGAGTTGCTGGTAACCATCGAGCAGGACAAAGTACTGGAGCACCATTCCCTGCAGGCCTCCGGCGGGGGCGCTACCCTTAACCTGAAAATCGGTGAAGCATTTATGCCCAATGTCTATATCAGCGCGACACTGATCAGGAAAACCGACAATTCGGGCCTGCCACTCACCGTTGCGCACGGATATTCAAATTTAAAGGTTGACATGCCCAACCGCAGGCTTGGCGTCTCCATTGAGGCTCCGGCAAAATTGCGCTCAAAAGTAAAACAGCCGGTCAGGATAAAAACCGCCCCCCATGCCGAAGTTACCATTGCTGTGGTGGATGAGGGAATTCTGCAGATAACGGATTATAAAACGCCTGACCCTTATCACTATTTTTATCAGAAAAGGGCGCTCGAAGTGACCCCTTACGACCTTTTTGACGAACTGTTTCCCGAATTGTCGGGCGGCAGATCATCAAGCGGCGGCGACCGGGGCTTCGATTTGGGTAAACGGCTGAACCCGCTTACCTCGAAACGGGTTAAACTGCTCTCGCTATGGAGTGGTGTTAAGAAAGCAGATGCAAAGGGTGAAGTGGTTTTTAACATCAGCATCCCGCAGTTTTCAGGAGCGGTAAGGGTGATGGCCCTCGCCTACACTGAAAAGCAGTTTGGGTCCGGTGAAAAGCAGATCAGGATTGCCGACCCGCTGGTAATCAGCAGTTCAGTGCCCCGCTTTCTAAGTCCCGCTGACGAGGCAGAGATAGTGGTAACCTTTACCAATACAACAGAGAAAACGATGACCGTGAAACCTGCCGTTAAGGTTTCAGGCCCGCTGAAAGCCGGGAAGCTCAGTGAACCGGAATTCAGCATACCGGCAAACAGCGAAAAGCAGCTGTTCTATCCCCTGACAGCCGGGGGGGCTACCGGCAAGGCTGAAATTACAGTCAGTGCGGCAGCGGCAGGCGAAACCTATACGGAATCTACAGAAATCGGTGTAAGGCCGGCTGTAAGCCTGGAGAAAACAGCGGAGGCAGGTAGTATAAAAGGCGGGCAGAAACTTACGCTTAAACCGGCGACAGCATTTATGGAAGGAACGGCCTCGGCGAGACTTTTGCTCACCCGGTCACCTGCCGGACGTTATGCCCGCGACCTGAGCGAACTGGTCAATTATCCTTATGGATGCCTTGAGCAGACCATTTCAGCTGCCTTCCCCCAGCTCTATTTCGACGACCTCGCCGGGATGCTGAAGCAGGGACATCTTGCCGGGAAATTCAATACCGCGGAAAATATCAACGAGGCCATCATGAAAATCGCTGCCCTTCAACAATACAACGGCGGCCTTGTCTCCTGGCCTACGGGCGGAGAAGCGCATTGGTGGAACTCAGCCTATGCCGCCCACTTCCTCTATGAAGCTGAAAATGCCGGCTATGCAGTCAACCCCGTTGTGACCGGCAACATCTACCGCTACCTCACCGAAAAAATCAAACAGAAACCGGTAACAGAATATTTCTATAAAACCGAAGGCAGCAACCAATGGCAGCGGAGATACCAGCCAAACCGCGAAACCTTCTACTCGCTTTATATACTTGCATTGGCAGGAAAGCAGCATTTGCCCACCATGAACTACTACAAGGCAATGGCGGGAGAGCTGAGCACCGACAGCCGCTTTATGCTTGCCGGCGCCTATGCCCTTGCCGGCGATAAGAGAAGTTTCGACGAACTTTTACCCCGCTCCTGGGACAACAGCGCAGAGCCCGCCGTAATGAACGGTGGCAGTTACAGCTCGCCCCTGCGCGACAGGGCTGTTGCCCTCTATACGCTGGTTAGCGCCGATCCTGACCATCCGCAGGTTGCCATGCTTGCACGGCAGGTGGGTGAAATGATGAATGCCTCCCGCTGGATGTCCACCCAGGAAAGGGCGTTCTCCCTGCTGGCATTAGGCAGGCTGGCCGGACAAGCAAAATCTGAAAATATCTCCGCCAATATCGCTGTAAAAAACCGGCAAACAGTATCCTTCAAGGGAGATGACCTTCTGCTGGACATATCCGGCTCAGCGGCAACGATTACCACAAGCGGTTCGGGCACGCTTTACTATTATCTCGAATCGGAGGGAATCCCTTCAACTGGAAAAAGCAGGGAAGAAGACAGGGTGTTATCCGTCAGACGGCGTTTGCTCGATCGCAACGGTGCCCAGGTCAACCCGCATGAGATCAGGCAGAATGACCTGATCGTGGTTGAAATCAGCCTTTCGACCAACGACAACAGCACCGTGGAGAATGTAGTGGTCACCGATATCCTGCCGGCCTGTTTCGAAGTGGAAAACACCCGCCTGACTGCCGACAGAGGCATTGACTGGGCAAAAGAACGGTCGGTTCCCGATTACACCGATATCAGGGACGACAGGGTTAATCTGTTTGTCAATGCAGGCGGCAAACAGCAGAAATTCTATTATATGGTCAGGGCAACCTCCAAAGGAACCTTTAAGCAGGGACCGGTAAGCGCGGATGCCATGTATAACGGACAGTACTACTCCTATCACGGATCGGGAGAAGTAAGGGTAAAATAAGGGATATGATCGATTTTACGGAACTAGTGACAGACGCGCAGCAATGGCTGAAATTATTCAGGCACGACCTGGCTGATGCCCCCTGGGCGCTGATAATTGCGGGCTGGGTATTGCTTTACCTGCTTTTTCTGCCCTTTTACTTTCCAGGAAAGGACCAGGCTGAAGCCGGCAAACTGAAACAATACCTGATGCTTCAGGGATTGTTTACCGGTGTCCTGAGCGGATTGCTCACAGGGGTGATTTTTGCCATTACACCGGTTTTGGTGATGGTCTGGCTGTGGATCACCCTGGTGCCCGCGATGCTGGGGGTCTTCAGCGGATTACTCAGGAAAATTATAACCGGTAAATGGAATGTCATGGACAATGCCTTGCGCATCCTGGCGGGCAACTTTTATATAGAACCCGGGCAGACATTTTTAAGAGGAATCCAGCAGGGGCTTGGCCGGCAATTCTGGGAGCAGCCCCA
>CAZDBX010000182.1:0-6354 GCA_964503805.1 uncultured Lentimicrobium sp. | reverse complement strand
CCTCGTATTGATGCAGTTACAAAAGAAGCCCTCGTGAGGTGTCGAAGTCAGGAGCTATGAATATTAGGATTTATCCGATTCGGGGTATTTGTTAGAAAATGCAAGATCAGTTGTTGTTATATATATTTACATATATATTCAATATAACATAGTATTTACATCTGTGCCGTTCAACGAATGTTTCATTGCTAACGGAAGCATTCCTGATTGAAATAATTAGAGAAAAGAAAATCGGATGTTTTTATTAATAGATAGTACCAATTATAATTCGACAAATCAAAAAAGGGATATATAACTCAACTGATATCACTCCCCGAATCTGTATCCGATGCCCGATTCTGTGATAAGCAGGGCTGGCCGGGCGGGATTATCCTCAATCTTTTTCCTGAGTTGGGCCACAAACACGCGCAGATATTGGGTTTGGCCGGTATACCCGTGCCCCCAGACTTCTTTAAGAATATACTGATGGGTAAGCACGCGTCCGCTGTTTTTGGCCAGAAGCGCGAGCAGGGCGAATTCCGTGGCGGTAAGCTTCAGGATTTCTCCGTTTTTGCGTACGATATGACTGGCCATGTCAATGCTAAGCGAGCCGGTTTCAATCACTGCGGAGTCGGGCTGGCTTTGGGCAGCCCTTGATGCGGCCCTGATCCGTGCCAGCAGTTCTCCGGTCCTGAAGGGCTTGGTAAGGTAATCGTTGGCGCCGTTGTCGAGCGCCTGGATAATATCCGTTTCCGAATTGCGCACCGATAGCACAATCACTGGTTTAGCGTACCATTCCCGGAGTTTTTTCAACAGCAGTTGTCCGTCAATGTCGGGCAAACCAAGGTCAAGCAGGATCAGCGAGGGATGGTGTGTCGCCGCATCAACCAACCCTTCCTTTCCTGTAGCAGAAACAATGATGTGGTACCCACTGGTCGAAAGGGTGATTTCGAGCAGTCGCCTGATCTGCAATTCGTCGTCAATAATCAGTATGGTTTCGCTGTTGTTCATTTTATGGTCTGGTTCGGGATATCAAAGTTGGGTTTTTCGGAAGGGATGTGCAGGGTAAACCTGGCTCCGCCTCCCGGGGCATTTTCAACGCCGATGCTGCCGTTATGGGCTTCAGTAAATCCTTTCACGATGGAAAGGCCAAGGCCCAGACCGCCCGCTTTTTTACTGTCAACGCGGTAAAACTTATCAAAAACCTGTTTCAGCGCCGTTTCGGGGAACCCTGGTCCCTTATCGGAGAGTTGAAGGACAAAACCCGTTTCGGTGGTTTCGGCTGTAAGATGAATTTCCGATGCGGCGGGAGCATGCTGGGCCGCGTTGTAAAGCAGGTTGTAAAGTACCTGTTCCATCAACCCGAAGTCAATCTTAACAGGAGGCATATCATCAGGAAGGATTACCTGAACCGAGAAAGGTTTTAACTCATCCTCCAGCTCCTCCAGCACCTTATTGATCAGGTCATTTATGTCGTACCAGTCCAGTCTGACCGAGATATGGCCGCTTTCAAGCCGGGTAATGTTCAGCAGGTTTTCGATCAGGCGGTTAAGCCGGAGGGACGCGGTAAAGATCTCACCAATCAATTCCTTTTGCATATTGCCTGATTCTTCCGTATTCAGGATGGTGTCCGAGGCTCCCATTATGGTGGCAACCGGAATCCTGAGCTCATGCGAAATGGAATTGAACAGGGTTTTGTAGAGACGGTCTGATTCGGCCAGAAATCTTGCCTGCCGGGCAAGCTCACCCAGAAATTCCCTTTCCAGCGCATTGGTAATTTGCGCGATAAAGGTTTCCCAATAGGATTGTTGTTCTTCGTTGAATGCCTCCGTTTGCCGGATAGCCACCACCCCCGGATTGATTTTATTTCCCTGTAAAGGATACAGGGTGTAATTTACTGTGAGCGGGTGGGCAGTAAAATTGCCGGCTTTTTTAAGATGCCTGAAGACCCATTCGGCTGCTTCTGTTTCGGTCACTGATAGTGAGATGTTTTTCCGGCCACGGCCTGTCACTCCCAGGTGGTTGTTCCCGTCCTGAAGAATCAGGAATGCAGGTGCAGAAAACTGTTCTTCAATTTTTTCTGCGGCAATCACCACGATCTCATCTGTTCCGCTGGCTTTGGATAGTTCATGTGTCAGCCTGAAAAGACTGTCGGTGCGTTTTTCCCTTTCGCGGGCCAGTATTTCCTGCCTGCGGATACGTGTGGTCAAAATGCCGTTAACCAGTGCAATGATGAAGAAAAGCCCGAATATCAATAGGTCTTCTGGTTTATCGATGTGAAAGGTAAGCTGGGGAGGGATAAAAAAGAAATTCCAGATCAGGGCACTTAGTGTTGCGGCCAGCAGCACCGGCCCCATCCCCAGAAAGGTCGACATAATGGAAACCACGAAAAGCAGGATAAACGAAACCACATGATAATGACTGCCTCCTGCAAGGGGAGCGCAACTTAAAGCGGCAATACCCGTTATGGCTGCTGATATATGGTACTGCCCTGTTTCTGGCTTTCGCGAACCGCTGATTCCGCCTTGTTCAGGCTTTCCGGTATTCATATTCAAATTTAACGATAAATGACATTTCCATGATGGTTTATTTTTTCCAGTAAGCCGGTGAAAAAAGAATCAACACGGTGTATATTTCCAACCTTCCTGTGATCATCAGCAGCGACAGGATGATTTTTGCAGCCTGCGGCAGATGGGCAAAATTGCTTACAGGCCCCACGCTGCCAATACCCGGCCCAATACCGGCCATACAGGTAGCTACCGAACTGGCAGAAGTCGCCCCATCGAGACCAAGCAGTACCAGTAAAACGCTGCCGGTAATAAAAACCATCAGGTAGAGCGTGACAAATGTCAGCACGGAGTTATTTGCCTCTTCATTCAATGTTTTTTTGTTTAAACGGATAGGGAGCATGGCATGGGGAGAGCTTAACCGTTTGAATATAATTCCAATGTTTTTCAACACAAGCAGGTGTCTTACCATTTTAATGCCTCCTGCCGTTGAACCCGTGCTTCCGCCCAGAAACATGCAGAAAAATATGATGATCCATGCATAGGCCGGCCATTGCAGGTAATCGGCAGTGGCAAATCCGGTGCAGGTGATGATGGAAACCACCTGAAAGAATCCTTCCCTGAAAGCTATTTCAACCGGCTTTCCCATATCTGTCATCAGCGATAGTGAAATGACCATACCTATAATGAATACTACTGCCAGATAAAACCGGAACTCTTCATTCTGTCTGATTTTTTGAAAATCCTTTTTCACCAGATAGTAAGGAATGATGAAATTGACTCCGGCAAATAACATAAATATTGTTATAACATATTGAATGTATGGCGAATATCCTGCAATGCTGTCGTTCTTCGGCGAGAATCCACCTGTTGCCACTGTGCCGAAAGCATGGCAGGTGCTTTCAAATAAGTTCATTCCTCCGGCCAGAAGCAGGATGATTTCAGCTACCGTCAGCGATATGTAAATATATAAGAGATAAATGCCTACAGTCTTTATCCTTGGACTGATCTTCTCCTGAAGGGAGGATTCCATCGTAAAAAGGTGGTAACCGCCGATTTTCAGGGCGGGCATAATTATGATTACCAGCACTATGATACCGATACCGCCGATCCAATGGGTAAGGCTCCTCCAGAAAAGTATGGATTTTGGAAGAGATTCGATATCAGTGAGAATGCTTGAGCCAGTGGTTGTAAAACCTGAGACGGATTCAAATATCGCATCGGTTACTGAAGGAATTGTTCCGGAAATCAGGTAGGGGATACTGCCGGTCAGGCTCATAATTAACCAGGTAAACGTCACGGTAAGGTAGGCTTCTTTCCGGCTCAAAGGATGATGAACCGTTCTTCTGCGGGCAGAATAGTAAAGAAGCAGGCCGGTGGCAAGTGAAAGCATGGCTGTTGCAAGAAACGGTATAATCTGCTCTCCTGCAAGAATTGCCACGACACCGCTTATAAGCAGAGCGGCAGACAATATAAAGAGATTGTTGCTGATGACCCTGAAAACAACGCGGAAATTAATGTTGCCCATCTGTATGACAAATGCAATGATTGATGGGGCAAAATAAGGCCAGCGGCTGTAAATCTTTTGCAAAATTGAGTTTAGGGTGTATAAAGATTTTATAAAGTCAGGTCGGGACAATGGATGGAAATCAAAGAGGAACAACATGCCTTGTATGCCTTTCTGAGGTTCAATCAGTATTCCCTGCAGACTTTGAAGGAAGTTAAGATACTAATCCTTTAATCCGGGGATCAATTAACTGTTTGCACACAGATTCCGGAGGTTGATAGGTGTTATTAATATCTTTTTTAGGGTATGGCTAAATATTGAAAACAGCGTCAGAGAATCCTCTCCAGCAAAATGCGGAATCGGAATGATAATCAATTAGCAACTTAAGAAAGATGAGAGAGAATGCTTCGCCACCCTTCTCATCTTCCAATCCATTTACACCTTGAAAGCCCCGTCATTCCATATAAAATTGAGGAATCTCCAGATGGTTTTTCGGACATTATTGATTCAGCCAACTGAGAAAGCATTTGAAACAGGTGTATGAAAAGCCGGAAGAGCAAGTGAAAAATGAGCCCTGATTAAAATCCGTATTTTCGGGTAGTCCTGTTGACAGGGATTTGCATCCATGATTAATTCCGCGCTTGCTTTTTTTCGGCGGGCTGTAAAAGTATTCAGGGTTTAAAAGGATTTTAACGGAGTCAGATAGCAATTCATCTTGCGGGGATGGCTTTTCACCGACAGTTCCATGCCGTCCAACCTGATTCTTTTGTGATGTTGCGGGATATGCTGCATTTTTGTAATTTTCAGCACCGGAACAGAGCCCCGGGATTTTCCGTATTTATCTGCTCATGATGCTGCGACAGGCTGTTTCAGCGCAAATCGTTTTTAATCAATCTGATCGTCCATGATCGAAACAGAACGTTTGCTTATCAGGCCACTTTCATACGCACAGCTTTTGAAATACAGCCTGGCTGACCGTTCGCTGGAGCAGGAACTGAACGTGCAGTCGTTGCCCGCCGGATTGACTCCCGAGCTGAAGGAAGCGCTCGAAACATCTATCCTTGCCAATGTTGCCGGTGCGGGAACTGATTACTTATATTTTACCCTCTGGACCATAGTTTTAAAATCCCGGCGGGTAATGGTGGGTGACTTTTGCCTGATGGGGAGGCCTGATGTTGCAGGAACCATTGAAATCGGATACGGTATTCACGAGGAATTCAGGGGAAACGGCTTTATGACTGAGGCCATTGGCGGATTGATCGGCTGGGCGGCCGGCAGACCGGAGATCAGGGCTATATGTGCATCAACTGAGTACGATAATCCCGCTTCTAATAAGGTGCTGATGAACAACGGTTTTCTCCTTCAGGCAGCATCCGGAACCTTGCTTAACTGGCGTCTGGAGTTAATATCTCCTGATTCCTGAGTAGTGAAAATTTCTGGTTCAGGCCCTGTGCTTTCCGGGGAATTGTAAGATATTTGATAAATTCAGAATAAAATCAGGATTATGGAGAAAATCAGACTATTTCAGGTAGACGCTTTTACCGACCGGTTGTTTGCAGGCAATCCGGCGGCGGTGTGCCCGCTGGATCAATGGCTCCCGGCTGCCCTGATGCAAAATATTGCAGCAGAGAACAACCTGGCCGAAACCGCTTTTATCGTCCCGTTAGGAGATGATTATGCGATACGTTGGTTTACTCCGGCGGTGGAGGTGGATTTGTGCGGTCATGCCACCCTGGCATCGGCTTATGTATTGTTTGAATGCTTGGGTTTTCCCGGGCAGGAGATTACCTTTCATTCCGCAAGAAGTGGAGTACTGAAAGTGACGCGGCGCGATGATTTGCTGCTAATGGATTTCCCCTCCGATACGTTGGAGCGGGTGTCGCTTGAAGATGAAATACAGGCGGCCATCGGGTCGACCCCGGTGGAAACCTGGAAAGGGAGATCCGATCTGATAGCCGTACTGGAGGATGAAAATGCGGTAAAGCAGCTGTCTCCTGATTTTAACAGGGTAAACCAGCTTGATTGTCGGGGACTGATCGTTACCGCCCCGGGCGATTCTGCAGACTTTGTCTCCCGTTTTTTCGGACCCCGCGTGGGCATCAGCGAAGATCCGGTAACGGGTTCTGCCCACACCTCACTCACGCCCCTTTGGTCGGCCAGGCTGGGGAAAAAGGAACTGACTGCCCTGCAACTCTCAAAAAGAGGAGGTTCACTCTACTGCACCGATCTGGGAGCGCGCTGCCTGATCGGTGGGAAGGCAAAACTTTATCTTACCGGAGAAATTAACATCGCATAACATGAAATATCTTGCCATTGAACAGGATACCGGTGCAGACGGACAGGCGTTTACTCCTGAGTTGC
>CAZDBX010000181.1:1781-6392 GCA_964503805.1 uncultured Lentimicrobium sp. | reverse complement strand
AACATAGATAAATTGTCCGTCTGTTTCCACAGCCTGATAACCGGCAACCTGGGTGTTGAAGGTAAGCAGCACATCCCAGAGGTCATCAGTTGCAGGGCTGTTCGGATAGGTTACGCTTGAAACCAGCGGGCTGTACTCAACTGAAGCAAGCGGCATTTCGGTGCGCTCGACCGGAGTTGTAGCAACATAATCAGCAGGAGTAACAGGAGCTTCCCATGTCAGGTGAGCATAGTCTGTCTGATCCGGGCTGATGCCTTCGAGGTTTGTGGGAGGAATCAGGTAACGTGAGGTGAACTTGTAGGTGTCAAGTTCAGAATATCCTGAAGAGAACAGCGCAGCAACACCGGCAACATATTCCTGACCGAAGTTCAGGTTGGTGTATGTGAAGGTTGTTTCCGGAGTATTGTCAACAAGCGTTCCGTCGAGGAATACGCCGTATCCCTGGTGGGGAACTCCGCCTGAAGCGATGACAACATCATCAATAGCCCAACCGGTTGCCCATTCACCGTTGTCGTCAGCATGGAAGTTAACCCAAACGCTGCTAAGTCCGTTGGCGCCTGAGAACTGCGCAAGGTCGATCTCAACATCCTGCCATGCGCCGGGAGCCGGAGCCATGGTGTGGATAACGGTCCAGGTAGCACCTGCATCGGTACTGATTTCAACGTAAGCACTCTGGCCATATTCACCGGTGAAGTAGCTGGCGAAGTTCAGACGGTAAGTCGGAAGATCGGTCCAGTCCATTTCGGGGGTGATCAGATAATCGCAGCAACCGTTTCCGTTTGCAGCATCATCATTGGTAACAGCGTACTTGGTATGTGCCGGAATGGTGAAGTATGAGCTGCTTCCGTTTGAAGTAGCATACCATCCGTTGGTATTCTGGGTAATGGCCTGCCATCCTGCCGGAGGGAATACATTACCTTCAAAATCTTCAACAACGGCAATTGCCAGCGGCTCATCCCATGTAGCTACAAGGGTAAGATCATCCACATACAGGTTGCGCGGTTTGTATTTCTTCTCGAGGAGGAGAATATCAAACGTGCGGTTCGAAGTGATGTTCGGGGTAATCACGTAATCATCAAATCCGACTTTACCTGCAAACAGGGTGTAGTTGCCTTTCCAAACATCAGCAAATACAACAGTACCATCCTCGGGAACGGTCTGTGTGTAAACTGAATAAGGATAATCCATGCCGGTGAGGCGTACCACTGCGCCTGCAGGGCTGCCACCGGTGGTGAGGCTAACGTTAACAGTTACATCAACCAGTTTCTTATGACCTACGATGTTTGAGAATACTTTTTCTGACTCACCGCCATTGGTATAGTTGGTGGCTACTGCATAGGCATACCATCCTTCGGGCAGCGGACCATAAGCAGCATCGGTATAGTTGGTATTGGCAACAGTACCGCTGAGCAGGGTAAGCGTTCCGGCTTCAGGACCAACATTCGGGTCGAATCCGGCAGCACGCCATACTTTGTAGCTGGTAACATCGCGGTTTGAAGAACCATCCTGGATAGCGAGGAACTGACCTTCACCTTCAACGCCTGATTGAGCAACCGGGGCTGACTGTGAAATCAATGCACGCTGTTTGGAAGGAGTCCTTACTTCGTTGGATGCCATGCGGACTGCATCGGTTGCAACAGGGCTGCTGATGAAAGCACGGATCATCATATCCTGGAAGGGAGAGAGTGACCATGCACCACCGGTAGAGATGCTGCGTGAGTAGCTGCGGTAAACAGTCGGAATGCTCTGGTCGATACCAACCGGAGCGCAGTTGGGTGCCTGGGCGCCCTGAACCATTGCGAGGTAGAAGCTACCTTCGGTGATGGTTGCACTGAGGCCTGAGAAATCAACCCATCCGAGGTTGTTTACAGTAACAGAGATTGAATCCAATGCGGTTCCGGGCATACCGTTGGCGCCGTCAGCGGCGTAAACCACTGCGCCAAAAGTAGTTCCGAGGAATCCGGTATTGTTGTTCGGGAAGCTGCCATCACCAACATAGACACGGCCACCGTAAACGGTTGCGGGGTATCCTGCAGGGGTGAATTTCACGGCATTCATGTTGCCGGGCAGTGCCCATGCAGCGTAGTTTTCAGCGGTACCGTCATCATACAGCACTTCGTAGCTGGGCTCAGGTGAACCCCAGGTAACGTCAACCTGCGTATCGGCTTCGTTAACAACAGCATGAACCAGGGTAGGTGCATAGAATACTTCTTCCAGTTCTGCATCAACGATAGTGGTATTGGTTTCAGTAACTTCAACTCCGCTAACGGTCATTGTAGTATATCCGGTTTTGGAGAAAGTCATGGTGTAAGTTCCGGCGTCGGCGGTAATTGCATAATTACCTTCCTCGTCAGTTGTAGCGGTATACATACCGGCGGTAACCACTGCACCGTGGATAGGTGCATTGTCGTCGGCAGCGGTAACGGTACCTGCAATCATACCCGGGTTGTAAACAAGCATGGTGGCAGGAATCATAACGATCTCGTTGGAAAGGTCGTTGGTGTTCAGCTCAAGCTCAACATTGTGCGTTCCAACAGGATAATTTTCATCATCTGAAGTGAAGGTAGCCACAACGTCAACAAATTCGCCGGGAGCAACCTGTCCCTGTGCGGGAACAACCGAAGTGATGAATGTAGGAACGGGCAGACCAATCCATACAGCAAGGCCATTGTGCAGGTAGGCACTGTTGTAGTTGATGTTGGTCGCGATGGTTCCGTCAGCATTTTCAATACCAACTGTTGCACTGAGCAGGTCAATGCCACCGGTGAGGGTATTGTAATACAGCATGATGTTGCCATTCTTGTTCAGACGAACCTGTGCAGTAATCTGACCACTTCCGCCATATTCGTTGTAGTTGTTGAACTGGATAACGAATTCGTCACCAATGGTCTGGTAGTAAACCTGACCTGAAGTGCCGGGGTTCATGTCATCCCAGAACCAGGCGATCAGGTCATTCGGAGTAGAAGAACTCGGAATGTTCTGGTTGCTTAATGAAGTTGAACCACTGCCGAAGGTAAGGATACCGTTGGAACCAACGTATACCTGGCTGTAGGTGTTTGCATAGAACGGGAAGTTGATACCGAGGTTCACAGGACCAACATAGCTGTCATCGGTAAGTCCGGTGAGCTGGGTTCCGGTTGAGGTGATATCATTCCATACGAAAGCGGGGCCACCGGCTTCGTCACTGTCGATCCATAAATATCCGAATGCATCGGGACCACCGGCACCACGTAGGTTGCGGTTGCCCATGCCGTCGGTAGGATCAGCTTCACCTTTCTCAACTGCAACGGGCTCAACCATTGAGCGTACGTTGGGAGTGAATGAAGGTGAATTCACCAGCTGACGTGCAGCATATTCGGGGAAGGAGAAAGCAAGGGTGCCTTCACCGGTATTTGATACGCGGAAAGTAACGCCTTCGCTGGTATTGGGATACTGCTCATTATAGAGAGAAGCCGGGTTCAGCACCAGGGTGGGGTTGGCCCACTCGATGGTAACCGGTCCTGCAGGAGCAGAGTTGCCTTCATCAAATACAGCCTGAACGGTGTATGAATATACGCCGTAAGCGGGCAGGGTCTCTGTGAAGGTCATGTTGTTGGTAACACCAACCTGGGTTCCGTCGCGTTTTACAACGAAATAGAGGAAACTGCGGTCTCCGCCGTATGACCAGTTCAGGGTTACAACTCCGTCAACCGGGTTGGTAAGGTCTGCGGTAAGGTCAAAAGGAACATTGATTGCAGTACCACCAACGGTCATGGTAACCGGAACAACTACGGTTCCGACGTCGGGGGTGGAGGTAAAGGTAACTTCAGCAGTTTTTACTGTACCTGCAGCAAGACCTGTAGCATTGAAAGCCACGGGCATGTTGTAGTTGGTATAAGCCGGGACTGTACCAGTGGTTGTTCCAACGGTAAGCCATGTGTTGGGGCCCGGTGATGTATAAGCTACAGTTGCATTCCAGGTAAGAACTCCGTCGCCATTGTTGGCAATATTGATGGCACCGTCAACGTATTCGTTGGGGTTGGCAGCAACACTGTATGGATTGGGAGTTACGGCCATGGAAGGACGCAGCATGCTGAAATTCTGGTAAGTGGTGGTAGCAGGCTCAACAAATACATTGAGCACGGTATTGTTATATCCTGCATAAGAAGCAGTCAGGGTATAATCAGCAGCCGGAACCAGTTCGAACTGATAAAAACCATTCGGTTCGCTGGTTACGGTATAATTGGTAAGGGTGTTGTCAATAGTAATCTCAACACCGCCCATGGGGATGCCAAATCCGTTGGTAACATAGCCTTCGAGGGTTCCGATACCAAGCGAGGTGGTAAATGACCAGGTGGCATTGCCGGTAGCCTGACCAGTAACGTTATAAGGAACAATCTGCCAGAAATACTCGGTTGCATAATCGAGTGCAGCTGCAGGTGTATAGCTGAGTACATTTCCAACATCAACACCATTTTCGATGTTTGTCGGAGGATTGTCAGTTCCGAAATAGACACGATATCCGTCAGGAGCATCTCCTGCAGGATTGCGGTCCCAGCTTAATGATGTTGAAATGGGAATTCCAACGCCTCCATTCAGCGGAAGACCAATAACGGCTGCCAACGGGGCATC
>CAZDBX010000181.1:0-1681 GCA_964503805.1 uncultured Lentimicrobium sp. | reverse complement strand
TTCCCTCAAAGCCTTCAGAAAGATTCTGGGCAAATGAGAAACCAACGGTCAAAAGTAAGGCCATCATGGTAAGCGTGATGGCTTTGATTTTGCGAAGATTTAAGTTCATGTTAAGTTTAATTAAGTAAATAAATAGTAATCAAAGTTGTCCGGGCAGTTCCTCCCGGAAGTGCGCCAAACGTAGTGTTAGTTTCTGAGACTTTAAATCCGGGCCCTCCTTTCTGCATCTTATCATGCAATTTATTGGTGAAATAAAAAAACAGACACAATAGAAATACAGCTGCACCGGCAAAACCGGGCAACTATGGGTTCACAAACAGCGGTATAAGACCGTGATGTGTATCGAAAGCAGTAAATACGCAGGCTGATGGCTGATCCGCACTGAGCGGGGAGGGAGAAGAATAAAAACAAAAAAAACCTTTACAGGCAAATCCCTTTGGGACCTCTGTAAGGTACAAGACAGAATTTCCGGCAATCTCCGGAATGTAGCAGTACAAGTCAGTCAAGTAGTTGTAGTTATTATTCCAGCGTTTCGTCTCTTAATCCATTCCGTAAAATCTGCAAAAACCGGCTCCGGACCTCTCCCGGGCAGAGTATTTTCCGGTTTTGCAAAGTAATTGAAAAGTCAGAAAAAATCCAACCATTTCACTTAACAGACAACTGAAAACGGATTTACCCCTATTCATGATTTTCATTTTTCCTGAAAAAAAGAGAAATGATTTTTGTCTGGCATTGAAATTCAGCGGATTATTGATTTCAGAAAAATAAAAAAATAAAGTCTGCCGGGCTGAGGCATAACCGGTAAAATGCAAAGGGGCCCCTTCCGGAGCCCCTTTACTGCGCATCTCATTGCGCTATGGATATCGAATTAACGACTAGCGGGTAACAACCACTTTTCTGGTGAAGCTTTCGCCTTCCCTGGTGATGAATTTCACGAGGTATGCACCGGATTCGTAATTGCGTACATTGAGCTGCAGGGTCTGTGCACCGGTTACATTGTTTTCGTAAACAACCTGACCGAGATAGTTGTAAACAACCACCTGGCTGATGCTGCTGGTTACTTCAATGTTAACCACGCTGTTCGACGGGTTCGGGTAGATGCTTACAGCATTTTCAACAACAGGGGTGTTGGTGAGCAGGATGCATGCTTCTTCCGACATACCGCTTTCGCAGTCTTCGTAAACAGCAGTTACGGTGTAGCAATAGGTGCTCAGGAGCTCGAGGGCTTCGTCAGCATCAATATAGGTGGTTTCTGCGGTTGAACCGATCATTTCACCGTCGCGGTATACGTTGTAACCAACGAGTTCACGGCTGTTGCTGATTTCTGCAGGCAATGAAGCACCCGGAAGTGCAGGCAGGTTGCCACGCTCAATCTGTGAAACAGGACCGTAAACGGTAGGATCGCTGAGCGGCTGCAGTGCAGCTGTCACGCCATCGAGGGTTTCAACATATCCCTGGAGGTTCCAGTTGTAGTTCAGGCCATAGGCAGTTGCCATGGATTCCCAAACTGAACCGTCGAGTGAAAGCATATCGCCAAAACCTGCAACGGCAGGACCGGCATCGCAACCAGCTACATAAACTCCATCAGGATGGGTTACTGCATAACCAAACCACAGTTCGGTAGCACCGGTTACAGGGATCGGAGTATTGAGTACGAACTCATTCCATTCGCCGCCAACAT
>CAZDBX010000180.1:0-6436 GCA_964503805.1 uncultured Lentimicrobium sp. | reverse complement strand
AGCACGGACGAGGACGTCCGCGCCAACAGTGGAGAGTACGGACACAGGCGTCCGCGTTGAAAAGTTAAGTCAGTGCAAAAGGGAAAACTGAATCCGTTTACATCTTCATGTCCACGTAGGTGGTAAGTTTGCCCAGCATGTTCACATAGCTGCCGAACTCATTGTCATACCAGCCGAAAATTTTGGCATGGCATACCGGGATCATGATGTCCTGCGGAATCTCAACACCGAAACTTTTAAGAAGGCCGGGGTTCAGCGCCATAAAACCTGTGCGGGTATGGGTTTCCACCCCTTCAATCACCACAGCGGCGCGGCGGCCGATCATATCGGCGGAGACATTCTGTTTCTCGCTGAACTCCAGCATTCCGGCCAACGGGCCATTGGCGGCCTGCAGGTAAATCTGGTTCAGGAATTCGCGGGTTACCACAGGCTCTCCGATATCATTGATGGGGGAGTGGAAGGTGATGTTCAGGATAATAAGGCTGGCCGTATTGGTAGGTATGCGCACAGAGTCGGCCATAAAGCCGATTTTTTGCACTTCGGGCAATATTTTTTCGAGCGCTTTAGCTGCCCCTGTTGAAGTGATGATGATGTTGTTGAATACTGAACGGCTTTTCCGCAGGTCGGAGGTGCCGGTGGAAGGTACCGAGTCGAGGATGCTCTGGGTGCTGGTACTGGCATGAATGGTGGACATGGACGCGGTAAGGATGGTAGAGGTCTCCGGGGTTTCGAGCAGGGGCTTGATCATGTGCGAAAGTCCCGTGGTGGTGCAACTGGCTGCAGAGATGATGTGATGTTTGCGCGCGTCAAAATCGAGGTGGTTGATTCCGTAAACCATCATGGAGGCATCGGCCGGCATTTTCTGGGTGGAATCTTTGATTTTGAAGGGAGCGCTGGCGATAACCTTTTCAGCCCCGGCTTCCAGGTGGCCGCGCAGACTGCCTTTGGCATGATCGGCGGGCAGGGTGGGGTCGAGGAAAGCCCCGGTGCAGTCAACCACCAGCCTGACGTTGTGCACCGGCCAGTTGATGTCGCGCGGATTGCGCGCCTGCTGCAGGAACTGAACCGGCATGCCGTCGATCTCCACGAGGTTCTGATCGCTGTCGATAATTCGGATTTCACACTGCTTTCCGGAATGGCCATAAAGGAACCTGCTGAGCGAGCCATAAGTGGAGTCGTTCTCTATGTTGTGGAGCAAAGCTTCCAGGTTTTTACCGACTCCGCGTCCCACATTTACCACAATACCGCCAAAGTGCTTGTTCAGTAAGTGATTCCAAAGGGTTAGTTTTCCAATACGCCCGGCTCCGTTGATGCCAAGGATGTTTTTGCCGTTCACTTTTTCCATTTCCAGTCTGTTTTATTCGGTTGGTTGTTGGTGGTTGAAATATTATATAATTGATTTTCAGTGTAATAAAAATTTTCCTATGGTTTTCTTTCAGCGGATAAACATACTGAGGATAAACCATTTAACAAGGGATTTTCACGGGTTTTAACTGATTTTTTTATCACGCGGCCCTCTTTTCTTTTTTAAACAGCCTGCCCCGGGTTTTTGTTGAACGTCAGGTACCTTATAAATGCTAAAATATCCTTAGCAAACGCGCAGATTCGTAAATTGCCCGGAAGTAAATTTCATCGCAATAGGTAACATCTGAGTGCAGTGGTTCCCCGGAGTCAGCCGCTCGCTGAAGCGAAGAAATCCCTGAAAGGTAATGAAGACCTCAGAAATCAGAAAGTAAGCAGACTTGCCAGGTCTCAATCCGGAGAAAAAGTTCTGGCGGATTTGACCCGGGCCGAACGTTCAGAAAAGTTTCTTTATCAGCTTTGCCGCATCTTATTCCATAGCCTGGCGGCCTGTCTGCGCGCTTCTTCAAGTATTTCGCCTTCATGAACCGTAATCACCTGTCCGTTCCTGACAATCAGCTTTCCCTGTGCAATCACATGCTGTACATGCCGGGCTTCCAGGCCGAAAAGGAAGTGGCCGTAAAAGTTTTCTTTGTCAAAAGGGGTTGGGGAATCGTAGTCTATCACCACCAGATTGTTCTCCCCGTAATCTTTAAACCCGTTTTCTTTCAGGTAATTACCAACATTCCTGAAGCGGCGGTAGGTTTCGGCATAGTCGATGCTATCGTGGTTCTTTCCGGAAAAGAAGGCTGCTCTGGCGCTGCGCAGCATATCGCTGTGCATGCCGTCGGTGCCGAGCATAATGCGGTCGCTCAGGCCTTTTGAATCAAATAATCCTACTGAATTATTCAGGTTGCTTTCCATATTCTGCACCACCCAGGCCGGAGAACCGGAGAGTTGCCGCCGCTCGTATTCGTCAAGATGCAGGCAGTGTGCAAGTATGGTCTTCGGGAAATCAAGGACTCCGGCCGCTGCCAGGCGGTCTATCACCCAGGTGTGGTAGTTTTCCAGACAGTGGTTTTCATCTGATAAATCTTCGGCCACATGCATATGAATGCCTGAATTCATCTGCCGTGCCAGCTCAACTGCTTGTTTCAGGGTTTTATCGCCAACGGTGAAGGAAGCATGCAGTCCGACCAGCCCCTGCCTGCGCGAAAGGTATGCTTCGGTTTCCCTGAGACCCTTAAGGGCAATTTCAGTTCCGTCACGGTCGGAGATCTCGTAGCAGAGCAGATGGCCCACCCCCACGGATTCAAAGGCTTCCGCGATGATTTCAAGGCTTCCGTCCACCGCAAAGGGTGACGCGTGATGATCGATGACAAAGGTTACCCCGTTTTTCGCGCAGGCCAGGGCGGTCACCAGCGCGCTGGAGCGGATCATATCTTCATCCAGGGCTTTGTCGAGGGTCCACCAGATATACTGAAGAATCTCGCTGAAGTCTGCCGGGGCTTTTTTTGGCGCACCCATTCCCCGGGCCAGGGCGGAGTAAGCGTGGTGGTGGCCGTTGGCAAAGGCCCGCGTGATGTATCTGCCGGAGCAGTCAAGTACAGTATAGTTATGATTGACCGGTATTTCATTTAATAAACTGATCCCCCCCTCATTACCTTCAACCGCCAGAATATGGGTTTTGGTGAAGCTGAGCGTTGCCGCATCAATATAGGTTCCGTTTGTTAATAAGACAGCCATGATTCAAGGATTGAAGTTTATAATTTACCACACAGGCACGGTCTGTTCCGGCCATTTTGCCGGGAAAAGGACGATCAAAATTTAAAAACTATTGTGATCTATTGTGTCTATTGTGGTGAATTTTCAATTTTTCTTTCAACCGGCAATGAAAACCTCCGGATCCCATCATAATCACACAACGCGTTCGCAACCGCCGCAGCCGTGGGAACCAGCCCTATTTCACCCAAACCTTTAGCGCCGTAAGGTCCTACCGGGTCTTTAACTTCCACGCCTAAAACAACGATTTCAGGCATGTCTTTGGCGCGGAGTATGTTCAGGTCGCGCATCCGTGCGGATACCAGCTGCCCGCCAATCATCGGCAGGTCTTCTGAGAGGGCATATCCCAGCCCCATGTGCACGGCTCCTTCAATCTGTCCCTCAAACATCCGCGGGTTCATAATTTTCCCGGCATCATGGGCGGCATAAACCGTTTCAATTCTGCCTTGCGCATCCAGCACCACAAGCTGACTGGCGTACCCATAGGCAAAATGCGTGATGACCTCCCCGTTGTTGTCGCCCGGTTTGTTGGTCCAGTCGCATGTGTAATTGCCGTAATAACTTTTCCCGGCAAGGTTTTTCAATTGATGGCTTTCAAGATCAGTCCTGATGCGTTGTGCCGCATCCAGAATGGCATTGCCAAGCAGGGCGGTGGCGCGTGAGGAGGTGGTCATGCCCGTGGGGATGCCGGCTTTGCTGTCGACCATCACTTCAACAATGGCGGGCGGGATACCGGTTTCCTCAAACAGCATCTGGGTGGCCAGTGTATGCACTCCCTGTCCCATCTCCGTCCAGCCGTGCAGCAGACGTACCTTGTTTTCCGACACGATTTCTATGATGACATCGCTGAAATCAGCCATGCCGTTGCCCACACCGCTGTTCTTGATGCCGCAGGCAAGGCCTTTGAACCGGGCTTTGTCGTAATACGGTTTAACCGCTTCCAGGGTTGCGCGTACGCCGACACCTCCGCGGAGTACCTGCCCGGTGGCGGTCATCCGGCCTTCGGTAAGGGCGTTGTTGAACCTGAACTGCCAGCGGTCGAATCCACCCTGACGGCAAAGGTCATCGATACAGCCTTCCAGGGCAAAACATACCTGGTTGGCCCCGAAGCCGCGCATGGCCCCTGACGGGATATTGTTGGTGTAAACCGTGAGCGCTTCCACCTCCACGCAGGGGAAATGATAAGCCCCCGAGGCGTGACCGGCCACCCTTTCCATTACCTTGGTGCCAACGGAGGCGTAGGCGCCGGTATCGCCGACGGCCTTCAATTTCAGGCCCGTAAGTTGTCCGTTATGGTCGCAACCAATGGAAATATCCATAAATACCGGGTGCCGTTTAGGGTGCATCCGGATCGACTCATCCCGGCTGAGCGCCACCTTTACCGGCTGTTTCAGCAGCCAGGCGAAAAGGGCGGCATGTCCCTGCACGGTGATGTCTTCTTTTCCGCCAAAACCGCCTCCCGAAGATACCAGCGTTACCCTGACCTTCTCCTCTTTCAGACCGAGCAGTGAAGCCACCTGCCGCCGGTCAACATAGATGCCCTGTCCGTTCGAGAAAAGGTGCAGGCCGTCGTTTTCGGGCATTGCCAGCGCCGCTTCGGTTTCGAGGAAGGCGTGTTCTATCCGCTGGGTCTGGTAGGTGCCATGGGCGATAAAGGCCGAGCCGGCGATCACCGTATGCGCATCACCTCCACGGGAAATCCGGCAGGTCTCCAACAAATTGGACAGCCCGGGATGAACCAGTGAGGAGCCGGGACCGATCGCTTCGTGCGGATCGGTAACCGAAGGCAGCACCTCATAAGTGACCCCGATCAGCGCGGCGGCCTGTCGTGCAGCCTCCTCCGATTCGGCAACCACCCCGGCCAGCACATCGCCAATGTAACGGGTGGTTTCCCCTTCGGCAATCATCAGCGGCCAATCGTTTATAATCAGGCCCGTGTATCGGTTTCCGGGGATGTCCCTTGCGGTGAATATCTTTACAACGCCTTTGACTTTCAACGCTTGCTGCAGGTTTATCGCTTTGATGACGGCCCTTGGATGGTCGGAGAAACGCAGCGCTCCGTAAAGCATCCCGTCAACCAACAGGTCGTTGATGTATTTTTTCTGCCCGGTAGCCATTTCAAACGCTTCATATTTGGGATAAGCGCTGCCGACATGGGCGGATGCCGGCGGTTCTTCATTTTTATCTTCCGAACGGAGTTTTAAAGCTGCTTCCGCGATGGCATCCACAATTTTAACGTAGCCTGTGCAGCGGCAAAGGTTTTGATTAAGGGCATGGCGGATCTCTTCACGCGTGGGTTCGGGATTCTTCTGCAGCAGTATTCTGGTGCGCATCAGAAACCCGGGGCTGCAGAACCCGCATTGTACCGCGCCTTTTTCAACAAAAGCACGGGCAAGCACATCCCTGATGGCTTCAGGAATCCCTTCGAGGGTATTCACAACGGCCTTATCCAGTTTTTTCATGGGTGTCAGGCACGACAGCCTGGCTTCCCCGTTGATCTCAACCATGCAGGCGCCGCAGGCCCCCTGACCCGAGCAACCATCCTTTGCAGAGGTGATATGCTTTTCATTTCTCAGAAAATCAAGCAGTTTCTTCTCCGGGTTACCGGTGAATGTTACATCTGTGCCGTTGAGAATAAAGCGTATCATACAAGACCGGTTTTTTCCTTCAGGAAGGATGTAACAGAATGAATATCAGGCTTAACGGCTTCCGGGGTGCTCAGGAGTGGCTGCACTGATTTCAGGTCTTTCAGTCCGCTCCCCGTCAGTAGCACGACGTTGACAGAGCCTTTCCCGGTTAATCCCTTTGTATTGTTCAGGAGATATCCTGCAAAGGCAGCGGCGGCAGCCGGTTCGGCAAAGAGTCCCGTTTGCGCGGCCAGTTGCCGTGATGCTTCCAGGATCTGCCGGTCGCTCACTTTAAGGGTTTTGCCTTTGTATCGGAGCAGGTATTTCTCAGCCATCCTGAAATTCCGGGGAATATCCACCGAAATGCTGTCGGCAATGGTAGAGGAGGGCGTGAAGGTGAACGCTTTCTTTCCCAGATTGTCAATCAGGTTGCTGCTGCCTGCTGCCTGCACGGCAACGATCTCCGGCATGCTTCCGGTGATTCCGGATTTCAGCAAATCTTCAAAACCTTTATAGATACCGGAAATAATCACCCCATCGCCGACCGGAACAAAAACGCGGTCGGGAAACCGGTGTCCCAGCTGGTTGTAAATCTCGAAAGCTGCCGTTTTCTTACCTTCGATGGTCAGGGGATTAAAGGCTGTGTTGCGGTTATACCAGCCGAAATGTTTCGTTGCTTCGATGCT
>CAZDBX010000179.1:0-6491 GCA_964503805.1 uncultured Lentimicrobium sp. | reverse complement strand
TAGCACTATAGGTAGTACTTCCTGGTACATATGCATATCCGTCGAAAATGGTAATATCCCGCCAGTTCATTACTGAGTTCTGGTACACAACGACCATACCCCAGCCGCCATAAAATCCGGTTGAGGTTCCGTTCCCTTGGACCAATGCAATATCAGCGACAGTGTATGTTCCTGATTTGTTAGCTTTTACAATATCCGTCACTTCCGCATAGGCTGCATACATATTTCCATAATCATTGCTTGGATAGTAAATATCTGCCGGATTTGCGGTTACAGTCTCATAACTGCCCGTTCCATATCTGAGTTTGACCTGAAGCTTACTCAGGGTCTTCCCTCCAAAACTGACATTTGCGAAGTAGGTACCGTCAATAGTATTATTTTCGGTACTCATCCTTAACCTGTTAACCGTTATGGAGGTGGTACCGGTATTGATAACATATGGCGTATTTAAAGTTACTTCCACCCAATCTTCGCTCCAATTGCTGCTGTTTTCATCTGTAAGGGTATATGGTACAGCAGTCGATCCTCCGACATATAGATAATTTACAGTTTCATCAGTGTTAGCAGAGAGCGTAAAAATCACAGGATCCCCTGAAGCCGGAGTGAAGGTATAAGTGGAAATGACTGGATTAGTCCCTGCGGAACTGATCGTTAAGGTATAGCCGTTTATTGATGCATTATGCTGATAGTTATTTGTTGTTCCGCCTACCGTAAATGTAGTCGGACTTGCACCTCCATCATGAGCTCTGCCTGTCCAGTACAATCCGGCATATACGATCTCGGAACAGGCTGGAATGGCTCCATTTTCATCAGAAAACTGCAATGTGGCTGAAGAGGAGTTGATGGTATTATCATCTCCATCGACATCCACATATACCATAGTGGTGTTACCGTTGTTTCCCTCCTCTTGATAAACTTGCCGGGTCAGGTTTTTATTCCCGATCATGGTAAAGTCACCCTTAATGCTGTAAATCGTCTGGGTGGGCGTGTAAGTTGAAGTGCGTTGCGTAAATGGTTTGACTGTTTGGGTGTAAGCAGTCTGCACCATCATTCCTGTGAGCATCAACAACAGGATGACACCCACCATCATATTCACACGGGTGAATACAGAATTAAAGTTCTTTTTCATGGCTTCTGGTTTTTATGTTGTTGAATCAGGAAGGAACCGAAACTTTATAAAGCATGATAATCGTCGCATCGCCAGGCCCCGAGAGCATCGGACTCAGGCGATTCTCGACACAGGTGCGGCTCTGGTTGAATTCAGGACATACGTCGAAAGTGCAGAGGAAACAGATGTACTTCAGCTGCGTAAAAGCCGCGAGCCGGGTAAGATCTAACTGTGCACCCAGTTCCGCCGGGCTGTTCACCTTGATGATAATAATTTCAACGCCTGAATAGGACGGCAGCGGCTGATAAAGACTTGTAACGGATGCGACATCACACTCCACCCTTACAGGATAGTCTCCTCCATAATAAGCAAACTCGCCTTTGGTGATGTAAAGGGTTGGATGCAGGTCCTCTATAAGGCTCTGCAGGTGCTGCCCTTCATCGGCAATGGCTGCATTGGGCGAGGCCAGCATGGTGGCAATCTGTCTGTCAAGTTGGTGCAGTGTCTGTGCTTGCAGACCTGCCGTCAACAGCAGGAGGATAAACCCCAAAAGCCATGCCGCGCCGGATAAGCCATAAGCGCTTTCAGCCCGGGGTTGCCGGGATGTGTTCAGATTTTTCATAACGGTGTTGTTTTGGCATTAAAAATTGTGGTTATAATTGGTTATTCTTAAGTACAAACACGATATCAATAACTTAAAAGCATCAGGCTGGCATTCCTGATACTTCCTGAAACAAGCAGCATTATTCTCATCGTTCCATTCAGGCAGATGAGAGCCCAAAACAATCTTTCATCCATACATCCGGCAATACGATGACCAGATACATTCACATAGATGAAGAAAGTACATCTCCTCCGGAAATTCTGCCCGGAATTACAGTTGGGGTTTGAAAAAGTAATATCCTGAATTGAAGGTTTCCTGTCAGGTCAGTTTATGTTAGTATTTATAGTACCTGAGGCATATTACAGATATGTAGCAGGATCAGAGAGCGCATGCAGAAATCTAGCATCAGGATGAATGCATCGTATTAAAATTCCCATAAATTACCCTAAATATTTGCTTTCCTGAATCTTGTCGAAAGATAATTCATTTATTAAAAATGCGATAGGGTAAAAAAGTATATTTCATGTACGTTAAATTACGCAGTAAATAGTTGCATTTCACATTAAATTGAATTATATTTGTTATTTCAGACCATAAATCAAAGAAGTAAATTACGCAGCAGCGAATGCGCAACCTTAGCATTATCCAAGCATACTTGAAAATGGAAATAACCGGATAGGGCGTTATGGGATCATTAAAAAAAATTTTCATCGTTGATGATGATGCAGTGATCAGGACCGGCTTAAACGGGATCATCAGGCATACGGGATTATTTGAGATAGCCGGGGAATCTTCCAATGGAGAAGAATTTTTAAAGATGCTTGTAAGTATTGAGACTGAAATCGTCTTGCTGGACCTGCTTATGCCGGGACTTCACGGGTCGGAAGTTGCGCGCAGGGCAATGGAAATCAACCCGTCACTTAAAATTCTCATATGCAGCGCCGAAGCTTCGCAGGAGGAGTTGTACGAATTGCTTGACATTGGCATCTTCGGGTTTATACTGAAAACAGAAGGATTCGATCAAACCATCAGGGCGTTGACCAATGCGGCCAGCGGAATCCCCTACTTCTCTCCCGAACTGGTTGGCTATGTTGTAAATCACAGCAGAAATAAGCCCAGGCCTGTTCAATTCTCGCGCCGCGAAACCGAAATCCTCGGATTGTTGTGTAAAGGTTACAGCCTGCATGAGATCGCATTACAACTCTATATCAGTTCCCGGACAGTTGAAAAGCACCGCTCAAATATGCTGGCGAAGGCCAAAAAGAAATCGACCCTTGATCTGGTGCTTTTCGCAATAAAAAGCCAGCTTATCACGCCGGAAAAAATTGCATACAGATCCGGCACATACAGGCTTTATGAAACCAACTTAAAACAGGCCGATCTTTTCTCAGGCACCTGAAATGCTCAGCTTATGGAATGAAAAAAAAGTACTATACGGCAAAACCCTGACGATAAAAAAAACCATCCCGGATGAGCGCCCCGTACCGAATATATATTTCCGACCCGCATGTCATCTTCCGTGAGGGCATTAAAAAGATTATCAATGAAAATCACGGTTATGTCATTGCCGGGGAGTCAGACAACTGGAGCAGTGCGGATACCTTTTTTCAAACATCCGGAGCTGACATGCTGATGATTTTCACCATTCCGTTGAAGACAGGCATTGAAGTTGCGCTTTTACTTAGGCAGAAGCATCCGGATCTGAGATGCGTGCTGCTCACCAACACATCCAGGCATCCTGATCTTTTTTCAGCCATGGATAACGGCTTCTCAGGTATTATTCACAAAGCAACGTCAGAGAAAGAGTTTCTTCATGCATTGGAAATCATCCGCACAGGATCCACTTATACTTCCCCGGCAATAAATACCTACCTGTCGAAAAGAAGAGTTACTCATTTTCCGGTTGACGATGACCCCGTAAACTATAAATGGACGGAAAAAGAAATCAGGATTCTTCGTTATATCGGAAAAGGGTATCATAACGATGAGATTTCGAGGTTGATGAATCTGAAAATCCGCACCATAGAAGGACACAAAGCAAGAATGATTGAAAAAGCAGGAGTTCCGAATACGCTTAACCTGATCCTGTTTGCCTTAAAGAACAAGCTATTGAGCATTCATGATTTATAAACTGAATCCATCTTCATCAACAATAAATGATGCCAGATTCAACCAAGATATCTGAAGGCTGACCTTTTTGACCAGAGCCAGACCAACAGGCTGGTAGCCGCGGTAATAGAAATAAAGGAAAGTATAAGGGCAGGCAATTGAACACTCTTATAAACCAATGTGGCTGTATTTCCGATTATCAGCCATTGAATTACATAAAATGAAGTCACGTGCTTCCCGACCCATTTCAAATACTTAAGTGGCAGCAAATCTTCTGCCCGGGAAGCGATCAAACTGAAAATCAAGGTTAAAAGCAGCAGAAATATAACGGTCCACAATGCGAAAATGATCCCGTGGTGATAAAAGGCCTCAAGATCCGTCACAACAGAAAAACCATATTTAAAAGTAATAAGGATTATTACCAGCAAGACAGCCGCAAGTTTCAGTTTCAACTTCATGGACACAAGTGACAAATTGAATTCTTCATAAATCAGAAAAAATACAAATCCGAAGACGGGATAAGCCAGCCAGGGTAACACAGGAAAGTAAGACCACCAGCTTAAGCCGTAGAAATAGGAAAATAAATAGACCAGCCAGGGTTGCCCTCCTTCAAAGGACGGGAGATACTTTCCGGCTGCAGCTGCAATAACGGCAACAGCCAGCCATGCTGCAATCCGGTTCTTCAGCAAAAGTCTGAGGGCCGCGACAATAATTACGCTTAAACCAGCCAGGAAAAGGATGTCCACCCCAAAGAGATAAGGCAAAGGGTCAACGGCAGAAGTTCCGTTGAAAATTCTCAGGAAAAGATGAAGATTCATGCCGATATTCAGCCGAAAGCCCCAGCCAATCAGTTTCAGCCCCCTTAAGGTCTGCCTGCCGAAACCGGCCTGACTGGCGCCAACAAACCAGCCCATCACCGCCATAAACAAAGGCGCTGCAGGAACACCACCCAGAAAAAGCGAAATCCTTCCGGCCAGGTTTTCCGAAAATTCACTGACAGCAAATAACTCAGTAAGATGAACCTGTATCATCAACACAACAGCGACTCCTTTCAGTAAATCGGGCAATGCCTGCCGGGCCGGTTTTTTACTTTTCATAATCTGAAATATTCCCAAGATTTGAGCAATTCAGTTGATTATATGTAGCGTTTGACAAAGCAAACATACCTTAAATAAAAACACCACTCCGTTTCAAATAAAATCTTGTAAGATATTGTACAAAAAACATAACCGTGCTAAGGTTGGTTCGCATAAATTTGCCGCAATCATTTATTGAGTGAGCCATATTCATTACCTAAAAACTTCCTTCAGAAACATGAGAAGAAATCTCCTGATCCTTATTCAGACTTTGCTGACAATTAATCTCTTCGCTCAGATTACTCTTGAAAACACTTATAACTATTCCGGGACTTATACCCACCTGCAACATTCCGGCGACAAGTTTTTTCTGATGGATATCGGACAGAACCAATGCAGGATTTACAATACTGACCACAGTTTGTGGAAAACGATTAACCTGAATGTACCCGCCGGTAATTACCTTTACGACATCAGATATGTGAGTGAAAACCTGTTTACCACAGACAATGCACTATGCCTGGCTTATGTTTATTACTACTATGACGAAATAAACCAGTATTATACCTTTACGGCAAAAATCATCCTGGAAAACGGCACCGAATTGCTCAGTATTCCGGGATGCCAGACATTCAGCATTTACACCACTGATAATGGCGTTACGAAGCTGCTTGCCTACAGCTATGACTACTCACTCCTGCTGTACACAACCACCACAAGAGTTTACAATCTACCCGGACAACTTACCGGGACAGATATAAATCAGGAAGATCAAAACGAAACCTACTTTCGTCCTTTTCCGAACCCGGCTTCTTCCCGGATTACGGTTCCGATCCGTTTGCCGGAAGGAAATCCGGACGGTGTGGTGCATCTGATGAATGCTGCAGGAAAAGAAATACGAACTTATAATGTTTCAGGGACACAACCGGAATTAACCATTCCAACCGACGATCTGCCTGCCGGCATTTACTTCTGCACGATTGAATCGGGAAATGTATATTCAGCAGCTCAAAAAATCATCGTGAGATAACCTTAAGTGCCAGTAATCACCCATCACTTTTTGAGTTGACGGACAATCCCGGAATATTCAGAATTTATAGGGATTTTTAAATGTCTGTGAACTCCCGTCGCTCAGGTGCACCTTTAGCTCAGGTTCATTCAGTTGCCTGATTATTTCATCCCTGCCGGTCATCTCAGGTATATAAACCAGACCCAGCATAAAACCGGTATCTGAAGGGATTACCTCAAACTTCACCACACCGCGGTTGTTGCTGATGTGACTGAGCAGGTACCAGGGCATATCTGCCAGCAAAGGATCGGCTGCGGCTGAAAAAGGAAGCAAAACATCAGCTGTTTGGGTTGAATCATAATTTTCGAAGCCATTGAAAGTCAGTACTACCGGCTCATACATTTTCCCGAGATAATCCTTCATGTTCAGCGCACCCTTCGGTTCAACCGAAGCCACCTTAAAGCCGGTGATTGCTTCACGGGGATCTCCGTCGACTTCCCACTTAACCTTTTTTTCTTCAATTATCCTGCTGATCTCATCAGTGGAAACAAGAGTGGAATCAAAATAAACCAGGGTGTGAACCGG
>CAZDBX010000178.1:0-6550 GCA_964503805.1 uncultured Lentimicrobium sp. | reverse complement strand
CAGTACACGCAGTTCATGTTCAATAAGTTGCCGATCAATTCGCTAATGCAATTTTTAAACTAAACCCGTAATTTCAAGATATGAATGCATTTGATCTAAGCGGTAAAACAATTTTAGTAACCGGCGCTTCGTCAGGGCTTGGGCGGCAAACTGCGATTACGGCCAGCACGTATGGCGCCAGGGTGGTGCTTACAGGCCGCGATGCAGCCCGGTTGAATGAAACCTTTCAGCTACTCGAAGGGGATGGGCATCTGCAAATCACGGCCGATCTTACCCTGCAACCGTATATTGACCGGTTGGTGGCCGCCCTGCCCGTGCTGAACGGGGTGGTATACAGCACCGGCATTTCCGACCTGGCTCCGGCGCGTTTCATCACCGCCGAAACCATTGCGAAAACCTTTCGCGTGAGTTTTGATGCAGCCGTATTGCTCACGGCGGGGTTGCTCGGCAAAAAGAAGCTGGCTAAAAACCAGTGCTCGCTGGTGTATATTTCTTCTATTTCGACAAGATATCCTTTTGTGGGCGGGGCCATGTACATCAGTGCGAAAGCCGCCCTGGAGGCTTATGCCCGCGTACTGGCGCTGGAACTGGCGCCCAAAGGCATCAGGGTCAATTGTGTGGCTCCGGCATTTGTGCGCACCCCTATGCTCGACGATACCGCCGCCAACTATTCGCAGGAAGCGGTAAACATGATCGAAGCCCGTCAGATTCTGGGCCTGGGCGATCCGGAAGATGTGGCCAATTCAATTGTTTATTACCTTGCTGATGCCTCGAAGTGGGTGAGCGCCACCAGCCTGGTGCTTGGCGGAGGTTAATACATAATCGCCATCCACGCCGGCAGCATTGCAGCATCAGAAATACAGCGTAGCGACGTTCAACCCGGTAAATCCGCAACCGAACGAAGTGAGTTCACCGAAGGTAATCCAAAATCCGCAATCCAAAATCGCAAATCCGAAATCCGAAATTCCCATGCCTGATTATTCAATTATAGTCCCGGTTTACAACAGCAAAGACAGCCTCGGGGAGCTGTTTTCACGGATAGATCAGACCCTGGAGCGCCCGGGCCTTTCATTCCGGGTGATTTTTGTGGACGATGGCAGTACCGATCAAAGCTGGGAGGTCATCAGCGCTATTCGCCAGCAGCATCCCGGCAAGGTGACCGCCATCCGGCTGGCCCGCAATTACGGGCAGCACAATGCCACACTCTGCGGTATTGCTCAGGCAGATGGTGACTGTATCATCACCATTGATGATGATCTGCAGAACCCGCCCGAAGAAATTCCCCGGCTGATCGCCGCTATGAAGGAAGAAGACGCCGACCTGGTGTACGGAATTTATAACAGGAAACAGCACTCCATGATGCGCAATATGGGCAGCGCCATTATCCGCGGAAGTTCCAAACGCCTGTTCAGCACCAAGGGGCAGGGCTCTTCCTTCAGGCTGATGAAGTCATCGCTGGCCAAAAACCTGCTGAACCACCAGATCAATTTTGTTTACATCGATGAGCTGTTTAACTGGTACACCTCCCATATCTCCTTTGCGCTGGTTGAGCATCACAAACCACCCTACCGGAAATCGAATTACTCCCCCCGCTCGCTTATCAGAATGATCAGCAACCTGGTCATCTATTATACCGCTGTTCCGCTGAAGCTGATGGTATACGGTGGTCTGATTTCGTCCATCATCAGTTTTATTGTGGGTGTGGCGTTTATTTACCGCAAGGTCGTTTCCGACGTTCCGCTGGGATTCACCGCCCTGATCGTTGCCATATTGTTCTCCACCAGCATCATCCTGCTTTCGCTGGGTGTGATCGGCGAATACCTCAGCCGCATTTATGCTGTGCAGAATCGTAAACCGCCGTTTGCCATCAGAGAAATGCTTTGACGAAAATATGAGCCATTTAGCAGTGCTTTTCGTCGGTTTGTCCCAATTAAATAAATGCAGAAGACCCGGAAGATGAAACTTTTCAAATACGGTATCACCCTCGAACGTCTGAAAGAAGCCGATATTGAACTGGTAAGGCAGTGGCGGAATTCGGATCCTGTTCGGCTGAATATGGCATACCGTGAAATCATATCTCCCGGACAGCAGTTGGATTGGTTCCGGTCCATCGATAACTTAGAGAACAATTACTTATTGATCTATTACAAAGGGGAGAAAATCGGGCTGCTCAACGACAAAAATGTAGACTGGGAGGCGCGGACTTCCGAGTCGGGGTTGTTTCTGGGGCGCACGGAGTTCTATGCCACTTATGTGCCTTACCTGGTATCCGTGGCCGGGATAGAAACGACTTTTTACTTTCTGAACTGGAACAAGCAGTTCGCGCACATCCTCCGCGGCAACACCCGGGCCATCAGTTACAATACACAGTTGGGCTACCGCCTTTGCCTGGACCAGGGAGAAGCAGAAAACCAACGTTATGAGCTGACCCGGGAAGGGTTTGAACAGACGGCCGGCCGGATCAGGAAGGCGGTGCGCCGCCTTGCCGGGGATGATTTGAAAACCACATTGCTGCTGGAGCCGGAAGATTTTGCATCGGGGCTTGCCCTGCGCTATGAGTCCCTGCTGGCGGCTTATCCTTTGCCGCTCCGGCGCGATGAAGATGCTGCCGGCATCTTGATACGCGAAGTCTGAAGCCTGCCTTATGTTTCTGTTCCCTCCGATAGTTTTTTCAGCGATCTGGCGATGCCGGTAAACTCATCCACATTCATTTCTTTAATATACAGCAAACCGTGGGTAGCCCTGATCAGGGCATTGTTGTTTTCGTAGAAGAAGTTTTTCCCCAGCAGCAACTGTATCTGTTTCAGCTGCTTCACCCATGTTTTACGTGTCAGCTCGCTGAAAGGGCCGTCGTATTCAAAACTGGGAAATGAGGCGTGCACCTGGCTGAGGTAGCTTTCGGCAAATGATTTCTCCAGTACGGCCAGGGAGTTGAGCGAAACGGGAACCAGCAGGTCGGCATCGGCGGGATGAAAGCGGTACCATACGTTGCGGTAGCCAAGGATCCGCAATTGTGAAAGATCGGTTTCACTGCTCCATTCCTGTACCGCCCCTGCAATGGCCTGCAGCACTTTGTAATGGGTGTCGGGGCCGCTGCCTTCCGGGTCCAGGGCCAGGCTGATGATGGTCGGCTTGATTTCCCTGAGTTGCTGAAGGATGGGGAGCATATCCCGGTTTTTCTCAGGGTTCTCGGTAAAAATCTCCCCCTTGTAAAAGCCCAAACGCAGGTGATGCACATTCTTCACGGGCACGCCGTAATAGGCCCATACCAGCTCCTCTTCAAATTCGCGCAGCATCCCCTTCAGCTTCTGGATGTCGGGTGGATTTTTGCTGCCGTCATAGCTTTCCTTCAGCGTATTCACCACCTTCTTCAGCACTTTCCGGAGTTCAAAACGATCTTCAGTTTCCCAGATAACCACCGCCGACCGGACAATGCGGTGGCACAGCCCCCGGCGTTTTTCATATTCATTCTGCCGGGCCACATTGTCGAGGAAATGGTACACATCTTTATCCCATTTAAAAGCATAGCCTTTTTTGAAGAAATCCGGATAGCGGATCATCTGGATCTCGCCTTTCTCGAGCATTTCCAGGGTGTCTTCCAGCGCACTTATAAGGAAGTGGTTGGTGACGGCCGTAAAGCCCGAGGTCATCACTGCAAAATGAATATCGTTGGTTGCTGTACGGAGTTGCCGGTTGGTGTATGGCATAATACCCAGCATAATATCGTCGTGGTGCGGCCCTGTGTGATATATCACCTGGTTTTCGTCACGCTTCATGCCTCTTTGAAGCTTTTCCATGATTGACCTGACCACTTCAGGAACTGTTTGTTCGCTCAGATCCGGAATCAGCGAACACCAGGGGTCGGCCCTGAGTTCGTCAATTGTCAGGTTGTGACCGTATTTATCGAGTTTCGTGCAAAGATCAATCACCGCCCTTTCAGTTTTGCGCCGGGTCCACTCACCGGTCTTATAATAGCGCTCTACGGAATCGCTGAGCCGGCTGGCGGCGCCTTCAGTGAGATAAAAGCGGGCATTGGGCAGCCGCTGAAGCACCGTGGCCGGATAGACGGTATTGATTTCGCTTTCAAGCGCTGATTTTACCACTTCGGCTTTGGCCTCTCCGGCGGCAAAAATGATGGCTACTGCATCCGGATTGTATGTGATGGTTCCCAATCCGATGGTAATCACCAGGCGGTTTCGGGAGATTTCAATGCCACCGAGGTCGCCGGCGGCTACGGCCTGGGTTTCAAAATTGGTTTGTGTTAACCTTGTGGTTGACCAGAGGTCGGATCCCCGGGTGTTGAAGGCAATGTGTCCATCAGGGCCGATACCGCCAAGAAAGAATCCTATACCTCCTTTTTCACGTATTTTTGCTTCATATTCCGAACACCAGTTGTCGATGGCGAAAATGGAAGCCTTACTTACCTCTTCTTCCGCCGACCGGGCTTCACGGTAACGCAGGCTTAAATCGATGGCTGATCCGGGGAAGACCTCGCTGTAATGCCTGCCTCCGGACAACGGGATTTCTTCGGCATTGATCAGCAACGACCTGCCGGGATCCAGCCCGAATCCGCGGATGTAATATTCCGTTACATAGTTGTGAAATGAATTGTGCTGAGCCGGTGAAATGGGGTAGAACTCGTCGATCTGTACAAACTGCAATCCCCTGAGGTCAGGTTTCCTGAGCGACCCCAGTCCGTATTTGCCCAGCAATTGCCGGATTTCCTCCCTGTTCCAGTTTCCGAGGATATGGTGGGTATACTTGATGAAATACTCGGGCGTTTTTCCGGTAGGCAGGCTGATGACCCCTTCCGGATTCCCGGAAACCCACTCCAGAAAGCGCAGCGAGGTGAACAGCCCCAGTGAGGGAAAGTCTCCCGTAATGATGTAAGGGATGCGTGCCGACATCTTCTCAACTCCTGAAAGGGCCGAAAAGGCCTGCTCGACCGGAGTAAACTTTGTGTGATTCATGTTGCTCATTTTTTTACCGGCTCAACTTATGAAATCCGCTGCTGAATGACCAGCACCCGGTGCTTTGATACCACTCACTCCGGCTGACAGTGAATATGAAGGCAGTGCCAGACCGGGAAAATGTATCTTTACATTCGTCAATTTACACCATTGCGACATCTGTATAGCATGACTTTCAGAATCTTAAACCATGATTGCTTTGATAGCCATTGCAAAGATACGCCATGATTAAAATTAACGGACAACTTCTGAAAAAAAATTAAAAAGACCTGGTATTCCAAACATGCTTTTGTACATTTGCAGGAGAGTTGGATGCTAAAAACAATCCCGGATGAAAAAAATGGTTCAGGTACTAATGGTTTTACTGGTACTGTTGCTCTCAGGCACAGCGCTTCTGAGTGCGCAGGACGACGGAAAGGTGTCTGAAATCCCTTCATGGGAAACATTGCGAGGCCGTGAATATCCCAGGTGGTTCAGCCACGACAAACTTGGAATTTTTATACACTGGGGTGTTTATTCGGTGCCTTCCTATGGCGGTGCCGAATCGTATGCCGAGTGGTATCTGCTCGGGCTGAAGCACGGAACTCACAACCGTGTAGATTTTATGAAGAAAAACTACGGTGAGAATTTCACGTACAGGGATTTTGCGCCACTGTTCAAAGCTGAGTTGTTTGACCCCGATGAGTGGGCTGAGATTTTTAAGAAATCCGGAGCCGGTTATATCGTATTGGTAACCAAGCATCACGATGGCTACTGCCTGTGGCCCAGTGCTTATGCTCCGGGCTGGAACAGCGTGGATGTTGGTTCCGGTCGCGATATCGTGGGCGAAGTGGCGGAAGCCGTGCGGAAACGGGGAATCCGCTTTGGCTTATACTATTCCCTTCCGGAATGGGATCATCCCCTGCACCGCTGGTATGAGGATCCGAACGATTCCATCGGCGACTATGTGGAACAGCACATGATCCCGCAGTTTAAAGAGCTGGTGTCGGCTTACCGTCCCGACCTGATTTTTACCGACGGGGAGTGGTACAATACGGCGGAACAATGGCATGCCCGTGAACTGATTTCATGGTATTACAACCTTGTCGGTCCCGATGCCATCGTCAACGACCGCTGGGGCAGTGGTGCCGATATCGGATTCCGCACCCCCGAATACAGCTCGGGCGGACTGGATGCCGACCGCCCCTGGGCCGAGGTAAGGGGACTGGGCCGCTCTTTCGGACTCAACCGCAACGAAAAGCTCTCCGCATATATGTCGCCCCGCGATCTGATCCACCTTTTTGCACGCACCGTAGCTTATGGTGGTGGACTGATTATCAATGTCGGACCGGCTGCCGACGGAAAAATTCCGCTGCTGCAGCAGGAGCGTATTGAAGCGCTCGGTGAATGGCTGGAGATCAACGGAGAGGCCATCTACGGAAGCGAACGCTGGATCCGCAGCGGGGAGGAAAAACCGGTTGAACTCAAACGCACCGACCCGCAGATTAACTTCAACTGGGTCCGCAATTCGCCCGGATATCCGGTAGTGGAAGACAATTTTACAGCTGAATGGACCGGCTGGATCAAACCCGAACATACTG
>CAZDBX010000177.1:0-6564 GCA_964503805.1 uncultured Lentimicrobium sp. | reverse complement strand
GCGGGGTCGAATGTTTATTGACATTGATATCCGGAAAAATATCCAAAGATTCCTCCCCCGCAAAACCGGGAGCGGAATGACATCGTTTTTGGGTGGATGGGCGGGACAGAGGGATACCGACTTTCAGTCATTCCGAACGTAGGGAGAAATCTTTGCTTTTTTTAACCCGGCTTTTACCCGAACAATAGCGGAAACGCAGATATTCCGGCGGAGAACGCACTTGCCGCACGAACAAAAAAAATCCCGCAACGGTTAATGCTGTAATCTTTATTTGTACTTTTAATTCCAGACAGAATTATCCGTTCAACACAGCCGGCATCCTGACCGTATGCCCGGCAGAGAAATTTATCCAACTCAAAAAAACAATCTTCAATGTTTAAATCCGGATTTACCTCACTTCTGACTGCGCTATTGCTGCTTATCACCTGGCATCCTGCCATTGCTCAAAAAAACGATCCTGCACCTAAGAAAAGTGAAACCATCCGCTGGATCAGCTTCGAGGAAGCCATGAAGCTGAATAAAAAGAAGCCGAAAATGGTGTTTGTTGACATTTACACCGACTGGTGCGGCTGGTGCAAAAAGATGGATGCAGAAACGTTTGCAGACCCTGAAATTGCGGCCTATATCAACAAAAGATTTTACGCGGTCAAGTTCAACGCCGAGCAAAAGGAAGCCGTTGTTTTCAAAGAGCAGGAATTTATCAATCCCAATCCTGAAAAGTCGCGGTCTACGCATAAGCTTGCCCTCGCCCTGCTGAAAAATGAAAAACTTTACCCCTCCTACGTTATCCTGGACAAAGCCAGCGACTGGACCTTCAAGTTGAAAGGTTACCTGGCGGCTGCAGATCTGCTGCCCGTTCTGAAGTTTTACGGGGAGGAACATTACAAAAAAATGAGCTGGGGCGAGTATTCACAATCAAAGCCAAAGTGATTTATGGTAATCCCCGAAACTTTCAAAGCCATCCGGGCTGAGGAGAATTCTTCAGGCAACATAGGGCCCGTGCTGAAAGAAGTATCCCTGGATTCCATGCCTGTTCATGAAGTGCTGATCAGGGTGGAATATTCATCATTAAACTATAAAGATGCGCTTTCGGCGACCGGGAACCGCGGGGTTACCCGCAATTATCCCCACACGCCCGGTATAGACGCCTGCGGCACCGTGGTTTACTCTGCGGATCAGGCTTTCAAAAAAGGGGATCTGGTGCTGGTATGCGGCTATGACCTGGGCATGAATACGCCCGGGGGCTTCGGTCAGTACATACAGGTACCTGCGGCCTGGGTGATGCCCCTTCCGGAGGGCCTGAGTATGCGCGAGAGCATGATGCTGGGCACGGCAGGCTTCACCGCCGCTCTGGCATTGTATAAAATGGAAATGAACGGACAAAAGCCCGGTAATGGGCCGGTGCTGGTAACCGGTGCAGGCGGAGGACTCGGGAGCCTGGCCATCAGCATGCTTTCCAGATCAGGCTATCAGGTGATTGCCGCCACGGGCAAGACTTCGGAGGAGGATTATTTTAAGGCAATCGGCGCTGCTCAGATCATTGACAGGGAGCAGGTGAACGACCAAAGCGGCAAACTCCTCCTCCGTCAGCGCTGGGCAGGGGTTATTGACACGGTGGGCGGCAACATCCTTTCCACTGCCATCAGGGCGTGTCAGACCCACGGCAATGTGGCTGTATGCGGCAACGCAGCTTCATTCGAATTGCCTGTAAATGTTTATCCGTTTATCCTCAACGGGGTGAACCTGCTTGGCATTGATTCAGCCACCTGTCCCATGGAGCTGAGAAAAAAAGTCTGGAATAAACTGGCTGACGATTGGCGTCCGGATGCGCTGGATATTATCAGCCATGAAATCAGCCTCGACCGGCTGCCTGAACACATTCATCTGCTGCTCAGCGGAAAAATCAGGGGCCGGGTGTACATTAACTTAAAAGATTGATTAACTTTACGGTGAATCATTGATCATTTCAAATCATTATGCCATGAAAAAATTCAGGATAATCCCGGTAATTCTGCTGTTACTGGCTTCGGCCTGCTGCAGGAACGAGCAACCCGTTTGCGATGTTGCCGCTGAAAAAGATGCGATTAAACTGGCTCTTCAGAAGTATGTGATCGCAAACGAAGCAAAGAATATTTCCATGATTGAAGAATTGTGGGCCAATGATTCAGCGGTTCTCAGCCTGGGCACCGACAGGCGCGATGTGATCAGGGGATTTGAGGCCGTTAAGCAAACCTTCGCTTCACAGTTTGAAAGATTTGAGGATACCTTTATCGCTGCACGTGACCTTGATATATACGTGCATCCCTCCTGCGAATCAGGCTGGTTTTCCGAAATACTGCAATACAACTATACCATAGGCGACAAATCCTACGAGTACAGCGACCTCCGTTTCTCCGGTTTCCTCGAAAAAAGAGACGGAAAATGGGTAATCATTCATACCCATTTATCCGCCCCGGCTGATAATAATAACAGGAAATAGAATACTTCCGTCCTGTTATCCTGATTTGTTTTAAATAATCTCAGTGCTTATGCCCTGAATGATCGTGTTCCTGATCTTCAGGCTTTTTGCAGCAATCAGGCAGATTGCTGTATGCTTTCGGATCGGCAGCTACGTCGTCGGCATCATATCCGGCTTTGGAGATGGCCTCCCTGATCTTCTCAGGCGTTGTTCTGGCGGTTTTATATACCACGGTCACTACATCCGTTTCCAGGTCAAGCGTTGCTTTTACAACGCCCTTTTCGAAGGCCAGGGTGCGTTCGATGGTTTCCTTACACATACTGCACTGGGATGAAACCTTGATTTCTATCTGCGTGTTTTTCGGTTCCTGCGCAGCAACATAACCTGAGATCAACGTTGCCAGCACAACCATCATCACCTTGCTGAATTTAATCTGTCTTTTCATTGTTTTAGTTTTTGTCGGTCAAACAACCGTGTTTAACAATTTATTTAATGCTGTACCTGATGCCGGCGTAAAACATCCTGCCGAGAATAGGCCCCCAGATCATGCCTGCATCAAAACCACTTTCAAAAGGACTATCCGCCTGCAGTACAGGATGATGCTGCATGAAATTGGTCAGATTCTCCACCCCCAGGTAGGCATCCCACTTTTTGAACTTCCGGGTAATCTGGGTGTGAATGGTTATATAATCCGGGGAATAAGCACCGTACCCTGCATGTTCCAGGTGCGGTACGCCCAGCGGCAGACGGGTGCGTCCGTTATACTGACCGGTAAAATCAAATTTCCACTTCTCAAAACGGGTTGCATAGGACATGGTGAAGAGTCCCTTATGCCGGCTCACCAGCGGCCGTTCGCGCAGCTCGCCGGCAGTGGTAACCCTTACATCATTCAGCCTGTATGCCGCGGTTACATCAAAGCCTTCGAACAGGGCAGCTTCGGCATTCACCTGAAAACTGTTGGAATAGGAAGTACCATCAAGATTGTAAAGTACTATCCGGTCATACGACTGATCCAGGTCAATGATTACCTGGTTGATAAAATCTGTCCGGTAAAAATCGGCCGACAATACCAGGTCACGCTTCTCGCTGAGCGCGATGGTCTGCGTAAGGTTTAAGCCGTAATTCCAGGCTTCTTCCATCCTGAAATCCTCCCTGAAAACGAGTTGCCGGGCACTTACAAGCATGCCGGTATTCTCTGCAAGCACGGACGCGCTGCGATAGCCTTTGCCAGCAGAGCCGCGGAGTACGGTTTTTTCGAATAAATTTACCTTGAAGTGAAAACGGGGTGTCACCAATGTACCGTACCTGTTATGATGATCCACGCGCAAACCGGCTATAATGCTAAGTTTTTCGTCAGGATTGTAGGTGTACTGTGCAAAAATACCCGGCACAGACTCAAGCCGGTCGAAGGTTGAATCCGCGAAAGCCTCATCGTAATCATCGTACATCAGGCTTACGCCGGCGTTATATATGTGCGCTTCGTTGCCGATCTGCGACTGGAAAATGGCATTGCCATAGAAGCCCAGCTGACGTGCATTGTATTCGTTGCGCCCGAAAACAGATTCCTGCTCATGATATAAACCACTGAATATCAGACCAAGACTCGTATTCGGTAAATTCCGGAATACAAAACCGGTTTTATCATAGAGCTGTGCACGCCGGGTTACAAGCTTCATCACGTAATTTCCATTCTGAACAGCTTCATCGCTGCCGAGTTTTGTCAGTTGTCCTCCGTCCCGCTCATCGTACAGGAAGTTAAAACCGAACTTGGATTCGGTAACTCCGTGTTTTTCATAGCTCCAGCGGTTCGACACATTAACATGCCGGGATAAAGGCTGGTCCAGAAATCCGTCGTCATTCATATCAATCCGGCTCATCTGCGAGGATGCATGGGCCAGCACCATGGTGCTGAGGACATCCTCCTTCAGTACATGCGTTGCATGGGCATTGACTTCAGCCCGGCCTTCATTGTTGGCATAAACATTCAGGAAAAACTTTTCTGAATCCCAGGGCTTTCTGATCTCTGCATTGATCTGCCCGGTGGTTGATTCATAGCCGTTTACCACCGATGAAGTGCCCTTAGAAATCTGGATAGACTCCATCCATGTCCCGGGAATGTAGGTAAGGCCAAAAGCAGAACCCAGGCCACGGGTGAAGGGGATATTCTCGACCATCAGCTGGCTGTAGATTCCTGCAAGGCCTAGCATCTGTATCTGCCTGGCACCGGTCACTGCATCCGAAAAGCCTACATCCACCGTGGCATTGTTTTCAAAGCTTTCGGAGAGGTTGCAGCAGGCCAGCTTCTGCAGGCCGGCAGTGGTAATTACCTCTGTTTTGATGGGTTTGATGGAAGATATAAAACTCCCTGCCATGCGCTCCCTGATCTCAACTTCAGCCAGTTCGGCGCCTTTCTTCAGACTGATCTGTACCGAATTCCGGCCGGACTCAACCAGCAGCGTATCATTCAAGTATCCCACAAAACTCACCACAAGCTTTGCAGGACCCGTAAACTTCCTTTCCAGGCTGAATCTTCCGTTTTCATCAGCCACAGTCCCGTCCTGCGTACCCGACCAATAGACATTGGCATAGGGCAGCGGAACTGCTTTACCATCTTGTTCGTTGGTAGTAACCTTCCCGTTAACGGGTTTCTGGCCGAAAGTCAGGCTTGCAGGGAATAGCAGTGCTACAAGCACAGCAGAATAAATAGTTTTCATGGTATTCGTTTCTTCGTTTTCGTTTAGTTTTTATAGCAATCTTCAGAGGCAGGACCACCGGAATACAGGTTCCGGTCAGCAACAAGCCACCGCTATAAACGAAGCGAAGAAACTTTAAGCCAGGTATCATTGCCGGGGGGATCGGGAGCATCCAATAAATGCAATGGCAATGAAACGGCAGTCAGGATTGATGATCCGGGAAGTCCGGATAATTCGATTTCAGTAATATCTTTTTGAAAGAAGAAGCCGGAGGCAGACAGATAATTATCAACAATTTTCACAAACAGTCTGTCATCTTCACAGCATGACTGTTTCGAAAAATGGGCCTTATGGGAACAACTCCCTTCCCCGGCTGAAGCCAGCTCACACAAATGCTCAGCAGGAGCCATGAAAAGACCCTGGTGTGAAGTACAGCAGGAGTTGGATCCGTCAATGCTGAGTTCAAGGGTACCCATGGCACGGCAATGGTGCATAAAAACAAGCATGCCGGATGCCGGAACCAGGAAGGCTGCCAGCAAAAGCAAAATGGCTGTTTTTTTCAGGTACTCGATCATCGCTTTTCTACTCCGGATGCAAAAATAATAAATCAATTTCCGCGTGCAGAAAGATTATGAAAAATTTAACATTTATCCCTTATCGCAAGGATCAATCTTAATCTGCCGCTATCAGGGTAAACGGCATAAAAAAAGGCCGGATAAACCAGCCTATTCCGGGTGAATGATGGGATTCGAACCCACGACCCTCAGAACCACAATCTGATGCTCTAACCGACTGAGCTACACTCACCGTTTTACAAAAGTGGGGCAAAAGTAATACTTTTTCCTTATTCATGATACTTTTTGGAAAGAATTTTTTGACATCACCGCGGGCACAGTCATTTCTTGCTAAATTTGCCTAAAACCATTCATACGGCAAACACCGGGAATTATGACAGATATCATTGATTACAGGATTATTGGCGACGACATGCAACTCGTGGAGGTTGAACTTGATCCCATGGAGGGCGTCCGGGCCGAAGCGGGGGCCATGACTTACATGGATGATGGCATCGAGATGCAAACCGGCACGGGTGGAGGGCTTTTCAAGGGCTTCAAGCGCATGCTGACCGGCGACGGCTTCTTCATAACTACTTTTCTTAATAACAGCAACACAAAAAAAAGAATTGCATTCGGGGCCCCCTACCCCGGAAAAATTATCCCGGTCGATCTCGGCCGGATGGGTGGTGAGTTTCTTTGCCAGAAAGACGCATTCCTCTGCGCTGCCAGAGGAATTGATATCGACATCGCTTTTACGAAAAAAATCGGCGCCGGCCTTTTCGGCGGAGAGGGCTTTATCCTGCAGCGGCTTTCAGGCGACGGCCTGGCATTTATTCATGCCGGCGGCACCATTGTA
>CAZDBX010000176.1:1702-6616 GCA_964503805.1 uncultured Lentimicrobium sp. | reverse complement strand
CCGTGGATATAGCTGGTAATAAACCCGGGGATAAAATTACTCAACAGGGTGAAGCTATGGTTTATGGCCTTACCATCCTTAACAACAGCAAAAACAAGGCGCTTGCCGAAGCTTTTATCAGCTTCATCCTGAAAGACGGTTTGCAGATTATTGAAAACCTCGGACAAACCCGTGTGGTTCCCGTCCTATCTGAAAAATCAGAAACTCCGGCATTTCTTAAGCAAGACCTGACTCCCTGATGCAATGTAATCTATTTCTTTGTGATATAAGGTTACTGTTTAAGTAAGAACAATCTCCTTACATTGTTGTTTGTTTGCATAAAAACCAACAACATGACATCTTCCGACAACTACAATATTAATGAATTTCTTTCCCGGCTGGGCATTACTGAACTTAATCAGGGTGCAACTTCCGGTACTTCGTGGATCGATACGAAAGGGGAAGTGAATCCCTCATACTCGCCTGCAGATGGCAGGCTTATAGCATCGGTAACTCTTGCCACCAGTGATGATTATGAAGTTATCATGCAAAAAGCGACCGAAGCATTTAAAATCTGGAGAATGGTTCCGGCGCCTAAAAGAGGAGAAATTGTAAGGCAAATCGGAAACAGGCTGAGGGAATACAAGGAACCGCTCGGGTCACTGGTTTCCTATGAGATGGGTAAGGTATATCAGGAAGGCCTGGGTGAAGTTCAGGAGATGATCGATATTGCTGATTTTGCAGTAGGCTTATCCCGGCAGCTCTACGGATTTACCATGCATTCCGAACGGGAACGTCATCGCATGTATGATCAGTATCACCCGCTGGGTGTGGTTGGCGTGATCTCCGCTTTCAATTTCCCGGTTGCTGTCTGGGCCTGGAATGCCATGATCGCCATGGTTTGCGGAAATGGGGTTGTTTGGAAACCGTCATCAAAAGTGATGCTGAGCGCGATCGCCGTGCATAAAATCATTGAAAAGGTGCTGGCTGACAACGAAGTTCCTGAAGGCGTGCTGAACCTTATCGCAGGCAGTTCTAAACATATGGGAGACAACTTCCTTTCGGACAAGCGTATACCATTGATTTCTGTAACAGGCTCCACCAGGGTGGGCAGGCATGTCAGTAAAATCGTTGGAGAAAGGCTGGGACGCAGCATACTTGAATTGGGCGGTAACAACGCCATTATCGTTTCACAGTACGGGAACCTCAATATGGCATTAAGGGCCAGCCTTTTCGGGGCGGTAGCCACTTCAGGGCAACGGTGTACGACTACCAGGCGGCTGTTGATACATGACTGTATCTTTGATAAATTCCGCGATAAACTGATTGATGCCTATAAACAACTAAGTATCGGGCATCCGCTTGACCCGTCAACAGTAGTCGGCCCCCTGGTAGATAAGGATGCTGTCAAAGCATTTCTTGATGCTCAGGCCAGGATTGTTGAAGAAGGGGGAAAAATCGTTTATGGCGGGCAGGTGCTGAGTGGGGATGCCTATGCATCAGGATGCTACGTAATACCATGTATCGCAGAGGTTGAAAACGATTTCAGTGTCGTTCAGGAGGAAACCTTCGCTCCCATTTTATACCTGATCAAATACAAGACACTTGATGAGGCTATTGAACTGCACAATGCCGTGCCGCAAGGACTTTCATCAGCAATTTTTTCAAGAAACCTTTTAGAAACGGAGCGCTTCCTTTCACACGAGGGATCTGACTGCGGCATAGCGAATGTAAACATTGCCACAAACGGAGCAGAGATCGGCGGCGCATTCGGGGGCGAAAAAGATACTGGCGGAGGCCGGGAATCAGGATCGGATGCCTGGAAAGCTTATATGCGCAGACAAACAAACACCATCAATTTCTCTACTGAGTTGCCATTGGCACAAGGTATTAAATTTGATGCTTTTGATGATTAAACGGCTTTGATATTCAAAGAGTGCTCCGTATGTATTGGATGCTTTACACTATATTTGCGGTACTGTTAGTTGAATTTTTCAATGCTAGAAACCGGTGGCATGAACACCTGAATGCTAAAATCAACTCTTCATTGCAATTTTACCGTTAAGGAAAATATGAAGAAACTGCTCCTGCGCTACATCGAAAGGTTCAACTCCGGTCATACCCGAAGTGTAAAAGCCAGAAAGAACATTCTGGCATCCTTTTTTATCAAAGGGGTCAGTATCATCATCGGCTTTATTTTTGTGCCTCTGCTCATAGGCTATCTGGGTGAAGTTGAATACGGGATATGGATCACCATGAGTTCAATCCTGGCCTGGGTAAATTACTTTGACATCGGGCTGGGTAACGGATTGAGAAACCGTTTTGCAGAATCTTTGGCCAAGGGTGAACATCAGATGGCCAGGATTTACGTGAGCACTGCCTATGCCTCCTTAAGCCTGCTGTTCGGATCATTCTTTCTGGTTTTCATGGCGATCAACCCATTGCTTAGCTGGTACGAGATCCTCAAGGCTCCTGTAGCTTTGGCCGATGAACTTAATATGTTGGTTATCATAACTTTTGGCTTCTTCTTACTAAGGTTTACGCTCAGGCTGATTGCCATTATTATTGTTGCTGACCAACGGCCGGCACTCAGCAATGTTTTCGATCCGCTTGCGAACCTGATCTCACTGCTGGCAGTATTGGTATTGATTCAGACTTCCGAGACTTCCCTTCTTGCGCTTGGAATTATTCTGGGATCTGCCCCTGTTATCGTGCTGGCATTTGCCACAATATATTACTTCAGAAGCGATTACCGGGATTACCGGCCCTCCATCAGGCTGGTTGATTTCAAGTATTTTAAAGACCTTACAGGGCTGGGAGCGAAATTCTTCATTATTCAGATAACTGTGGTGATTATCATGTCGACCAACAATTTTATTATCACGCGGGTTGTCGGTCCCGAAGCAGTAACTGCATATAATATTGCCTATAAATATTTCGGGCTGCTTCTTATGCTATTCACCATAATTACAAATACTTACTGGTCAGCATTTACAGAAGCCTTTATAAAAAAGGATTTTGTCTGGATTCGCAGGGTCACCGGAAACCTGGTAAAAGGCTGGATGGCTATTCTGCTGATTCTTGCAGCGATGCTTATTTTCGCACCATATTTCTATCATGTCTGGATACGTGACAAAGTGGAAATACCATTTCTGCTTTCAGCATTCACTGCACTTTTCATCGGCATTTACATCTGGTACATTATTTTCATCTATTTCATTAACGGCACCGGCAAAATCACCCTGCAGCTCTATGTATGTGTGATCGTGGCTATTCTGAATATCCCGGTTTCCGTTTTCTTTGCCGGATATTTAGGCCTGGGATCTGCCGGAGTGATTCTCGGTTCATGTGTAACATACCTGCCAGGTGCGATCATTGCGCCGATACAATACAGGAAAATCATTACCGGCAGGGATCACGGGATATGGGGCAAATAATCTGTTAACAGGCTGGATGCAGAGAACATCAGTAAAGCCGGCCTGAACAACCTGAAAGTTGCAGTTGGTTATAAAAAAATGAACAATCAATCAAATACTATGAATCATCTGAAAGATTTTGTCAAAACACAGGCAATCAAATTATTCCCTTCCGTTTTCAGGAAACGTCATTACAAGTTTCTTGAAAACCTCAGCTGGAATCACATTCCTGCAGAAGAAGGAGAGTTACTTCTGATGCCGTATTTTCTTGAAAAAGATGCTTTGTTTTTCGATATAGGCGCAAACACCGGCATTTATACATCCTTTGCACAAAAGTTCATTCCGGCGGGATCCGTATATGCCTTCGAGCCAATCCCTGAACTTTATACCCGGCTCAGGTATATGTTCAGAAAATCAAACATATATAAAATGGCATTTTCCAATGAAATCAGCGAGAAACGATTTAAGATCCCTTCAATCAGTGGAAAGGAATTCAAGTCGAGGGGAACATTGAATTTAACCTATAAGGAAAATGATGAAACTAGATCGCGTGTAATCGATGTTCATACTGACACCATAGATAGCTTTGTAAAGAAAAAAAATATTCCCAGAATCGGATTTATTAAAATGGATGTTGAAGGTCATGAATTTCAAGTAATTGAAGGCGGTTCTGAAACACTGAAGAAACAAAAGCCTGTCCTGCAGATTGAAATAGAACAACGGCATTACCAAAGGGATATCAGTGAGATCATAGAATTCATTAATAAAATCGGGTATGTCTGTTACTACCTTGACCTGGGGTCCAGTATGCTGAGAAAACTGGAGGTGGATGCTGCAAGCCTGCAAAAGGAGGAACATTTCAAGACTTCGCAGTATATTCATAATTTTATTTTCCTGCCTGCCGGTGCAAAGTGGGACACATTAGTCGCAAGTATCAATCAGGATATCCTTACGGCCAGGTCAGGCAAATGAAATAAAACAGCCAGGCCTGTAAAACTAAAATCAGATACGAACAGTCGTAAAAGTTCCGTTGAGGTTTATGCTGTAACAGATGAAGAAACAATTCATCCCAACGTATTGTTATGTTATGTAATTTTATGGTTGCTCTTTTTTGTTGATTCCTGCATTTAAAATTGAAGGTTTTAATTTGTAATTAAAATGGTCAAAAGAGTCATCGCACTTTTTATTATTTTAACATCGCTGGAACTTTTCAATTTTGCATTTATAGGCAAAGAGATAACCAAAGTTGCTGAAATCGCCGGAATCGGGGTTGCACTGCTTGTGATTATTCTTCAACTGATTTATCACAAGGGGGAAGGTTTCAGGATGAACTACAAGTGGGAGATCGGGCTGATCCTATTATCCCTGGTAACCAGTATGTTCATGGCATATTCAGCGCATAATCAGAATCTTCAGACAACGCTGATTGCGCAGCGCTTTATGTATTTCTATCTGTTTTATTACGCGTTGCACATGTTGAGAATTCCGGATACAGACCTGGAAAAAATGATCCTTTATC
>CAZDBX010000176.1:0-1687 GCA_964503805.1 uncultured Lentimicrobium sp. | reverse complement strand
TGATTTATGTGCTATTTTATGTGATCCAATATTTCGCCTATCCTGCAATTATCTTCAGAGTGCGGGTTATTGAGGAAAGAGGCACCATCAGGATCTTTCAGGTTGGTTTATCCTATATGATTCTTGCTTATTTTTATGTGCTTAACAGAAGTTTTGACAAGTTATCGCTCAGGGGATTAGGGATGCTGTTCCTGTTCTTCAGTGTAATAATACTCATGGGTACGCGGCAGCTCTTATTTTCAATGTTTTTTCTGACAATGCTTAACATCCTGTTGAGCCGCAAAGTGAAATCAAAACTAATGGTAATCCTCCTTGCGGCATTTGCGGCAATTCCTGTTATTCTTATGTTTCAGGATATATTTACAAGTATCATAAGTTTATCCAAAGAGCAGAGTCAGGGTTTTGAAGAAAATATCAGGGTATTGGCCGGGACTTTCTTTCTTACGGACTTTTTTCCGAATAACCTGGCATACATAACCGGTAACGGCGCCGATAGCGCAAATTCCGGCTATGGGATGACCATACAGATGTACAAGGATGTTTTCGGATTTTATCAATCCGATATAGGCATTATAGGCGACTTCAGTAAATTCGGAATTCTTTTTCTTACAGGAGTGTTTTCTATTCTTTACCGGATACTGAAAACGAGGTTAAGTGATGATCTCAATTACATCAAGTATTTCTTTTTGTTTGTGATTTTAACAGGTATTACCGGCGCAGGTCCGTTCGGGGATGCAAATTCAATTGTCACCATCAGTATTATTTTATACCTGGCTGATGTTGACAAGCACAATCGGAGCCTGGAGGAAGAAGAACAAGCCCTGGCAGAAAGCGACCCTGATGTGGCTGAAAACGCTGCTGAAGTCAAACCGGGAGTAAACAACCTTACTTACTGATGAACAAACCAAAAATAGCCATACTGATTCCAATACACAACGGGCTTCATTTTACTTCAAAGTGCCTGGAGGATATTTCTCTGCATATCGGTCAACTGGGGAATGATGCCAAAAACTTTAAAATAATTGTGATTGATGATGGATCAACGGATGGAAGCCGGGCCTGGATTTCTGCCAATTATCCCGAAACTATCCTATTGGAAGGCGATGGCAATCTCTGGTGGAGCGGGGGAATTAACACCGGAACCCGGTACGCTGTTGATAATCTTGGTTGCGACTTTGTTTTATGGTGGAACAACGATATTCATACCGATGGTGACTATTTCAGGAATCTACTGTTAATTGCGGGCGAAAATGCACCCACAACCATTTTTGGATCAAAGATATACTTTGCTGACCAGCCGGATATCATCTGGTCAATGGGTGGGATTTTTGATACCCGGACCGGCCGGAAATATACCATCGGGATGCTTCAGAAAGATTCAGAGCAATTCAGCCGGCCTATTGAAGCTGACTGGCTCCCCGGAATGGGGACACTTATACACCGTTCCGTTTTCGAGAAGATTGGATATGTTAATGCAAGTGAGTTCCCCCAATACCATGGTGACAGTGATTTCACTTTCAGGGCAAAACTTGCCGGATACCGTATTTTAGTGACACCATCGCTGAAGATCTGGAACGACAAAAGCAATTCGGGATTGCATCATTACAACAGTTTCCGTTTGCTTTTCAAATCACTGAACGATATCAAATCAAACAATAACGAAGGCAAGGATGTTCTTTTTTACCGC
>CAZDBX010000175.1:0-6622 GCA_964503805.1 uncultured Lentimicrobium sp. | reverse complement strand
TTTCAGTCCAGACTTTCAGACTATGCGCCGGTGGATCATTTCAATATGAGCAAAGATCCTTCGGCAAAGGAACGGGATTCCGTTATGAGGTTGCTCGAGCCCTATAATCTGGTAATCACAGGGTTTGTGCAGACCAGCGACCTGCCGCAGAAGAACTTCGGAATCGGCAGACAGGGCGCATGGCTGATTGACTCATTAGCAGCATATAAAAAGACAATTCTCAACATATTTACCAGCCCATACAGTCTGGCTACCTTTAATCAGATCGACAAAATGGCTTCGGTACTGATTGCATACCAGGACAATGCCATGATGCAGGAATTGGCGGCCCAGGCGATTTTCGGCGGATTGGCCATAACCGGAAAGCTTCCGGTTGCTGCCACTGCTTTGTGGCCGGCAGGTTCTGGTCTGTTGCAGCCGGAAATTACACGTGTTGCTTTCAGTCAGCCTGAAGCTGCCGGAGTTTCTTCTGAAAAACTCAGGGAGATCGACAGCATAGTGACGGAAAGTATCCGCGATAATGCATTCCCCGGCGCACAGGTGGTGGTCATCCGCAAGGGTAAGGTTATCTACCGTAAGGCTTTTGGCAGTCAGGTTTATAACTCTGATATCCCTCTGCGCCACGATGATCTTTACGATCTGGCATCACTTACCAAAATTCTGGCAACTACCCTGACTGCCATGAAACTTACCGGTGACGGACTGCTCGATCCCGACCGCAGGCTTAGCCGCTATTATCCTGAATTGAGGCATTCTGATAAGAATCATTTGATTGTCAGGGAGATACTGGCGCATCAGGCAAAGCTTCAGCCATATATCCCTTTCTGGAAGTCGGTGATGGAAAAAGATTCTCTGAAATCTGAGCTGTTTGGCCGGCATTTCAGCATTGATTACACGCACAGGGTTGCCGATGCACTTTATCTGCGCGATGATTTTCCCGCCGCAATCGTTGATTCAATTATCCGGAGTCCGTTGCTGCCGAAAACGGAATTTAAATACAGCGATCTTGGTTTTATTTTATTGGGTAAAGCTTTTGAGGAAATCACACAGCAGCCGTTCAGCAGTTACGTTCAAAGGCAGTTTTACAATAAACTGGGTCTGCGCACCATGGGCTTTCATCCGCGCGACCGGTTCAGCATCAGCCGGATAGCGCCCACGGAGCTGGATATGGTTTTCAGAAAGCAACTGATTCATGGCGATGTGCATGATCAGACGGCAGCCCTTCTGGGGGGCGTTGCCGGCCATGCCGGTCTTTTTTCTGATGCGCTGGATGTGGCCATCATCATGCAGATGTTGCTGCGCGACGGATGTTATGGCGGGGATACCCTTCTGGAGGCTGAAGTTATCAGGGATTTCACCGGGGTACAGTTTGTGATCGATAAGAACCGCCGCGGTGCGGGATTCGATAAGCCCGCCCTCATCCACGGGGATCCATCGCCAGCCTGTGCATCAGCTTCTCCGCGCAGTTTCGGCCACAGCGGTTTTACCGGGACCTATGCCTGGGCCGATCCTGATCAGGACCTTGTGTATGTTTTCCTGAGCAACAGGGTGTATCCGGATGCAGGAAACAACAAAATCACCCGGCTTAACATCCGCACCCGGATTCATGAAGCAATTTACAAGGCTATTACAGATTGACTATGAAGGCAAAATTTATTTGTCCGCTTTTTGTGGTGCGTGATATGGAAGTTTCGCGGAAGTTCTACGAAAACATGCTCGGGCAGGAAGTTGAGTTTGATTTTGGAGAGAATATTTCATTCAGGGGAGGTTTTGCCATCCACCTGATGTCGCATTATGCATCCCTTACCGGACATAGCGATATCATTTTCAACAGCAATAATGCCGAACTTTACTTCGAAAGCGGCGAAATAACTGCATTAAGAGATGCTGTAACAGCGAGTGGTGTCCGCTTTATTCATGATATCCGGGAGCAACCCTGGAGGCAGCAGGTAATGCGCTTTTATGATCCGGACTGTCATATCATCGAAGTGGGGGAGCCGCTCGATTGCACTGCCCGGCGGCTTTCCGGCTCCGGAATGGATGCACGGCAGATCAGCGAGGCAATGGGTGTACCTCAGCAGGCCATCGATGCCTGGCTGCAGGATCAGTCAACGGTTTAGTTTTAATTTTTGCTGCAGTTTCATTGTTTTTTTTTACCGGTTGTGAACCACAAACCTTCAGGATTGTTTGATTGTCCGACCAGGAACGTTTAACTAAAAAAAATATATTTATGGCTTCAATCACTTTGGGAGGCAATCCCGTTTCAACCATTGGCAATCTTCCGGCTGTCGGAACAACGGCGCCCGCCTTTGAACTTACCGGTTCTGATCTTGGTAAAGTAACTTCAACCGATTTTAAAGGAAAAAAGGTGGTGCTCAACATCTTTCCGAGCCTTGATACGGGTGTATGTGCAGCAGCGGTAAGGCAGTTCAACGCCGCAGCCGCGAAACTTGAGAATACTGTTGTGGTATGCGTTTCAAAAGACCTTCCGTTTGCGCACAAGCGGTTTTGTGTTGCAGAAGGTATCGACAAGGTGGTAACCGCTTCCGATTTCCGGGAAGGGAAATTTGGTAAGGATTACGGACTTACGATCGCTGACGGCCCCATGGCCGGACTGCTTTCAAGGTGTGTGGTTGTGCTTGATGAAAATGGTATCGTTAAGTACACCGAACAGGTTCCCGAGATCGCCCAGGAGCCTGATTATGAATCTGCATTGAAAGCGCTCTGAAAATTCAGCTTCCGTTAATCGTGCTGAAATTATTCTGTTTCAGTGTTTTGCGTATCCCGCTGCTTTGGTGTCTTCGATGACATTTGATCAGGCACCGGGATACACTTTTTTACATCACCAGAAAGGGTGTTGAAACGGTTTGGTTTTCCGAGTCGATTCTCAGAATATAATAGCCGGGTTTAAAAAGGGCTGTGGAAATACTGAACTCCGGTGCGGCTGCCTTTCCGGAAGCGATAATTGCGCCTGCTGCATTAAGGATATAGTATTCCCCGGTAGATTTTAATCCTTTCCATTTTACCTGGCCTGTTCCTTTTATGGGATTCGGGATTACTACAGGCCGGCCGTCTTCAACGATTGCTGAAATATCGTCACTTGTTGGTGATACGGCCCTGATCTCTACGATGCGGTCGTCGCCGGGCCGTGGCGAGCCCCTGCCGTCGCGGTTACTGACCGCGAGGTAGATTTTCCCGTCGGGACTGACACACACATCCCTCAGGCGACCCCAGAATCCGTCGAACCAGTTATCGGCGCTCACTACCGAAAGGCCATCAGCACTGAGTTTCAGGCTTACCAGTTTTGAAGCTTTGAGTGAAGTCATCAGTATGGAGTTTTGCCATTGCGGGATAGACGGATGATTGTAATAATCAATGCCGGCAACGGCAAGGGTGGGAGTCCACGCGTAAAGAGGCTCTCTTACATTGTTTTGCTGGCAGAAGGTAAGTTCATCCGGAAGATCGCAGAAGCCCGCCACTGCAGGCCAGCCATAGTTCCGGCCTTCCTCGAGCAGGTTGAGTTCGTCATCATTATTCGGGCCGTGGTCCGACCCATACAGCAACCCTTCGGGCGAAAAGACCAGCCCCTGTGTGTTGCGTAATCCTGAGGCCCAGATATAGCTTCCGGCCACGGGATTGTCGGCGGGTATGCTGCCGTCGGGGTTGATTCTCAGAATCTTTCCCGCCAGAGAGTTCGGGTTCTGGGAGTTTGACGTGAAACCGGCATCGCCCGTCGACATGTACAGCTTGCCGTCGGGACCGAAAGCCAACCGCGAGCCGTTGTGGTAGGAATTAGCCGGTATGTTGTTGATAAGGATGATTCCGTCGGTCAGTGCGCTGCCATTCCAGACATAACGCACCAGACGTTCCTTGATAAACTCTCCGGAAGAATAGTTGTATACAAGGTATACCCAGGGATATACATCAAATTCAGGGTGGAGCGCCATGCCCAGAAGGCCGGCCTCACCATACTCCAGCACATCCTGAATGGTGAGAATGATCGTACTTTCACCTGTCAGCGGACTGAACCTGCTGACTTTGCCTGAACGTTCAGTAAACCAGAGATAACCGTCAGGTCCGTAAAGCAGTTCCCAGGGGGTGTCAATGCCGGAAAGAACGGTGGTGGTATCTACAGCGGTGGAACCAATATACAGCTGGCTTTCCGATTCCTTGGAGCAGGCTATGGAAAGCAATGCGATTACCGATATTATGATCAGGTTGGATTTATTGTGGTTATTCATAAGCAGTTGTTTGTAAAATTAAACAGGATTTTTGCGAAAAGGTTGACTTCTGGCAGGGTTCAATCCCGGGGTTTTAAAATAATGACGGTTCGGGATCTTTTTTCAGACAATGTCGCAGAGACCCCGGAGGGGTTCATCAGAGATACTTTTTCTGCAGGCGGAAGAATCATTGCTTATCCGGAAAATAACGTATATTTGCAGTGCCTTAAGCGGATGTGGCGTAATTGGTAGCCGCGCCAGACTTAGGATCTGGTGCCGAGAGGCGTGGGGGTTCGAGTCCCTTCATCCGCACAGCATTCAGCCCGCTTCAGCGGGTTTTTTGTTTCCGCGTGTTCATTGGTTTACCAGACAGGTCCGTTGCTGTGCCGGCCAGCGCCTGAATAAGCAGATCCGGTATATTTCTTCGGTGAAAGTGCCTGTTTCTGCCCGCAATTGACAGCTTTTTCTTTAGCTTTGCAGTTCCTTAGATCACTATTATGGCACAGATTATCAACGATATTTCAAGGACCTTTAATGAGTACCTGCTGATTCCGGGACTCACCACGAAGGAATGTACACCCGGAGCAATCAGCCTGAAAGCGCCCCTGGTGAAGTTCAGAAAAGGGGAACGGCCGGATATCAGCCTGAATGTTCCGCTGGTTTCGGCCATTATGCAGTCTGTTTCCGACTCAAATATGGCCATTGCCCTTGCCCGTAACGGGGGACTATCGTTTATCTTTGGTTCACAGCCAATTGAAGAGCAGGCTGAAATGGTCAGAAAGGTGAAGAAGTTCAAAGCGGGTTTCGTAGTGAGTGATGCCAACCTGACCCCTGCACATACCCTTGCAGATGTACTTGAGCTGAAGGAAAGGACGGGGTTTTCGACCATTGCCGTAACCCACAACGGCAAAGCGGACGGCCGGCTGCTGGGCATGGTCACCAGCAGGGATTACCGTCCCGGAAAGGACAGCCAGGATAAGAAGGTGCAGGACTTTATGACGCCTTTTGAGAAGCTGATCACCGGAAAGCATGGAATCAGTCTCGAAGAAGCCAATGACATCATCTGGGAAAATAAAATCAACACCCTTCCGGTGATTGATGAAAACCAGTGCATGAAATATTTTGTGTTCAGGAAGGACTACGACAATCATAAGAACAACCCTAACGAGCTGCTCGATACCCACAAACGTCTGCTGGTAGGGGCAGGCATCAACACCCGAGATTACTCAACGCGCATCCCCAGGCTGGTTGAAGCGGGTGTGGATGTAATGTGTATTGATTCCTCCGATGGCTTTTCGGAGTATCAGAAGGAAACAATTGGTTTTGTAAGAGAAAACTACGGCCCGGAGGTGAAGATCGGAGCCGGAAATGTAGTGGATGCCGACGGATTTAATTATCTGGCGGAAGCGGGTGCCGACTTTATCAAGGTCGGGATCGGCGGTGGCTCTATCTGCATTACCCGGGAGCAGAAAGGGATTGGCAGGGGGCAGGCTACGGCCCTGATAGAAGTTGCCAAAGCCCGCGATGCCTATTATGAGCGAACCGGTGAATACATTCCCATCTGCTCCGACGGAGGCATTGTGCAGGATTACCATATGGTGCTGGCCCTGGCCATGGGTGCCGATTTCCTGATGATGGGCCGTTATTTTGCCCGTTTTGACGAAAGTCCTACCAAGAAACTGATGGTTGGCGGTAACTATGTGAAAGAGTACTGGGGCGAAGGCTCTAACCGCGCCAGGAACTGGCAGCGGTATGATACGGGTGGCAGTGCTTCATTGAAATTTGAAGAAGGCGTGGACAGCTATGTACCTTACGCCGGAAAACTCAAAGATAACCTGGATATAACCCTGGGGAAAATCAAATCCACCATGTGCAGCTGCGGAGCCTTATCGATTCAGGAATTGAAGCAGGTAGCCAAAATTACGATGGTTTCCTCCACCAGTATTATTGAAGGTGGCGCACACGATGTTATCCTGAAGGAGACCAAGCGGGAAAGTTAGTTATTTTTCTGAATGCTGCAGGGCTGAACCGGGAACCGGATTTCTGTGCAAAGTGAGTTACTCTGCAATAAATTTTTTTTCGGTTTTCCATCCCGAAATTTCAGGCGGACCGGCCATGTAGGCGCGTGAACTTATCATAAAGTCCTGCAGATGAGGCGTCTTCATGTGATCTCCATGGTAGTATGTCTCATTACTCCACTCTTCATAGAGCATGATTACTGAAGGGTCATTTTTGTCTGTCAGCATGGTGATACTCACAAAGTTGGGCTCTTGTTTTACCGCTTCAATCAGCTTTGTCAAACCAGAGATTGCTTCTGTGTTTTTCGATGGCAGGGTCTTGTACTTCACGAGTACTACCAGATTCTGGTCATCTGATTTGCTGGTGACTTCCTGTGACTGACC
>CAZDBX010000174.1:0-6623 GCA_964503805.1 uncultured Lentimicrobium sp. | reverse complement strand
GGGAAAAATTTTCTCGCAGATTACCGCAGATAAGTAACGCGGATCTTCGCAGATCCATCAGGAACATAATCTGCGCGAATCTGCGGGAGAAATCAGCGTAAATCTGCGTGAAACAACGGCTTTCCTGCATCAGCAATCCAGGGGAAAGAATTTCTCGCAGATCACCGCAGATAAGTAACGCGGATCACCGCAGATTCACCGGAAATACCGGCACAAGGGTTCTCTTAACAGGGTTTCTTTCAACCTGTCAGGTGTAATAAAGACGATTAAACCTTGAATAAGCTAAACTTCAACCACGGACGGGACGTCCGCGCCGGCCGGTGATTTTGGATTTTGCTCCCGGCAGCGGGATGACGGGACAGGTACGAAAGCCCTGTTCATCCTGCAATTCTGAAACGGTCATACCCGAATCCTTGTCCCGAAATTTGGGATTGAATCTTTAAATTCTTTACAAAAATGCGTATATTTGTAAAAAAATATTTACAGAATGTTTAAACGTGCACTTTTTCATACCATATTGACCCAGCTAAACCATAAAAATGCAATCGTCATTACGGGCATGCGGCAGGTTGGAAAAACAACCCTGATGAAACAACTTGCAGCATCCTGGGTTGGGAAATATGTTTGGTTTGATTTCGACAATCCATTGGATCAACTCTTGTTTGAGAATGTCGATTTCAGGGGAATTTTAAGTGATTTGCAACACATGGCCGGGGCGAAGGAAGGAGAACGGTTTTTGGTCTGTATTGATGAAATTCAGAATTTTCCGGAAATTACAAAAACAATTAAATACCTTATTGATCATTATGGGCTTAAATTCATTGTTACAGGCTCTTCAAACTATTATTTGCGAAACCTTTTCCCCGAATCGCTTAGTGGCAGGAAGTTTCTTTATACCTTATATCCATTAAGCTACAGGGAATATTTATATTTCCATGCGCTTTTGCCTGAATCAGGTTTGCAGCCCGATTTTGAGGAGGTAATCGCGATGCATAGCCTATACAGCATCAACAGGCGCAAGGAGTTATATGATCAATATATGGAGTTCGGAGGATTTCCGGAGGTGGCCCTAACGGCAGATTATACTACCAAAAACTTAATTCTGAAAAATATCTTTGCTTCATTTTTTGAAAAAGACATAAAGGTTTTCAGCGAATTGAAAGATATAAAAGAGCTGCGCGACCTCATCATTTTATTAGGACCACGCAACGGCAACATCCTTGACGTAACGCGCCTTTCATCCGAGCTGGGCATCAACAGGGTGAAGACTTATAACTATCTTGAATTTCTTGAAGGCACATTTTTCCTTCGGCTGATACCAAAATTTACCCAAAGCATTGATCGCAGTGTAGCAGGTGGCAAGAAAGTTTATTTCTCCGATACCGGAATACTTAACCTGATAACCAGAACAACGGCTGGTCAGCTACTCGAAACCACTGTGGCCAATCAGTTACAGCATTACGGCAAGCTTTCTTATTACAATAAGAGGAATACTGCTGAAATAGATTTTATACTCAATGATGAAATCGCCCTCGAGGTAAAACAAAAAGCCATTGAAGCCGATATTCGCAAACTTGAAAAACTTGCGGATAAACTTTCTGTCCCAAACTATTATGTTGTAAGCAATACGCCGGAACTTCAGAAGAACGTTATTTTTCCCTGGTTTTTATGAGGCAAAAGGTTGTGAGTAGTGAGTTGTGAGAAGTGAGAAGTGAGAAGTGAGTGGTGAGTAGTGAGTAGAAGAGTGAGAGGGGGAGAAGGGGAGACAAGGGGATGGGGAGACAAGGAAACAAGGGGAAAGGGAGAGTGGGAGAAAGGGGAGAAGGATCCACCTGGCAGGTTTTATTTTAACCTGGTAGGTGTGTAAAAGACGATTAAACCTTGAATAAGCTAAACTTCAACCACGGACGGGACGTCCGCGCCGGCCGGATTTCGGATTTCAGATTTACCTTCGGTGAACTCCGCTTCGCTCCGGTTCGGATTTCGGATTTCGCTTGTCTCGTGAGACGGCGATTGCCGGATAACGAGAGATTTCGGATTTGTTTCGACGTAGTCACAGACTACGCCGAACAGGGGTAATGCTTAATGAATAACCAAAAGCAACATTGGAGCGTCCTTCTCCTTGCGGTGACTGAGCGACGGCTGGTGAGCGTAGCCGAACCAAGTCGAAGTCAGGAGAAGGTGCCGAAGGCGGATGAGGTGATATCGCGCCAACCGTTACCAGCATCCCGCAACAGGCGGGATTTTTACATTTCCACATTCCCTGAGTTCCGGCCTTTATCCGGCTTTATTTTAGTTAATTTTGACAGAATAATCGACTTTTTTTCGATTAATGTTGCAAAAATTGCTATATTTGACTTTAAAATAAGCGCAAAAATCATGAGGGAGCTGGAGCAATTCGGGATTGTACCGGTTGATTATGGTGTATTGCTGCATGTTTTTGCCGGCTATCAATCCCCCGCTGATAAAATATCGGCCCTGGTGAAACGTGGTGATCTGATCAGGCTGAAGAAGGGTTTGTTTGTGGTGGCGCCTCAGGTGCACAGGATGCCATTGTCGGTGGATCTGATAGCCAATCATTTGTATGGTCCGTCTTATGTATCTTTCGAAAAGGCGCTTTCACGTTACAACCTGATACCAGAGCAGGTAATTGAAATCAGGTCGGCGGTTACAGGTCGCGGCAGGCAGTATACAACTCCCCTGGGCAACTACAGTTATGTAAAAGTGCCGGAGTTTTATTATAGCACAGGCATCAGGCAGGAAACGGGGGACAATGGCTGTTCGTTTCTGATTGCTTCGCCCGAAAAGGCGGTTTGCGATATGATAATAGGTACACCGGGGCTCAGGTTGCAGTCGGTAAAGGCGGTAAGACAATACCTTGAAGATGACCTGCGGATGGATTTTCCGGAAATACAGAAATTCGATAAAGCAATCATCAGGGAATGCATAAAAGCCGGCCGCAAAGCGATTGCCCTGAATTTATTCCTTGAATATCTCGGACGATGAATGTATTTGAACAGATGTTATCACGCTACAACCCCCGGACCACCGCTGATGCGCGGCAGGCGCTGCACGAAGTGATGCAGCAGATTGCCCTTGCCGGTTTGTACAGGGGTGGTTTTTTCAGGAAAGCAGCGTTTTACGGTGGCACCTGTCTCCGTATTTTTCACGATCTTCAACGCTTCTCTGAAGACATGGATTTTTCGTTGTTACAACCTGATAATTCATTTTCACTGGAGCAATATTTTGATGCAATCAAAAGCGAGTTTAAAGCGCTGGGGCGCGAAGTGGTCATAAGCAGGAAGGAGAAAAAGGGCCACACAGCAATTGAATCTGCATTTCTGAAAGATGATACTGAATATGCAGGGCTGAGTTTCAGGACACAGCCGGAAGTTAAGATTAAAATTGAGGTTGACACCAATCCTCCGGGAGGGTTCTCCACAGAGTCGAAGTTATTGCTGCAGCCTTTCTCATGCTATCCGCTTTGTTATGCCATTCCTGATCTTTTTGCCGGTAAAATGCATGCATTTCTTTTCCGCAACTGGCGGTCCCGCGTTAAAGGCCGCGACTGGTACGATTTTGAGTGGTACGTCAGGAACGGTTATCCGCTGAACCTGCATCATCTGAACCTACGTTGCATGCAGACGGTAAAGAGCTTCCCTGCCTTTTTTACAGAGGCTGATCTCAGATCAAAGATAAAGGAAAGAATTCAGCAAACCAGTATTGAAAAAGTGATTGCAGACGTGAAGCCATTTGTCAGAAATCAGGAGGGACTTCAGATATGGTCAACGGAATATTTTCTTCAATTAACTGATCTGTTGAAGATTGGATAAAAGGAGAGAGGGGTAGGGAGTGATGTAAGAAGTAGGTAGTAAGTAGAAGGAAGAGAGGGAGTGAAGGGGTGAGGGAGAGAAGGGGAGACAAGGGGATGGGGAGACAAGGAAACAAGGGGAAAGGGAGAGTGGGAGAAAGGGGAGAAGGATCCACCTGGCAGGTTTTTTTTAACCTGGCAGGTGTGTAAAAGACGATTAAACCTCGACAAGTCAATCTTCAAGCCCATCCTGCCGGAATTTCTAATTACTAATTTTTAATTTCTAAACAGCTAGATAATCAGGTATATAGACGATACTTCGCATTGAATGTATGAGATTTAAATTTTCACATTTTCACATTTTCAAATCAGCACATTGCGAAGCACCTGAACACCTGAGCACATGCGCACCTGAACACCTGAACACATGCGCACCTAGAATCCCATCTGCATCCCGATCTCCAGGGTGGTTTGCTTTCCGTGGAAGAGCGCCGGGGTATAGCGGTTGAGGTAGTGTTGGGCGGGAAGGCCGTCGGTATCGTAGCCCCGGATATCGGAGCGGATCAGTCCGGCGAAAGCTGAAATGTTGTTCCACAGCATATAACGCAGGTCGAAGGCGATGCTGTTATTGCGCCAGGTCAGGCTTTCCATAAAAGGGTATTCATCCACGGGGATGGAGCCATCAAGGTCGTAGCGGTAGTCGTTGCCATGTTCGGCGGTGAACCATGAGAGGGTGGCCATCATCCTGGCCATAGGGCGGTAGCTCAGGCTGAGGTATGTTTCGCGGGAGTTGTCGCGCAGGTAGTGGCCCAGGTTATAGCGGTTGGTTTCGAAGGTGAGGGTTTCCACGCGGTGGCGGTAGGTGATGGGGTTGGTAAAGGTGTGCTCGCCCCTGAGGGTAAGGTTTCTGAGCGGCCATCCCGAAAGGGAAAGCCCCGCTTTGAGGCCGGTGAAGTTGGTGCGGTCGGGATCGCCCACGCGGGAGATGCTGAACTCGTCCACAAAAAGGGAGGAATAGAGATGCAGGTGACGGATCTGCCGGCTGCTGATGTTGAAGAACATCTGGGAGTTCTGGTTGTCGATGCCGTGGCTGAGGGTATGGTCCACCGACTTGAAGAACATAAAGGGGATAAGGTAGGCGGGTTGCACGCGGCTGTCGCTGTATACCACCGAGTTGCCGGCCGAAAGACTTAGCCCTTTCAGTGGCCTGAAGGTGAACATATTGGCGGCGATGTATTTGTCGCGGTACACGGCTCGGTAACGGCCGGGTTCGGAGTAGTAGCTGCGGGCGCTGTCAATCACTTCCGACACCAGCCAGCCATGGAAGTAAGTAAACGAAAACCATTTAACCGGATCGAGCCGGAGTTTAAGCATGGCGAAGGAAGGGGTTCTGCCCGATAGGATATTGGCGCCGTGGGCGTGGTCGCCCCATTCGTTCTGGTCTTTGCTGAAGCTGAGGCTGCCCCAATTCCAGGCCCAGGCGATGCCGGCGCGCATCTCGCTGTAGTCGCCGCCCGCGCGGCCCTGCACGCCGATCTTGTAATTGCCGCCTTCGCCCAGGGTAAAGTAGCCCGGACGGTCGAGCACCTCGTTGGTCTGGTAATTGTCGCGCAGGCTGGCCCAGATCGACCATTGTTTGCCGATATAAGCGTGGGCTTCGAGTCCGCCGTGGGTATGGCGCACATTGCCGTTGGCATTAACAAGGTATCGGATGCCGTACACCGGTTTCAGGCTGACCCTGAAGAGGGAATCGCGCCAGGTAAACTCCGGGGGCAGCAGGGATAATTGTGCTGCTTTGCCATTTTTCACCAGGTTCAGCCCGGATCGGGGTGCTGTGCCTGTCTCCAGGGAATAGTCTTTCAGCACCAGCCTGATTTCTTTTATCAGGGCGGGGGAGAGGCGGGCTGTATCCTTCAGCGCTTCCGACAGCCGGCCGGCGACAAACTGCCGGGAGTAGGGCTTCACCGCGCTGTTCAGTTCAATGCTGCCGAGGGTGGCAAGCTCGTCGAGCAGCTGGTAAATATGTCTTCCCGAGATATGCTGGGGTACCTCCTGTGCCTTCCCGGCGTAGGGACTGATGAGCAGGACCGCAGCCATCAGCAATGTTAAAACCGGTTTTATCATTGGACAAAGGTAAAGGATTTTGGATTTCGCTTGTCTCGTGAGACGGCGGTAGCCGGATAACGAGAGATTTCGGATTCCGGATTTATTTCAACGTAGTCACAGACTACGCCGAACAGGGGCCTGCAGGAATTTCTAATTACTAATTTTTAATTTCTAAACAGATTGATCTTTAGGTATATAGGTAGCAGTTTGAGTTGAAATATCATTTTTTCATTTTCATATTTACACTTTTTTACATTTACACATTGTGAAGCACCCGAACACTTGAACACCCGAACACCTGAACACCTGAACACCTGAACACTTTAATTACTCCTTGCCCTTCTGAAGATGATGTTATAAAAAGCCCTGAAGAAATACCTGACATCCGTAATGAAGGGATTTTTACTGTATGCTTCGAGGTAGCGGCGTTCGGAGGCTTCGATTTCTTCGAAGGTTTTGGGCATATCGGCGTAGAAGGGCGGCACCAGTCCGGGTTTGCAGCGGGTGCGCAGTTCCTGCATTTCGGAGGAGTACAGGTTGAAGTAATGCTGGCTGAGCGGGCGCACGCCCACAATTTTGAGTTCGCCCTTCATTACATTGATCAGCATGGGCAGTTCATCGAGCCAGATTTTGCGTAAAATGCGGCCAAGGGTAGTTACACGGTAATCGTCTTTGATTTTTCCGCCTTCATCAAGGTTGTTGTTGT
>CAZDBX010000173.1:2115-6645 GCA_964503805.1 uncultured Lentimicrobium sp. | reverse complement strand
TTACCGTTATCGGCGACGTTACCTGCGATCCGGACGGCAGCATCGAAATCACCCATAAGGGCACCGAAATTGAAGACCCCATTTTTATTTACAACCCGTTTACCCGCGAACCGGTGATGGGTCACAAGGGGGAAGGGATGCTGGTGATGGCGGTGGACATCCTGCCCAGCGAGCTTCCCCGCGATTCGAGCAACGGCTTTGCCGATGCGCTGGTCAACTTTATCAAGCCCATCGCCGACTGCGATTTCTCGGAGGCTTTTGAGGACCTGGACCTTCCCAGGGCCATCAAAAAAGCGCTGATCCTGCACAATGGCGCGCTTACCAATGACTTTAAATACCTTGAAACTTACCTCAGATAAACTTACAAACCTGCCTGAGATCAACCCGGTGCAGGTTTTTTCATAAAAGATCAACAACAACCCTTAACTACTGACACAAATGAAGAAAGTTCTGATCCTGGGCGCCGGCCTTGTGGTAAAGCCCATTGTAAATCACCTGTTGAGCAAAGGAATTCACGTAACAGTTGCCACGCGTACCAAATCAAAAGCTGAAGCCATGATTTCGGGCCATCCCAACGGCACGGCCATCGCCTGGACGGTTGAAGACGAAGCAGCCCTCGACACCATGGTGGCCGGGCACGACCTCGCCGTAAGCCTTCTCCCCTACGCCCATCACCTGCTGGTGGCAAAATACTGCCTGAAGCATAAAAAGAATATGGTCACCACTTCTTATGTGAAACCCGAAATGCAGGCGCTGGATGCACAGGCAAAGGAAGCCGGCATCATTATCCTGAATGAGCTGGGCCTCGATCCGGGCATCGACCATATGTCGGCCATGCGCATCATCGACAATGTACGCGACCGCAACGGCAAAATCGAGGAGTTTTACTCCATCTGCGGCGCGCTGCCGGCACCCGAAGCTGCCAACAATCCGTTTAAGTACAAGTTCTCCTGGAGCCCCAAGGGCGTGGTCATGGCCGGTAACAACGACGGCAAATACCTGCGCTACGGAAAAGTGATAGATGTGCCGACACAGGACCTCTTTAAAAATCCGCTTAAGGTCGATTTTACCAATGTCGGGATGCTGGAAGTTTACCCCAACCGCGATTCGATTTCCTACATCGACATCTACGGCATTCCGGAAACAAAGACCATGATGCGCGGCACTTTCCGCTTCCCGGGATGGTGCGAAAGCATTGATGCCATGAAGCAGCTGAACCTTATCTCCTACGACAAGTTTGACATGAGCGGGATGACCTACGCCGGTTTCATCGCCCACCAGATCGGCGCTGCGGATGCCACAAACATCAAAGAGAAAGTTGCCGGTTTCCTGAAAATTAACGTCGACGCGCATGCCATCAAAGCCATGGAATGGCTGGGCTTGTTCGACGACAAGCCCATGGGACGCGGTGAAGACTCCCCGTTTGAAGTTACCAGCGACCTGATGATCGGCAGAATGGAACTGGGCCATACCGAACGCGACATGGTGGTGATGCAGCACACCTTCCTGGCTTCTTACCCCGATGGCAGCAAGGAGGTGATCCGCTCCCGCATGCTCGATTTCGGCACCCCGGCCACCGACACATCCATTGCCCGTACCGTGGCCCTTCCGGCCGCCATCGGCGTGGAAATGATCCTGAACGGCGAAATCGGCGTAAAAGGCGTGTTCCGCCCGGTAATCCCCGAAATCTACAACCCGGTGCTCGACGCCCTGGAAAAGCTGGATATCCGCATGGAAGAAGAATACGGACTTCCGGAAAGCGAGAATATCAGATAAGCGCGATTCCACTAAAAAATAGGAGGCTGACCCGAAAAAGGTCAGCCTCTTATTTTATTCAGTACTTTAAATTAAAGGTAAGCTCATAAAACAAAAAGACCGGCTTCAGAAAAACCGCTGGCTACAACTCCGGCCCGGCCGCAACCAGTCGCTTGCCTTCTTCGTTATCAGTATATTTATCAAAATTATCGATAAACTTTTTCGCGAGGTCTCGGGCCTTTTCATTCCATATTTCTGCCGAAGGATAAGTGTCGCGCGGATCAAGTACGCCGGGATTCACCCCGTGCAGTTCGGTGGGCACTTCCAGGTTAAAATAAGGAATCATCTTTGTCGGTGCATGATCAATGGATCCGTCAAGAATGGCATCGATGATGGCGCGCGTATCTTTGATCGAAATGCGCTTGCCGGTACCGTTCCAGCCGGTGTTGACCAGATATGCTTTTGCCCCTGATTGTTTCATCCGCTTCACCAGCTCAAGGGCATACTTTGTCGGGTGCAGTGCAAGAAACGCATTGCCAAAGCAGGCTGAAAAGGTAGGCTGCGGCGTGGTAACGCCACGTTCGGTTCCGGCAAGTTTTGCAGTAAATCCGGACAGGAAGTGATATTCCGTCTGATCGGCCGTGAGTTTTGAAACCGGAGGCAGAACGCCGAATGCATCCGCCGTAAGGAAGATAACCTTGGATGCATGACCGCCTTTGGAAACCGGTTTTACGATATTATCAATATGATAAATGGGATAGGAAACCCTTGTATTCTCCGTTTTGGAAGCATCCGCGAAATCAATGGTGCCATCAGGCAACACCACCAGGTTCTCAAGCAGTGCATCACGGCGGATGGCATGGTAGATATCCGGTTCATTTTCCTCGCTCAGGTTGATACATTTTGCATAACATCCGCCCTCGAAGTTAAACACGCCGTCATCATCCCATCCGTGCTCATCATCACCGATCAAGGCGCGCTTGGGATCGGCCGAAAGGGTTGTTTTCCCGGTTCCGGAAAGGCCGAAAAAGATCGCTACATCCCCCTCCTTGCCCATATTGGCGGAACAATGCATGGCGGCAATGCCCTTCAAAGGGAGATAGTAATTCATCAAAGTGAAGATTCCCTTCTTTATCTCTCCGCCATACCATGTGCCTCCGATGATCTGTATGCGCTCCTTAAGGTTGAAAACCACGAAGTTTTCCGAGTTCATCCCCTGCTCCTTCCATTGCGGATTCGTTGCCTTCGACCCGTTCATCAGGATAAAGTCAGGCTTGAAAACCTTCAGTTCCTCTTCGCTGGGCCGGATAAACATATTTTTAATAAAATGCGCCTGCCAGGCAACTTCAACGATGAAACGGATGCTCAGTCTTGAATCCGGATTAGCGCCGGCAAAAGCATCCAGCACATACAATTTTTTGCCCGACAACTGCCTCACTACAATTCCCTTGAGGTGATCCCATATGGCGGGATCCAAAGGCCGGTTGTCGTTCTTCCCTATGGTTGACCACCAGACGGTATCTTCACTTACCTCATCACGGACAATATACTTGTCCTTGGGTGAACGCCCTGTAAATACACCGGTATCAACGGAAACGGCCCCCGATTTGGTCAGCACACCGCGCTCAAAACCTTCAAGCGCAGGATCCATTTCATGCTCAAACAATAATTCATAGGAAGGATTGTAAATAATCTCCTTTACGTCTGTGATCCCGTATCGGGAAAGATCAATCGATTTCACGATTTCTGCCGGCACACTGTGTGGTTGGTTGGTCATTGTTTTGGTGGTTTGATATTAAGCGGTTATATTAATTCATCTAAATATGACAGTTCAATCCATAGGGGTTATTTCAAACGATTGCAAAGTTATAAATAAATACAAAAGAGGCAGCCCAAAATTTGGCTGCCTCCTTAAATTTCAGTTGTCAGAAAAGGGGATTATTTTTTCTTTTTGGCTGCTTTCTTGCCTTTCCCTTCTTCTTTTTTGGCTTTTTTGGGTTTTGATTCAGCCTTTTTTGGTTTCGCTGCAGCGGCTTCTTCCTTAATTACGGCCTGTGCGGCAGCCAGACGGGCGATGGGCACACGGTAAGGTGAGCAGCTTACATAGTTCATACCTACCGAGTGGCAGAACTCAACTGATGAAGGCTCTCCGCCGTGCTCTCCGCAGATCCCGACTTTCAGGTTGGGACGGGTGCTGCGGCCACGCTCAACGCCCATGCGTACAAGCTGTCCGACACCTTCCTGATCAAGAATCTGGAACGGATCGTGTTTCAGGATTCCCTTTTCATAATATACCGGAAGGAATTTTCCAGCGTCATCGCGGGAGTAACCAAACGTCATCTGGGTAAGGTCGTTGGTGCCGAACGAGAAGAACTCGGCCGATTCGGCGATGCGGTCAGCGATCAGCGCTGCACGCGGAATTTCGATCATGGTACCTACCAGGTAATCGATCTTCTCCTTGCGCTCTGCAAACACCTGTTCTGCTGTTTCGCGAACAATCTTCTCCTGTAACTTCATCTCCTCCAGGGTTCCCGTGAGGGGAATCATAATCTCGGGAATAGCCTTGATTCCCTTCTTCTTCAGGTTCAGTGCGGCCTCGATAATCGCGCGGGCCTGCATTTCCGAAATTTCGGGATAGGTATTTCCAAGACGGCATCCGCGGTGACCAAGCATGGGATTGAATTCTGCGAGGTCGTGCACTTTCTGTTTCACTTCCTCCACAGAAATGCCCATCTCTTTTGCCATTTCCTTCTGGTTTGCTTCTTCGTGAGGCAC
>CAZDBX010000173.1:0-2015 GCA_964503805.1 uncultured Lentimicrobium sp. | reverse complement strand
CAGAAATGCCCATCTCTTTTGCCATTTCCTTCTGGTTTGCTTCTTCGTGAGGCACAAATTCATGCAAAGGAGGATCGAGCAAACGAACGGTTACCGGCAGGTCCTGCATGGCTTCGAAAATACCTTCAAAGTCGGCACGCTGGATCGGGAGCAGCTTCTTGAGCGCTTTGCGGCGGCCTTCTTCGTCGTTGGCCAGGATCATTTCGCGCATGGCTTTGATGCGGTCACCTTCGAAGAACATATGTTCGGTACGGCAAAGGCCGATTCCTTTTGCACCGAAATTACGGGCAACCTCTGAATCGCGCGGAGTATCGGCATTGGTGCGCACCAGCATCCGTGAATATTTGTCGGCCAGTTTCATCAGTTTGCCAAAATCACCGCTGAGTTCCGGATCGCGTGTTTCGATCTTTCCGTCGTACACCTCTCCGGTGCTTCCGTTGAGCGAAATCCAGTCGCCTTCCTTATGTTTAACTCCGTCGATGGTAAGGGTACGGGCTTTATAATCAATCTTAAGGTTACCGGCGCCAGAAACACAGCACTTGCCCATTCCGCGGGCAACAACAGCAGCGTGCGAGGTCATGCCGCCACGGGCGGTGAGGATACCTTCGGCTACATTCATCCCCTTGAGGTCTTCAGGAGACGTCTCGATACGCACCAGCACCACTTTATGTCCTTTTTCCACCCATTTCTCGGCTTCATCAGCATGGAACACAACCTGACCGGTTGCAGCGCCGGGAGAAGCGGGAAGGCCTTTAGCCAGAACCCTGGCTTTCTTCACGGCGGCGGGATCAAATACGGGGTGCAGCAGTTCGTCGAGCTTGGCCGGTTCGCAGCGGAGCAGGGCTTCCTTCTCGGTAAGGATGCCCTGTTTCAGCATGTCCATGGCGATTTTCACCATGGCAGCACCGGTACGCTTTCCGTTACGGGTCTGCAGCATCCACAGTTTGCCATCCTGAATGGTAAACTCGAGGTCCTGCATATCGCGGTAGTGATCTTCAAGTTTCTGCTGGATCTCGATCAATTCCTTGTAGATGGCAGGCATTGCCTCCTCAAGTGAAGGATATTTGGAAGCGCGTTCTTTTTCAGATACGTTGGCCAGTTTTGCCCAACGTTTTGAACCCTCTTTGGTAATCTGCTGAGGGGTACGGATACCGGCTACCACGTCTTCGCCCTGGGCGTCGATCAGGTATTCACCGTTGAAGATATCCTCGCCGGTAGCGGCATCACGGGTAAAGGCAACACCGGTTCCCGAATTCTGGCCCATGTTTCCGAATACCATCGCCTGTACATTCACGGCAGTTCCCCATTCAGCGGGAATGTTGTTCAGCTTGCGGTAATAAACAGCCCGCTCGTTCATCCAACTGTCAAAAACAGCCATTACTGAGCCCCAGAGCTGCTCCCACGGATCGGTGGGGAAGTCATGGCCGGTAACTTTCTTCACGGCTTTCTTAAAACGCTTAACCAGTTCTTTGAGATCTGCAACGGTGAACTCGGTATCCAGGAGAATGCCCTTCTCCTCTTTCATGTGCTCCATGATCTCCTCGAAAGGATCAATATCTTCCTTCGAAGCGGGTTTCATGCCAAGCACCACATCGCCGAACATCTGCACGAAACGGCGGTATGAGTCCCATGCAAAACGTTCGTTGCCTGATTTTTTGGCAATGCTTTCAACGGCTTCATCGTTAAGACCAAGATTCAATACAGTATCCATCATGCCGGGCATCGAAGCGCGGGCACCTGAACGTACGGAAAGCAGCAGGGGGTTCTTTTTGTCGCCAAAACCTGAACCCATAATCTTTTCAACATATTTTACAGCGGCTTCCACCTCGGGGCGGATCATTTCTACTACTTTCTCACGGCCGTATTTGTTGTAATCGGTACATACTTCGGTGGTGATGGTGAATCCCGGAGGTACGGGAACCCCGATCAGGTTCATCTCGGCAAGGTTGGCACCTTTACCTCCCAGCAGGTTCTTCATGCTGGCATCACCTTCGGCTTTCTTGTTACCGAAAGTA
>CAZDBX010000172.1:2022-6652 GCA_964503805.1 uncultured Lentimicrobium sp. | reverse complement strand
AGCCCGGTTGTTGGCTCATCCAGGATATAAAGGGTTTTTCCGGTGTCTTTTTTCGAAAGCTCCGTGGCCAGTTTTACCCTTTGCGCTTCACCACCCGATAATGTGGTGGATTGCTGTCCCAGGGTGATATAACCAAGCCCGACCTCCTTGAGCGTCCTGATTTTCTGAAGAATGAACGGAATATTTTCAAAAAACTCCACAGCCTGGTTGATGGTCAGGTTTAATACATCATTGATCGATTTCCCCTTATACCTCACTTCCAGGGTCTCGCGGTTGTACCGCTTGCCCCCGCAGGATTCGCATGGAACCTGAACATCCGGGAGGAAGTTCATTTCAATTACCCTGACTCCTGCACCCTTACAGGTTTCGCAACGACCACCCTTTACATTGAATGAAAACCTGCCGGCCTGATATCCCCGGATCTTTGACTCCGGCAGTGAGGCAAACAATTTTCTGATTTCATCAAAGACCCCCGTGTAGGTAGCCGGATTTGACCTGGGTGTTCTTCCGATCGGCGACTGATCGATTTCAATGACTTTATCAAGGTGCTCCAGTCCTGTGATGCTTTCGTAAGGCAGCGGTTTCTTGTCGGAACGATAGAAATGCTGACTCAGGATGGGATAGAGCGTCTCATTGATCAGCGTCGATTTTCCGCTTCCGGATACCCCGGTAACACAGATAAACAGGCCCAGGGGCAGTGTAAGGTCAACATGCTGAAGATTATTGCCCGTGGCACCCTTCACAACAATCCGCTGGCCATTACCTACGCGCCTGAACGGCGGGATGCTGATTTGCTTTTTCCCGTTCAGGTAACAACAGGTGATGGACCTGCAATGCAGCATTTCTTCAGGCGTACCTGTCGCGACAATCTTTCCGCCGTGCCGGCCTGCGCCGGGGCCGATATCCACAATAAAATCCGATGAAAGGATCATATCCTTGTCATGTTCCACCACAATCACCGAATTGCCTATGTCACGCAGGTCCTTCAAAGCCTTGATCAACCGCTGATTGTCGCGCTGATGCAGGCCTATGCTTGGCTCGTCAAGGATATATAATACCCCGACCAGTTGAGAACCGATCTGTGTGGCCAGCCTGATGCGCTGGGCTTCACCGCCCGACAGGCTGCCGGCTTTCCTGTTTAAGGTCAGGTAATCAAGGCCGACATCGAGCAGAAAACGGATACGGGTCCGGATTTCCCTGACAATCTCATGGGCCACGGCCCGCTTTTTAGGATCGGGAAAGGTGTGCTCATTTTCAAACCATTCGTCAAGCAACGTCAGGTCAAGGGATGCAAGCTCGGCAATGGTTTTTCCGTTGATTCTGAAATTCAGCGACTCTTTCTTCAGCCTGGCGCCCCCGCATTCAGGGCACTGCCTGAGGTTCATAAAGTTACCGGCCCACTTTTTTACCGCGCCCGAACTGCTTTCAGCCGCCTGATTGGTGATATAGGTAACTATCCCTTCAAAATTCAGCGAATAGGAAGACGTTACACCAAGGTACTCGTTCTTTACCCTGAGTACCTCATCCGTTCCGTAAAGAATGGCATTGATGGCCGCTTCGGGAATTTCGTTAATTGGTGTGTCAAGGGTAAAGCCGTATTTTTCGCCCAGGGCCTCGATCTGTCTGAATATCCAGGTCCCTTTGGCCTCTCCCATGGGTGCGATTCCGCCCTTTCGGATATTTCTGCCGGGGTCAGGAATTATCTTTTTGATGTCAATTTCGGTAATCGTTCCCAGACCGTTACAGTGAGGACAGGCGCCGTAAGGTGAGTTGAAGGAAAATGAGTTGGGCTCAGGCTCGTCGAACGCAAAGCCTGTTGCCGGATCCATCAGTTTTTTACTGAAATACCGTTCCTTCGAATCCTGAAGATCGATCAGCATCATGCTGCCTTTGCCATGGCGCATGGCTGTTTGCACCGATGCCTGCAGCCGCTCGGCCGATCTGCCTTTTAACCTGATCTTGTCAACAACCAGTTCGATATCATGGGTTTTATAGCGATCCAGCTGCAGCCCGAAACTGATCTCACGGAGTTCACCGTCGATACGCGCCCTCAGGAACCCCTGCCTCCGCAACTGCTCAAAAAGCTCGCGGTAATGACCCTTGCGGCCTTTGACCAATGGAGCCAGCAAAAGAACATCTTTTTCAGCATAATCGCCGCGAATCAGCTCAATGATCTGTTGTTCGGTATATTTCACCAGGGGCAGCCCGGTAACCGGAGATACGGCATCTGAAGCCCTGGCATAGAGCAATCGCAGGAAATCGTAAATCTCAGTGATGGTTCCGACCGTGGACCGGGGGTTTCGTGAAGTCGATTTCTGCTCAATGGAAATAACCGGGCTGAGTCCGGTAATCTCATCCACATCGGGCCGCTCAAGATTGCCGATAAACTGCCGGGCATACGCCGAAAAGGTTTCCATATACCTGCGCTGACCTTCGGCATAAATGGTGTCGAATGCCAGGGAGGATTTTCCGCTTCCGCTCAGGCCGGTAATAACTACAAGTTTATTGCGCGGGATGCTCAGGTCAATGTTCTGCAGGTTATGCACCCTTGCCCCGAAAATCTCAAGTCTCGGATCCGGAAATTCTTCTGCGGCAATTGCTGTATAATCTGTATTCAATTCTCTGCTGATCATGATGGTCTATTCCCCTGCTTCTCCCGAAGAGGATTTGTCAGGCCTGTTGTCTGCCTTACGGCCAAAAATTTCCTCTCCGTTCTGCAACCCTTTCTGCAGCAAGCTATACCTAGTGTATCCATCTTCGGGTAAATCAATTACATAGCTCTTGCCCGGGGCAACCTTCAGCTGATCGGTTCTGAGCCAGGGGTTAAACTCCTTGAGGATACGGTAATTTACTTTCTGCCGGGCTGCAAAGTTAATGAGATCCGTAATATTTGTATCAACACTGATTGAAATGGTTTTAAACTGAGGATACAAATCTTTCTCACGCAGATAGAAGCCGTAAGCGGTCGGGTCTTCATAGATCAGCTTCAGCGCCAGTATCCTGAAAATATAGCGGGAGGTTTCCTGATTAAGGTAAAGATCATAATAATTATCTGCAGATTGCCTTGACACTTCACGGGTGATCCGGCCCTGTCCCGCATTGTAAGATGCTGCGGCGAGTGTCCAGTTGTTCAGTTGTTTATAGGCGTCTTTCAGGTAACGGCAGGCGGCCTCGGTTGACTTTTTGTGATTGTATCTTTCATCCACCTGCTCGGTCACCTCAAGACCGTACTGACGACCCGTCTTATCCAGAAACTGCCAGAAACCGGCTGCATTCGAGGGGGATACCACGTTCATCAACCCGCTCTCAATCAGTGCGACATATTTGAAATCATCAGGTACACCATTTGCTTTCAGCACGGGTTCAATTACCGGAAAATACCGCGCCGCCCGTTTGAGCAATAATATGGTGTTAGAGTGCCAGTAGGTGTTTACCAGAAGTTCGCGGTCAAGCCCCTCCCGAACATAGTACAAATCCATTGGCACAGGCTCGCCGGCAAAAGAAATTTCTTCAGGCAAAGGCACCGCATAAGCCCGGTTGTGAATTGAGAATTGCTCTTTGTACTGCTCATCATGCTTCTGACCGCCCGGGATAAAGCGGAGTGAAACAAATACGGCGGCAATAAGAACGATCGCGCTGAGGATCGTGATGGTTATTTTTTTAGTCATAATGAATCAACTTATACGGAAAGGAGTCCTTTAAATTTAAACGAAATTAAAAGCCTGTTATTACCCGGGATGCCGGTATAAATATTTAAATGCCGGACAATATCTCCGACCCTGTGCATGGCTGCTGGCCCGTTTGAGTTTCAGAAAATATTCCCGAGATCCCTGAGAAGCGGCGCAGCCTGATCTTTGGGCGAGAGCACCGGGCTGATAATCCCCCAGTTGATATTCAGGTCAGGATCATTCCAGCGCACACTGCCTTCGGAAGCAGCGTTATAAACATTGGTGCATTTATAAATGAATACGGTATTGTCTTCCAGAGAGATAAATCCGTGGGCGAAACCGGCGGGGATCCAGCACATCCATTTGTTTTGCTCCGTGAGTTCAACGGAAACCCATTTCCCGAACCAGGGCGAGTTTCTCCTAAGGTCAACGGCCACATCAAGTACGGCTCCGCTGACCACCCTGACCAGCTTGCCCTGGGCATAGGGCGGCTTTTGAAAATGCAGCCCGCGAAGCACCCCCTTCATCGACCGGCTTTCATTGTCCTGTAAAAAATCCACACCTATTCCGGCGGCAGCGAAATCGTTGCGGTTATAGGATTCGAAAAAATACCCGCGGTCATCGTTATAAACCCTGGGTTTGATGATCAGAACATCCGGAATTCCGGTTTTTACGATTTCCATGGCAGAAATGAACTTCCCCGGGATGCCGGAGAAGTTCCGGAGAAATATTTATTAAATGTGGATCACTTCGTCATAAGCCGCGGCAACCGCTTCCATCACAGCCTCCGACATGGTGGGGTGGGGGTGGACCGCTTTGATGATCTCTTCGCCGGTGGTTTCCAGTTTGCGGGCTACCACCACCTCGGCGATCATCTCTGTTACATTGTCGCCGATCATGTGCGCCCCAAGCCATTCACCGTATTTTGCATCGAAAATAACCTTTACAAAGCCCTCTTTCGA
>CAZDBX010000172.1:0-1922 GCA_964503805.1 uncultured Lentimicrobium sp. | reverse complement strand
CAAGCCATTCACCGTATTTTGCATCGAAAATAACCTTTACAAAGCCCTCTTTCGACCCGGCAGCGCTGGCTTTACCAGATGCCGAATAGGGGAATTTTCCGACTTTGATGTCATATCCGGCTTCACGGGCAGCCTTCTCGGTCATCCCCACCGAAGCAATTTCAGGCTGGGTGTAGGTGCAGCCCGGAATATTTCCGTAATCAAGGGGCTCAACATGTTTGCCGGCAATTTTTTCGACACAGAGGATGCCCTCATGCGAAGCTACATGGGCCAGCGCCGGTCCGTGAACAATGTCGCCGATGGCATAAACCCCGTCAACACTGGTTTTGTAGAAATCATCCACAACGACTTTCCCCTTGTCAACGGCAACGCCGGTTTCTTCAAGGCCGAGTCCTTCAAGGTTCGTGGAAATACCAACCGCCGATAGCACTATTTCCGCTTCGATGATTTCCTCCCCTTTTTTCGTTTTAACGGTAACTTTACAGAGATCACCGGAGGTGTCAACCGACTCAACCGTTGAGGAAGTCATCACCTTCATGCCGGACTTTTTAAAACTGCGCTCCAGCTGTTTCGAAACCTCTTCATCTTCGATAGGAACCACATTGGGCATAAACTCAACCAGGGTTACCTGGGTGCCGATGGTATGATAGAAGTAGGCAAATTCCGAACCAATGGCTCCCGAACCGACTACAACCATACTTTTCGGCTGTTTGTCAAGCGTCATGGCTTCACGGTAGCCAATAATTTTTTTACCGTCCTGCTTTAAGTTGGGCAGTTCCCGCGAACGGGCTCCGGTAGCCAGGATAATGTGATTGGCCTGATAATCCGTCTTATTGCCTTCGGCATCTGTTACTTCCACCACTTTACCGGATTTTAGTTTTCCGGTGCCGGCAATATGATCGATTTTATTTTTCTTGAACAGGAACTGAATGCCTTTACTCATCCCTTCAGCAACACCGCGGCTGCGTTTGACCATTGCCTCAAAGTCGGCCTTGATATCGCCGCTCACCGAAACGCCGTAATCGGCGGCATGGAAAAGGTATCCGTAAACCTGTGCGCTCTTAAGCAGGGCCTTGGTAGGGATACATCCCCAGTTCAGGCAGATTCCGCCAAGTTCAGCGCGTTCAACAACGGCAACTTTCATACCCAACTGTGAAGCCCTGATCGCGGCAACATAACCGCCGGGGCCTGAGCCGATTACTATTACATCATAATTCATAGCAGGTGAATTTTTTATTCAGATTTGCAAAATTAAGAATTTACACGGCTTCAACAAGCGGGGAGTGGTTTTGTTTATAGTTTATTCAATTGCATAAACTAACCGGTAAACCGGAAGTGTAATCAGAAATCAAGATTACATGCCGTCATTGTAACTTCACTTTGGCTGGCTACGTCTAAAAATCATTTACTCACTAAACCATTCAGTATGAAAACCCAATTTTTTACCAGCGTCGTTTTTCTGTTTTTATTGACCGGCTTATTCAGCAGCAGCGTGATGGCTCAGAATACTGAAGCGGTTATGGATCAGATCATTGAAAGTGTTTATAAACCGGGCGAGCCTGGCGCAACCGTTCTGGTGGCAAAAAACGGTGAGGTGGTTTATCGCAAAGCTTTCGGCATGGCCAACCTTGAACTCAATGTGCCCATGAAGCCCGAAATGGTCTTTGAAATCGGGTCCATCACCAAACAGTTTACAGCCGTTGCCGTGCTGATGCTGATGGAGCAGGGAAAACTGAGCCTGAATGACGACATTACAAAGTTTATCCCGGATTATCCCACTCAGGGACACAAAATCACCATTCATCACCTGCTGACTCATACATCCGGTATAAAAAGCTATACCGGTATGCAGGAGTGGCAGCCGCTGTGGCGAAAAGATATGAGTCCGGCCGAAATGATAGATGTTTTTAAAAACCAACCCA
>CAZDBX010000171.1:0-6661 GCA_964503805.1 uncultured Lentimicrobium sp. | reverse complement strand
AATGCCTTCAAGCTTAATGCTGCCGCCGGATTGATCCCAGGTAAACCTGCCCGATTCTTCATAGCTTTTTTCATCCCTGCCTTTGTAAACGGTTGACCGCTTAAAGGTAAGATCCCTGCTTAACGTAATGGTGGTAAGCATTCCTTCGCAATCCGCGCAGGGCAGAACGCCAGTATAGGTGCCATCCCAGTCAAGGGAATTCCGGCTGTTGTCGCCGATAACGATATTGCCGGCCGCTTGCTGCCCGCCGGCGGTTGTCTTTTCTTTTGTTTTGCAGCCGGGCATCTGAAAACAGATGATGGCTGCGAATAAAATCATCAATAGGTTTTTCATAAAGCAGTTTTTACTGGGTTTGGGTTCAAATGGCTGAATATTATAGGAATAAAGATACTACAATTTTTGAAACTGATAGATGCAGACTTCTTTCATGTACTTAGAAACTTTTTGCTGCCTGCAAAAACCGGGCAAATTACGGTAAACCGTATCAGGGTAATCAGAAAAATTACAAGTGTTTTTCTTGCGCTGGCATCCGTTTCAATCAGTGAACGTGTAAATAGCAAAATTCAGCTTGTTCGGTTTACCATCCTTCAATGGTTCTGATTGATTTGGCCCTCAATATCATTGAAAAGAGATTTTATCCTGCTTCGGATATTTTGTGCAATTTCAGGGTTTTTACTGTTTTCAGGAGGTTTCCGGGATTTGAGGCTTTGTCGTGTCAATCTTACGTATTTTTGTGCACTGATGAATTTAAAGCCAGCCATTTATTTTGCCCCTTTTCAGGGGATTACAACCCAAGCCTTCAGGGTGGTTTATGCCCGGCATTTCGCGGGGGTGGATAAGTTGTTTACCCCCTATTTTGCCAATATCGCGGCAGATTATCCTTTGCCTGCGCTGAAAATGAAGGCCCTGCAACATCAGTCTGAAAACGGCATTCCGGTAATTCCGCAGATTCTCAGCAAAAGCGCCCCGGAAATCCTTTCCTTTGCCCGGAGCTGCGCGGCGCTTGGCTTTGGTGAACTGAACTGGAATCTGGGCTGTCCTTATCCTCAGGTTGCCCGGAAGAAAAGAGGCTCGGGGATGCTGCCTTTCCCGGAGATGGTGGATGAAATCCTGGATCAGGTGATGCCGCACATGCCCCTTTCATTTTCCGTGAAGTGCCGGCTGGGCTATACAAAGGCTTCTGAAATAATGAACCTGCTTCCGGTTTTTAACCGATATCCAGTCAGTGAACTGACGATACATGCGCGTACCGGTAAGCAGCTATATTCCGGCAAAACCGACCCGGACGCTTTCGGTGCGGCGCTTGAAGGGCTACAGGTGCCGGTGGTTTATAACGGGGATATTTTCACCACGGCGGATTTCGGCCATATCAGCGGGCTTTTCCCCGGAATTTCACGGTTTATGATCGGCCGCGGCATTTTGCAGGATCCCTTTCTGCCGGCCCGCATCAAGGGTCTGCCGCAACCCGGCGATGGCAGGGATGTTTTGCGCGGATTCCTTGATGACCTCTATTTTGAGACGCGCAGGGAGAAGAAAGACAGCCCCTCAGCCCTGAATGCCATGAAGGAATACTGGACCTACCTGATGTTTGCCTTCGAAGAACCGGCTGTTGTTTTCCGCAGGCTGAAAAAGGCCGGAAGCTTTGATGATTACGAAGATGCGATCAAAGAGGTGTTTGCCAATGACAGGCTGAAGATTCAGGATTGTATTTACCGGAACAGATATCAAATGTTTTGTAATTGCTCAGTGGCTTAGCTTTTCAATGATGGCTGATCCGTATTGTCCCGGGTAGTCACTGTGGCTGAATACGCTGAAACGGCCTTTATCAAGCCATTGTTCGATAAAAGGGAGGGAAGGGGCATAGTAAAAACGGCCGCCGGGGCGGAGCGAGGCCAGGATTTTCATATAGATCGCGGCGTATTTCAGGTAGTCGCCGTCATTTCGCAGGTGGTGATGCACGAAATGATTGGTGAATCCCAGGTGGCTGATTACAGTTCCCCAGCGCGAAACACCATAATTATATTCAAACCAGCCGGACCGGATGAGGTAAGGCTTTTCAACTGCGAATCGGTCTATCCCATAAGCCTCAAACCCCCGGCCGCGGAGGTATTGCGCAAGGTTGCCCTGTTTGCCGCAGCCGATATCCAGTATTGGCTCCATCAGGGTGGAAATATCCAGGCGGAGGATTTCCAGCTGCAATCCGGCGCTGTATTCATGACAATGTGCCGGTCCCAGCTCCTGATCCATTCCCGGATAGATCGCTCCTGCAAAAGGGTTGGTTTTCAGCAGCCATTGTCTGAGATTTTCATAGTGCGTTTGCGGAGAAGCTGCATCAGGCCCTCCCTGCTGTTTGATGGCTGAGAAAAGCTGAATATAGATTCCTTTAAGCTCATCGGTTGCTTTCGGGTCAAATGTATAATACTGATTGATGCGGCAGAATTCCTCAAGGGATTTTTGGGTGGCATAGTCAGCGAGGATCGTCAGCTGCTCATCCGTCAAACCGGCCAGGCGGGCAAATGCACCTGATCCGGGTTTAATAAATTCCATCGTAAACCCGGCACTTTCGTGAAGCAGGTTTTTGCCGCGGTTGAAATAAATCTGACGGTCGATTTCCTTCTTAAGTTCGTCCATAACCGGATCAGAATATCAGCAGTTTATATATCCTGCAAATCAACGGTTTTTACACCAAGCTCAAGCAGTGCTGCCTCTGTTCTGCTGATAATACCGGCAGCATCCTCATGAAAATTGGTATGCCCGTTTTTCAGGAGTGAAGTGGTGTAGCCAAGTTCTACCGATCCTGTTGCCGTGGCTTTTACGCATTGGTGCGTAACCATGCCGCAGATCAGTACCTTTGTGGTTCCGCAACTGCTGAGATATTGCCTGAGCTCAGTCCCGGTAAAGGCATTTCCTTGCAGCTTCTGAACGGACTTGTCAAAAATATTCCTGTCGATCCGCTCATCAATTTCCCAGTCGTGAGTTCCCGTTTCAAGGAGTTTGCTGTTGTGCTGGATAAACACGACCGGGTAACCCGCCTCCCTGAATTTCCGGATCGCGGCATTTACCGTATCAAAAAAAATCCCTGGTTTATGGATTCCTGCCCTGTGTGTGAGTTCATTTTGGATGTCAATAACAAGAAGTGTTTTCATAATGTATTCAATGTAAACTGATTACTCTTTTGATGGTCCATAGATCTTTGTGCTGCTGCCAGATAATTACAAAACGCCCGGGTGGTGAGGGTGCATTTGCTTTATCTGTAATATTTTGAAAAGTATGCAAACCCATCTCAACTGCCCCGAAACCCCTGATGGGATAAACTTCCAGGCTTCCCTTTACAAGGTCCCTGCGTATTTTTCCGCAGATATTCAGCTTTGTTGCCTCAAGAATAGCCTGCTTTGAAGTAATCAGTCCTCCCTGGTCATGATAGAACTCTATGCTGTCAGCGTATAATGTGGCCTGGGTTTTCAGATCGCAGGTGTTGTAGGCATCCCAGAAAACGCTGTCGAGCCTCGAAATGGTATTGTAAAGTTCCGGATCAGAGGCGGTGTATGCATAGGACGGGCTGTTTAAACCGGACCGGTGGGCTCCGCATGAAATCAGCATCAGGGCTGATGCTGCGATGAATGTAAAAGGTAAGAAATTTTTCATTATGATAAAATAATGTGAATCAACTTGTTGAAAAAACCTGGCAGCGTGAAGAGCCGCGGAAGTCTTCCCGGACATATTATAATCAGATCAGGTATGTCATAATCCTGTTTTCATACTGATTCCCCTGCATGGTAAAGTTAGTTTTTTTGCATTGATGGAAGGAATAATTCCCCTGCTTTAAGTCCTCCTCTTGCGGCGAGCGCAATATAATCCAGCGTGAGCAATCCGTCGATGATTCCGGTGAACCAGAATGTATCGGGGAAACCCGGAACAAAAACCATATAGGAATAAAGCAATACAATGTAGAAAACCCTTCCGATAATCAGACATCCCACGTTCAGGGCATAGCGCCGGATGTTCAATGCCGACATAAACTGCAGGTAGGCAAAGCAGAGAAAGAAAGATCCCAGAAAAATGGAATAAAAAGGGTCCATTGGCGGATGGTCGATGTTACGTCCTGAACCGATCGCGAAAATGTAAAGAAACCCGGCAATGGTATCCCATACGCCTCCCAGGGCAAATACGAATGACAACGGTTTGAGTTTATCCGTGTTCATAGTTCCGGTACTGAATTTATTCTGAAACTGTTCCGGTTTTCACCTCTTCGATCAGTTTTTCCCAGGTATAACCGTATTCCTGAATAAGTTCATCCATACGATGCCCGGCATACGCTTTCTTAAAAGCTTCAGGTCCGGTAATCCGTATAAGCGCGTGAACAAAAATTCCCGAAATACTGTAATTTTCCATTGCCCTGAAAAACTCAACCCCTTCGCCGGTAATCAGTCCGGGAGTGAGGTTTTGATGGTGGGTTCTGAAAACTTCAAGATCGTGCTGATAAGCTTCCGGGCTGAAAAAGTAATCGGTAGCCTGACGGAACCCCTCATCGAAAAAGGCTGACGGCGCCTTTCCGATCGTTGCACCAATAATGGTATGTCCTGCTTCATGCCGGCAGATGGTCATACTCAGGCCCGTAACGTGATTTATGTTTCCGGTTGATTTTCCATACACGGTTTGCCAGAGCGGAGCGGCAATGAAATACTGTAATTCTTCCCGGGTATTGTAAAAGTATGTTTCAAAGCGGGGAACACCCGCCGGTTCAACGGACAGGTATTGGCACATGCCATCCACAAACCGGTCAAAATCACGCAGAGCGCTGCCAAGCCCCGTTGTATCGGTGATTGAAGCAGCAACATTGAAATCGGCATATTTCGTCCGGATCAGATTGCCGAAATAGCTTTTCCTGAGATCATCCAGATTGTTCATCTGTTCAGTTTTCCCCCCTCCCGGACGAAAACCGCTGAAGCAGATCCGGTCTCCCCTGAGGATGTAAAACTGATAGGCGCTGGTCAGGTAACCCAGGTAGGAAAGCGGCGCATCTTTACCGTTCCGGCAGATGTAGAGCCGGTCGGCATTGTCGCTGATGTAATAAAACCCATCTCCGGGCAGACAGAATTGCTCCCCTTTGTAAGAGAATCCGTATTTAAGGGGAGTTACCGGAATATCAGCGGTGGCAATATGCCTGAAAGCATGTATCGGTCCTGTAAAAAGCAGATGCTTGCCAGCATCCGTTGTGTTTAGTTGCGATTCATGCCGGAACTCATAAAAAGGCTTTTCCTTCCAGAAAACAAAATCCCTGATCATTGCTGCATCTTCAGGATTTAAATCATGTCCATCCGGTATAACGACCACAATTGTATCCGAATGATAAAATTGCTGCATCAGTTTTACGCTGTCATCCATTGCGATAAAGCCGGCTGGTTGTGAGAACCCGGCACTGATGAAAATGCCATTCAGCAAAAGGTTCATGACAATGCAAAATGATTTAACGGTGTTTGCCATTTTTGTAACGTTTAAACAGTATTGGAATTCAAGAATTTAACTAATGCAACTGTTGTCTGTCAGATCTACTCTGACTGGTTCATTGGGTTCTGCGATGCGATGCGGCCGGTATGAAACCATACCATAGAGGCGATGCGGTGTTCTGTTTCCTGGGGCAGCGCCGGCACAACGATACGCTCTCCGCTGAAAACATAGAGCTGATAGGCGCCAGCCATGTGTCGCGTATAGGACAGGGGGGCGTTTTCGCCATTCCGGCAGGTATAAAGCCTGTTTCCGGAGGAATTCATAAAGTAGAAAGCGTCCTCCGGCTGAGTGAAACCGGTTCCCCCGAAAGTGAATCCGTTTTCGCTGATGGCGAAAGGAGTAACTGAAAAGTGAGCGCCGGAAAACCTGTAGCAGGGCCCGAAAAAGTGGAGGTTAAACCTGAGATCGGAATCATTCAGTTCTGATTCGCATTTGACAATGTACTCAGGCTTTTGCTTCCAGAAGACGAAATTCCTGATTTCATTCATATCGTTTTCACTGATCCGGTAATGATCAGGGACAACCAGTATAATGGTATCTGAATCATAAAAACTGATCATCTGCCGGATATTTCTATCCATCGTAACAAATCCGTCAGGATTATTCGTGGCTTTTGAGGATAAACTGAGCAGCAATAGCATGCCGGCAGCAAGGAAGAGCGGTCTGGTAAATCTTTTCATTTTCATTTCTTTAATAGATTTGTAATTCGTTGTATACAAAACTACTGCATGGTTTGCGGGCCATAAAGCGAAATAGGCTGAACCCGAAGAAAAGGCAGGTGAAAGGGGATATGATGGTGATGAACGTATCCGGGCATTCCGGTAATTCTCCTGAATTTTCAGCAGATCATGATTCTATAAATAGAGCTGTATAGGGAAGCAGGTCTTTCCCCATTGATTAGCGCGGGGTAAATCTGTTCGTTATTGCAGTTTAATTTTCAGTTGATCCGTCATCAGCTATTGCGGAGAGAATTTCCCGCAGTGTAGTCACAAAAAGGTCGAGGGTTGCCTTTTCGATGGTCAGGGCGGTATCCAGGCGCAGGACTTCGGAATTTGGCCGGCGGCCTGTAATAAATCCCCTTTTCAGCAGTTCAATATTGATAATGTCTGTACTGTGCCTGAATTCAATTGCCAGCATTAGTCCCCGGCCGCGC
>CAZDBX010000170.1:0-6689 GCA_964503805.1 uncultured Lentimicrobium sp. | reverse complement strand
ACCTCCGGACTGCCTTCGGGCGATGTGGGCGGAATCGGCATCGCCATTTCTCCGGTTAATCCCGATTATGTGTTTGCCATTATAGAAGCTGCCGGTGAATCGGGGGGCTTCTTCCGTTCCACCGACCGGGGCGCTTCCTGGTCAAAAATGAGCAGCTACCACGCCAGCGGACAGTATTACAACGAAATCTACTGCGATCCGAAAAATGTGGATAAGATCTACTCCATGGACACCTATTCAAAAGTTACCACCGACGGCGGCAAGACCTGGAACAACCTGAACCTGAAATACCGCCATGTGGATGACCACGCCCTCTGGATCGATCCGGCAAATACCGATCACTTCCTGATCGGGGGCGACGGCGGCATCTATGAAACCTGGGACGGAGGCAAAGAATACCACTTCAAGAACAACCTGCCGGTTACCCAGTTTTACCGGGTGAATGTCGATAATACCGAGCCATTCTATTTTGTTTACGGAGGCACCCAGGACAACAACAGCGTGGGCGGCCCTTCGCGCAATACCAGCAGCTACGGGGTGGTGAACGACGAATGGTTTGTGACCAACGGGGGCGATGGCTTCTGGACGGCATCCGATCCCACCAACCCCGATATTGTGTATGCCGAAGCCCAGTACGGCAATATGGTGCGTTACGACCGCAGGAGCGGGGAAGCCATCGACATCAGGCCGGAGCCGCGCAAAGGCGAAGATACCTATAAATGGAACTGGAATACGCCCCTGATGATCAGCCGCCACTCCCCCACCCGCCTTTATACGGCGGCCAACAAGGTTTTCCGCAGCGACGACCGGGGCGATACCTGGACGGTGATTTCGGATGACCTTACCACCGGCACCGACCGCAACACATGGCCTGTAATGGACAAATTCTGGAGCATTGACGCCGTTGCCAAAGATGTTTCCACTTCCCTGTTCGGAACCATCGTATCCTTCGACGAATCGCCTGTAAAAGAAAACCTGCTGTACGCCGGCACCGACGACGGCCTGATACAGGTCAGCGAAGATGCGCGGACCTGGCGCAAAGCCGGGAGTTTCCCGGGCGTTCCGGAATACACCTATGTCTCTGATATTTACGCTTCCCGCTTCGATGAAAATATCGTGTTCGCCGCCTTCAGCAACCTGAAGCGCGACGACTTCAAGCCTTACCTGCTCCGGAGCACCGACAAAGGACGCACCTGGACATCCATCGCTTCAAACCTTCCGGCCAACGGCTCTGTACATTCCATTGCCCAGGATGCGGTAAATCCCGACCTGCTGTTCGCGGGAACCGAGTTTGGCATCTTCTTTACCATCGACGGCGGAAAACAATGGGTTCAGCTCAAAAACGGAATCCCGACCATTGCTGTGTACGACATGGCCATTCAGGAAAAGGAATGCGACCTGGTACTGGCCACCTTCGGACGCGGATTTTACATCCTCGACGACTATTCGCCCCTGCGCAGCGTGAACAAAGCGGTGATGGACGGGGAAGCCCATATTTTCCCGGTTAAGGATGCCCTGATGTTCATTGAGATCGGCGGGAAATACGGACAAGGTTCCTCCTATTACGCGGCAAAAAATCCGGAGTTCGGCGCCACTTTCAGCTACTGGCTGAAGGAAGTTCCGAAAACCCTGAAAGAAGTCCGCAGGGAGAAAGAAAAAGAACTGTTTAAAAAAGGGGAGCGCATTCCCCAGCCCACCGAGGCTGAACTGAGGGCTGAAGAATCGGAGATTGCTCCTTACCTGAAGTTTACCGTTACCGATGATGAGGGCAATGTGATCCGCAGGCTCTATTCCCGTCCTTCGAAAGGACTGAACCGCCTTAACTGGGATCTCAGGTATGCAGGCACTTCACCCGTAAGAAAGAACGACGGTAAATTTGATCCCTTCAGCAGCGGGGGCTCCGGCTTATTTGTGATGCCCGGGAATTATAAGGTTTCCATGGCCATGGTTGCCGGCGGGGAAACCCGTGAGCTGGCCGGACCGATTGAATTCAAAGCCGTTCCGCTCAACAACACCACGCTTCCTGCTCCCGACCGCGGGGCACTGGTCGCTTTCCAGCGTGAGGTGGCCGGCCTTACCCGCGTGGTTCAGGGAACCCAGCGCTATATGAACGAGCTGTCAGACAAGCTCACCATTATGATGCAGGCGGTACATCAGACACCCGAAGCCTCGCCGGAACTGAAAGCCAGGATACACCAGCTTTCACTTAAACTGGATGAGATTCAGTATGCTTTTACCGGAAAAACGCCCAAAGCCAGCCGTGAGGAGAACCCGCCGGCGCCGGTAGCCCTGAACGAACGCCTTGGCAACCTGATCTACGCCTTCTACGGAACCACTTCGGCACCAACAACTACCATGCGCAGAAGCTATGAAATCATCCGCGAGGAGTTTCCTCCCCTGCATGCACAACTCAAGCAGATCAGCGAGGTTGATCTGCCGGCACTGGAAGCAGAAATGGAAAAAGCCGGGGTGCCTTATACACCGGGGAGATTGCCGGAGTGGAAGTAAATTTCGGTTTATAACAGGAAGATAATCATTCTGCTATACACCGTTACGGGTAAGAGCGTCAGGCCATGAATAAGGTTGAGGATTTCTTTACCTGACCTGCCGGTACAACTGGCATCGCGAAGCTGTTAAGTATTTGTTAAAGTTTGGGTTAACTATGTCAGATTAGTTATATTCATGACTAACTTTGGATATAAAAACACTCAAAATGAAAACATTTACCCGTTCCTTTACGCCATTTTCATCCTTCGTGATGAAAACCGTCCTGCTGGCAGTGTTCGTCCTGGCTTATTTTCAGGGGTTCACACAAAGCCTGACGCCGGAATTTGTAACTGCCGGTTACACCCTTACCGATCTGGGGAGTATTGAACAACTGCCCTCACAGTACGGAGGGCTTACCATCAGGCCTGAACAGCCAAATACGCTGTATATAGGCGGAAATGCAAACACCAGTAGCGGAGTGCTGTATTCAGTTCCCCTGGTAAGAGATCCGGAATCTAAACATATAACCGGCTTTGGAGGAGCTGCTATTCATTACATAGAAGCGCCCAACAATGACGGAGGTATTTTTTTCGACCAGAACGGGGCTCTCCTGTTTACCAGGTACAGTATGAATGAACTTGGACAGGTATTGCCCGACAATTCTTACATCAGCACTCCTTTAACGAATTATGGGATCGCTTCTTCGGTGGGTGCCATGGCCTTTGTGCCCGCGGGATACCCGGGAGCAGGCGGCCTGGTTTTTTCTTCATACAGCGCTTCAATAATGTATAATGTTCCCTTTACCATAGATGTCAACGGTCAATATCTTTTATCAAACCAGATAGCCGAGGTCTCTGTCTATGGTATAGCATCGGGGCCTGAAGGGATTGCTTATATTCCGGCAGGTTCGGCAGTTTTCCCCAACCTTTCGATGGCCATCTCCTCCTATTCTAACGGAACCGTAGTTGTTTTTGAAGTGGGGGATCACGGATTGCCTGTTCCATCCACTGCAAGAGAAATGATAACCGGCCTTACCGGAGCTGAAGGTGCACTGATAGACCCGCTGACAGGCGATTTCCTTTTTTCCACTTTCGGGGGTGGCAATAAAGTTATCAGGATATCGGGCTTTGAAAAACCCTCATCGGTAAATGAAAAATCCATGAACAAACTGGCTGATTTCAGTATATTTCCCAATCCCACTGAGGGCTCCTTTAAGCTGAAATCTTTAAACCCTGTTGAGGGAGGATTGATTTCGGTTTTCAATATTGATGGAGCGAAAGTACTGGAGCAGGAAACCAGCATCGACGATTCCATAGAATATGACCTGTCGGCTCAACCTGCCGGGATGTACATTGTCAGCGTTAAAAACGGGAAGGCCACAGGCTACCAAAAGCTTTTACTGAAGTAATTGCGGTTTCAGGTAAACCAACCGATGGTATACAACCTTAAATTGCAGATGATTTCAGTAACGGGTCAATAAACAAATCTGATGCAAGCATCATCGGAGTGATTGACATTGCGGTGTCGGAGGCCGAAACGGGAAAAGCCGGCGTTCCCTGGACACCGGGCCGGCTGCCCGAATGGGAATAGTTGATGAATAAATCCAAATCGCAGAAAAATCAAAGTCCGGTCCCTGAAAGGCCGGGCTTTGGTTTACCCCGAATCCACCGAACCGCTGCATTATGCCGAACCAACACCATCCTTCAGGCGATCTGATCCTTTCCATGCCATTTGCCGTTACATCGGCCGAAACCGACATGTACGGAAGGGCAAGGCTGAGCGCCCTGATCAACCTGCTCATACAGTCATCCATTCAGTCGGCCGACCGGCTTGGGTTCGGGTACAGCGATTTCAGTCCGCTAAAACTCTTCTGGGTGCTCAGCCGCTTCTCGCTTGAAATCAACGGTCCGCTGCAATGGACGCAGACCGGGGTGGTGGAGACCTGGCCCAAGGACATCGACAAGTTGCTGTATATCCGCGACTTTATCATGCGCGACAGCCGCGAACGCGTCCTTGCCAGGGCCACTTCGGGCTGGCTGACGGTGGATATGGAAACGAAACGCAGCAAGCTGATTGAGTTGGACGATCCTTCATTGTTTTTCAGGCTGAAAGACCGGCACGGACTGATGCACAGGCCGGAGAAACTGGGCCCCGTGCATGGCGAAACGGTTGCGGAAATTAAAGTTTCTTACTTCGACCTTGACATCAACCGGCATGTCACCACTACCCGGTATTTCGACTGGATGATGGACACCTTCAGTCACGATTTTCACAGGAATAACTACCCGCAAGCCGTTTCAGCCAACTTTATCAAAGAGATCAAACCGGGGGAAACCATCCGGGTAGTCCGCAACCAAACGGGAGACAACAGTTATTGTTTCGAAGGAATTAACCTGGGCCGCGACAACACCGCCTTCAGGGGCGCCATCACATTTTCGGGTGCGGAATAAGTGATGATGGCACCGGATGAAACAGTGCCATCGGTGTAGTGATATAAGGCCAGGATTCATCAACAGACAACCTGAATGATCTGAACTATTGCCTTTTTAAGGGAAATCCGGGTTATCCGATTTTCACCGGACAGCAGACAGGTTTGTGTTTTTCTAATTCAACGCCTCCGCCGGCACTTCACCGGTAAGTGTTTTCAGAAATGCCTCAATATCGCTGATCTGCTGAGGGGTAAGGGTTTTGTTGAGTTCGGCGCGGGCCATGATGTCAATGGTTTTGCTGAGTTCCTTCACGCTGCCGTCGTGCAGGTAAGGCCAGGTTTCAGTGACGTTCCGCATGGACGGGACTTTATACAGGTCACGATCGGCTTCGTTTTTGGTTACCTGCATTTTGCCGGTATCGTCCACCTCGCTGCCGGTGTATTCCTTGTGTGTGCCAAAGAGCGGATACTTCTGGAACATATTGCCGCCCAGCAAAGGGCCATTGTGGCAGGCGGTGCATCCTGTCCCGATAAATGCGCCCAGTCCGTTCAGTTCCGCTTCCGTGAGCGCCTGCCTGTCGCCGGCCAGAAACTTGTCGAAACGCGCCGGGGTCAGCAGGGTCCTTTCGAAGGCGCCGATGGCGTTGCGCATATTGGTGAAGGTGACGGGATTCTTCTCTTCAGGAAAAGCGGCGGTAAACATTTCAACATATCTGCCGTCAGCGGCAAGGCGGTCCATTACCACGGCCTCGCTGGGCATGTTCATTTCGGCGGGGTTCATCACCGGCCCCCCGGCCTGCTCCTCCACATCCTTGTTGCGGCCATCCCAGAACTGCAGAAAGTGCAAAGCGGCATTCAGCACCGTGGGGGAGTTGCGGGTGCCCGGCGCGCCGTTGTCGCCGGGACTGGTGGGCAGGTTGTCCACCCCAAAGGTCTTCAGGTCGTGACAGGTGTTGCAGCTTTGCGTTTGGTTGAGCGAGAGGCGGTTGTCGTAATAGAGCGCCTTGCCCAGGGCTACCTTCTCCGGGGTAAGTGGATTCTCAGGATTCAGGGCCTCTGCCGGTAAAGGTTTAAAAAAGTTATTTGCAAGGATCATGAGGCTGTCGGCCTTCCGCTCCAGATCGGCTGCCTGGTTGTTTTGCCTTTGTTTACAGGCAGATACGGCCAGCAATATCGCCGCGCACACAAAAATCACAGTTCTTTTCATAAGCCGGGTTTTATTTCCGTAAAAATACAAACTGAACGGGAGAATGCCAAATCAGGGTGGCATGGCCGGTTTTCAGGATATTCATATCCCGCAAACCGCTTTATGGTTCTTTCGCAAACCGATTGTAACGGCCGGAATGTCGCGGTGCGCTGCACCTAATAATGTTACGGTGCGATGCACCTAATAATGTTGCGGTGCGTTGCACCTAATGATGTTGCGGTGCGTTGCACCTGATAATGTCACGGTGCGATGCACCTGATAATGTTGCGGTGCGTTGCACCTGATAATGTTGCGGTGCGTTGCACCTATTAATGTCACGGTGCGATGCACCTGATAATGTTATGGTGCGATGCACCTGGCATTATCGCGGTGAATCAACAAATCAGAATCGTCAGCGGTGTGCCGTGCCGATTGGTTTTCAACGATCAGCCAGTTACAGGGCAGGGTGGGGCCGCCGAAGGTATCAGTCACGCAGAAATCCTTCCACACCATCACCCCGTTCTCTTCAGTGGCGCCCTTCAGGCCATAACTTTCCCACTCTCCGGCCAGTAACTCCATATCCATGGG
>CAZDBX010000169.1:0-6724 GCA_964503805.1 uncultured Lentimicrobium sp. | reverse complement strand
AAAGGTAATTTTGTAAATTTGTCAAGGACAAAATATGAACCTATGAGCGCATTTATCGGCCGGAAACAAAATAAGACACAAAATATTGATGCTGAAACTATTTTTCGCGACAGCCCGCAGCGGAGTTTTATAAAGGCACTGACTTACCGTTTACTCGCTTCCGGGGTAATGTTTGTTGTTTTCTTTATAATTTTTCGCAGCACTACCCAACGCACACTGAATGAAAGCCTCGGAGATGCATCTCTGATAAGCATTATCGATTTTACGGTAAAGCTGGCCATTTATTATTTTCATGAAAGGATATGGTCAGGAATCAATTGGGGTAAATACTGGAGAAGGAATTACTGGGCCAGAAGAGCCTGGAAACGTGCATACCGTAAGGCTCACAAGTAAGCTGTAAACTCTTCGGGAGTTTATCACCAATACACATCCGACTATCAAATTAGCCTGCAAGTTCTGCATCCCGGCAATAAAAAACCATGCCTGCACTCAAGGATGCATAGCATGGCTATTATCAGAAATATTATGATAAACGGGTAATCCTTAGCGGATAAAGAGCAACTCGCGATATTTGGGCAATGGCCAGATTTCATTATCCACCATCAGCTCAAGCTTATCGGCATGGTATCTGATTTCATCAAAAAATACCAATACTCTTTCCTTGTATGCTATAGCTTGCTTTTCTATATCAGTAATACGATTAACCGACTTCCTGGCTTCAGTCATTTTGATAACCCGGTCGCGGATTACGGCAATATGCTCGCTGATTTCCCGAATCGTATCCAATTGGTTCTTTGAGAGGGCAACATAAGTTTTGTTGTCAAGCACCTCCTTCAGGCCTTTAACATTATCAATCAGTTGATTCTGATAACGTATTGCAATCGGAATAATATGATTGATAGCCAGGTCGCCCATTACCCGTGATTCTATCTGAATCTTTCTTACATAATTCTCCAGCTTGATTTCATAACGGGCCCTTACTTCACGCTCAGTTAAAACATTGTGTTCTTCAAATAACCGGATCACCTCTTTCCGAAGCAGGGATTTCAAAGCATGCGGGGTGTCAGGAATATTTGACAGACCGCGTTTTGCAGCCTCCTTAATCCACTCTTCACTGTAACTGTTTCCTTCAAACCTTATCCTTTTCGATTCTGAAATGTAACGACTGATGACCTTAAGAATGGCATCCTCTTTCCTGATTTTTTGAGAGATTAGTTTATCAACATCATTTCTGAACTTCTTGAGCTGGTCCGCCACAATCAGGTTAAGCGCGATCATTGGCTTTGCACAGCTTGACGAGGAACCCACAGCCCTGAATTCAAACTTATTACCTGTAAACGCGAAGGGAGAAGTGCGGTTACGATCAGTATTATCCATCAATATTTCAGGCACCCTCGGTATATTGATGTTATTTCCATTACTCTCTCCCGTTTTTGAGAGTGCTTTTTTACCAAGTTTTTCAATCTGGTCAAGTGTCTCGGAAAGTTGTGTACCAATAAAGGCAGATATGATGGCTGGAGGAGCCTCATGGGCACCCAGCCGCAGATCGTTACCCGCCGAGGCTATATAGGCACGCAGGATATCGGCGTTTGTATCAAGTGCTTTCAGGGTATTTACCAGAAAAGTCAAAAATCTCAGGTTAGATTTCGGTGTTTTTCCCGGAGAAAGCAAATTCTCTCCAAGGTTAGTGCTCATTGACCAATTATTGTGTTTTCCTGATCCGTTTACTCCGGCATAAGGTTTTTCGTGCAACAAAACAGTATAACCATGCCGTTTACCGACTTTCTCAAGCAAATGCATGAGCAACTGGTTATGATCAACTGCTACATTTACCTCTTCATAAACAGGAGCACATTCAAACTGATTGGGCGCCACCTCGTTATGCCGTGTCCTGACAGGAATCCCCAGCCTGTGCGCCTCATACTCGAACTCCCGCATAAAATCAATTACCTTTTCAGGAATAATGCCGAAATAGTGATCAGACAGTTGCTGGTCCTTGGCACTTGAATGGCCGAAAAGCGTCCTTCCGGTCAGCACAAGATCAGGCCGTGCATTGTAAAGTGCAGTGTCAACAAGGAAATACTCCTGCTCCCAGCCTAAAGTTGCATAAACCCGGGAAACATTCTTATCAAAGTAGTTACACACTTCAACAGCTTCTTTATCCAATGCTAGTGAGGCTTTCAGGAGAGGAGTTTTATAATCAAGCGCTTCTCCGGTATACGAAACAAAAATGGTAGGAATACAAAGCGTGCGGTCGAGAATAAATGCTGGAGAGGTCGGATCCCAGGCTGTATACCCTCTTGCTTCGAAAGTATTACGTATACCACCACTGGGGAAGCTCGACGCATCAGGCTCCTGCTGAATCAACTCATTCGCATTAAACATTTCAATTGCTTTTCCGTCGCCGGATGGCTGAATAAATGCATCATGTTTTTCCGCAGTTGCTCCGGTAAGCGGATGGAACCAATGGGTAAAATGAGTCGCCTTCTTGCTCAGGGCCCATGCCTTCATGGCAGATGCAACCTGGTCGGCAACACCACGACTAATTCTCTCTCCGGTTTCAGCAGCACGCACCACTGAATGGTATGCTTCCCGCGACATATAATCACGCATTACCTCCCTGCTGAAAGTTAATTCCCCGAAATAATCGGAAACCTTATCAGGAAAAACCTCCATCTGCCTGCGAGGCCTTGTCATAGCAAGTTCCAGTGCCTTAAATCTGATGTTGCTCATATAAAAAAGTTAAAACAAATATGTTTCAAACAACTCAACACAAAAAAAGTTCTTTTACAACTCCTGGTTAAACTTCAATTCGGATTTCCTTATTTTGATTTGTGGTTGTCAGAAATAATCAATAAGCCAAGGAATGTAATCAATCCATTAAATATTAGTAACTCAAAACCGAATTTATAACCATTGAACCAGTGGATAGAATTTACGCTGAGTATGTAGCTCAAAACCGGCGAAACCAATGCAATTGCCGGCACATAGCGGTCAACAACTTTACGTTTTGTAAAAAGACCGAAAGCGTATAATCCGAGTAAGGGCCCGTATGTATATCCGGCAATCGTAAATAACTTGGTTATTACAGACTGATCGCTGATTGAACGAAACAGAACAACCAAACCTGTCAGGAAAATCGCAAAACAAAAATGAACGGTCATTCTTATTTTAACTTTTTTCCTGTCAGACAGGTTATTGTTTTTCCCAAGTCCAAGAATATCGACACTAAATGATGTTGTCAATGCCGTAAGTGATCCGTCGGCACTTGAATATGCCGCCGCCACCAATCCGATCAGAAAAACCACACCGGCAAAAGCTCCGTGGTGCTTTAATGCAATCAGGGGGAACAGGTCATCAGAGCGCTGAGGCAGAGTTATTCCCATTTTTTGAACATACAGGTATAGCAAAGCTCCAAGGAAAAGAAACAGAAGGTTGACCGGGATAAGAGACCAACTCATCAGATATATATTCTTTTTTGCATCCTTAAGATTACGACAAGTAAGGTTTTTCTGCATCATGTCCTGATCAAGGCCCGTCATAACCACTGCAATAAACGCACCACTGAAAAACTGTTTGAGGTAGAAACGCTTGTCATTGATTTCAAAGAAAAACATCCTGGAAAAATCACTTTTATGGACCTGATTGATCAGCGCACCAAGGCCCATCTCCATGTCCCTTGAAATAATCGCAACAGAAACGATAACCGCCGCAAGCATAAAGGTGGTTTGTAGTGTATCTGTCCAAACAATTGTTTTTATACCACCTCTGAAAGTATAAAGCAAAATCAGCCCCATAAACAAAGCTACATTCACAGCAAAAGGAACTCCCCAATTGTCGAATACAAAAATCTGAAGCACGTTAACCACGAGAAAGACCCTGAATGATGAGCCGATGCTGCGCGATAAAATAAAGAACGAGGCCCCGGTTTTATAGGTATATGGCCCGAATCGTTGCTCAAGGTAAGTATAAATAGAAGTGAGTTTACGCCCATAATATACGGGGAGCAATACCCGGGCAATAAATGCATATCCAAGCAAATAGCCCAATACGAGAACCATGTACGAAAAGCCTGATGCGCCAACTTCTCCGGGGATTGAAATGAAGGTAACCCCACTGAGAGATGCACCAATCATCCCATAAGCAACAATGTACCAGGGAGAATTCCGGTTACCAGTAAAATAGGTATCATTAGTGGAACGGCGGCCGGTAATTCCGGCAATAATAAAAAGTAAAGCTGAATAGGAAATAAAAACCGTAAGGATCAGTATAGGATTCACTATCAGTCTTTTAACATTATTTTAGAATGTATTTCGTTTGCAAAGGTAAGCAAATCAGGATAAACAAAATCGACAAGTTCAGGACGTTGTTGCGCCAACATCTTTTCACCAACCATAACTGTTTTCATACCCAGCCGTTTTCCAAAAATCATATCGCTGACAGAATCTCCGGCCATAATACTCTTTTTGAAGGCGATCTCTTTAAACTGCTTTCTGGCCATCAGCCCCATACCAACAGATGGTTTACGTAGGAAAGAACAATCAGAAGCCAGAGCAGGTGCAAAAAAAATTCCGTCAACCCTGCCACCATTCCGGATTAACTCATTCACCATCTTTTCATGTATCAGGTTAAGCTGACTAATGGTCATCACCCCCTTTCCTATTCCCTGCTGATTTGTTACTACAATAATATGTTTAAATAAAGAAGAAAAGGTACGGAAGGCTTCCAGCACGCCATCAAGTAATATAAACTGTTCGGGGGTTTTTACATAATCACCCGGAAGACGTTTATTGATGACACCGTCGCGATCGAGAAATAAGGTCCAGGATTGGTCAATGTTCAAATGCATGAAATTCGGTTTGGGCCCGGTGATAATCGGCCGGAATACCGATATCCAGGAAATAGTCATTAAAAATAAGGCCGTAAATGTTGCCTGAATTCAGTTTTCTTTCAAACAAATCCCTTTCCAGGGAGAACTTTCCGGACATAGCCTGCGCTTTGAAAAAACGGGAAGAAATTACATATATTCCTCCGTTGATATACCCGGGTTTTGGCACCTCCGATTTCTCAGTAAACTTCAGAATTCGGTGATTCCGGTCGAATTCAACCGAGCCGTAACGGGATGCATCTTCCACCCGCCGGAGGGCCATGGTAACATCCGCAAGTTGCTCTATATGCTTTTGAAACAACAAGTCCAGGTTAATCCGGAAAAACGTATCCCCGTTCATAACCATAAAATGAGGTGTTTGAACTTTAGAAAAGGCCAGTTGCACAGCACCTCCCGTTCCCAAAGGTTCATCTTCAACCGAATAAAGCAACTCCAGATCTTTATAACCGTTATTGAAATAAGATTCAATCTTCCCGCTCATATAACCGGTTGAAAGAATTACCCGCCTGAAGCCGGCTGCATTGATATGATTGAGCAGATACTGAAGAAAGGGCTTCCCGTTGATGGGCGCCATGGGCTTTGGGGTATCAGGAACCGTTTGATTCAGACGGGTACCAAGTCCACCGGCAAGAATGATTATATCGGGATATGCCATGAACATCAGTGGCGCGGGAATAAAGCAGATTCAACAAGTTCACAGATAATGTGCCCTATGGTAATGTGAGATTCCTGTATCCGGGGTGTATCAGCCGAAGGTACATTGATCAGGATATCACATTTATCCTTCATTTTTCCACCGCTTTGTCCGGTCAATCCTATTACGGTCATCCCCACATCACCGGCAGCCTGAATGGCTTTGAGAATATTTCCGGAATTACCTGAAGTAGACAAGGCTACCAATACATCACCTTTTTTGCCTTTTGCCCTCACAATCCGCGCATACACCTCATCAAATGAGTAATCATTTCCAACGGCTGTCAGATAGCTTGTATTCACATGCAGTGCTTCAGAATTCAGGGGGGGGCGGTCATAATAAAAACGACCGGAAAATTCGGCAGCCAGATGCTGGGCATCAGCTGCGCTGCCTCCATTTCCGCAAAAAAGAACACTTCCGCTCATACGAAAGGCTTCTATAATGATAAGCGTGGCTGATTCTATTGAATTAAGCAGGTGATCATCCTGTAAAATCAACTCCTTTACATCGATAGAAGAACGGAAAACCTCACGAATTCTGGTCTGCATAGTATTTTTTTTGCAAAGATAGGTAAAAGCACAAACGGGAATGCTTTGAGCAGCCGATCAGATGGTCCATGTAGTAAGGCCGGAGCCGGTGAATTCATAGCGCTTCGCTTCCACACCAAACTTTTTGAGGGCGTTGATTACTTTAGATCTGGTTTCACCCGGACAATAAAAGATCATAAAACCTCCACCTCCGGCACCGCTGATCTTCCCTCCGGTAGCCCCGTTTTCACGGGCAGTTTCATAGAGTTGATCAATAAAGGGATTGGAAATTTCATCTGCCATCTGCTTTTTAAATTTCCATCCAAAATCCAGGATTTCACCGATTTTATCAAGGTCGCCGCGCAGCAATGCTTCTTTCATCATCACCGACTGCAGTTTCAGCTGATGCATTGCATCTATGGAACTTTGGTTGTTGTTGGTAACGTTTCTCGACTGCGCTTCAATAATTTTGGAAGACAGGCGGCTGGTTTGGGTGTAGAACAATACCAGGTTATGGGCCAATTCATTAAGATACACATCTTTGATGCGAAGAGGGTTGACAATTACCTTATCATTAGCCGAGAACTCCATAAAATTCACGCCGCCAAAGGTTGC
>CAZDBX010000168.1:0-6747 GCA_964503805.1 uncultured Lentimicrobium sp. | reverse complement strand
CTTGGTGCCTTTGTGCCTTAGTGGCGAAATAATAAAAAGTAAGTTGTATGCTGTTGCAATCTTCTGAAACCAACAAGTATAAAGCTTTCCGGTCAAATTATAATAATTTCACCGGACAACAATGATTTTTGCAGTGTTTCTGCGCCTTAGCAACTGAATTGTTAATAACTTTTTATCCGGATGCCATTTTTACCCGCTACCCGACAATGAAAAAGGAATTTGGCCGGAAATATCTGAAATTTTCAATTTAATTTGCATCTATTACCCACAAAAACAGGATGATACAAAATTGTTAATATTTTTGTTTATTTTTTGAATAGGGGTAAAACGGTTTTCAATTGTCTTATGTCATATATTAGCAAATCTTGTATAGCTTAAATTGCCTTCACAGATGAAAAAAGCAAGGCAAATTGATTATTGAATTGAATTTAATTTAATTTCCTCCTGGTAATGAAGGGTAACTGCTGCCAGATAACTAACCGATCCCTTCCCCTGATTTACCTGTTGACTCCCTTACTGTATTGAGTGATTGAGCATTCATTTTGCCCTTAACCCTCAGTCGGTACCCCTTCCCCGGGCAATGTACGGCTGATCAAACATCAAAGGCATGTTGATAGAATGTCTGTCTTCATTGATAAATGGAATTCTGTATCCATTTATGTTGCCAGGTTGGTTGAATGCCGACCCGGCATTCTTATTTTCTCCCCGAGGTAAAGTATTCTCAACAATAGTTAAGCAGCCATTGAATCATACCGGAAAACACAACATCAATATATCGCCTTATTGTTTCATGCATTTATTTCAAAAGAAAGGAGGTGTTGCCGGGGATACGAGGTTTTAAATTACCTGAATTTTACCAATCCTGAAATATGATCCTACACACGAAATATCAGTGTGACGATTGTTTTGAATACAGAATAAAAGATTTTACGCCTTATTATTCATTTAAAATCGTAATTATGGGAAACATTACAAAAAGAAAGGACTGGCGCTGGTGGCTTACCACGCTGATGGCGCTGTTCTTTGCCCTGAACCTTCAGGCGCAGGTGACCGTAGAAATCGGAACGGGAACCAGCACTTCCTCATGGCCATTCTACACATTCTATGAAGATGCCAGAACGCAGGTAATTTATGATGCATCTGAGATTCTTGCAGGAGGTGGTACGGCCGGAATGATTACTGAAATCGCATTCAATGTCAGCTCTGCCAATGCGCAGGTGATGAATGGTTTCAGTATTGACATGCAGCACACCTCTTCAACAACACTTTCAGGCTTTATAAATACCGGATGGACCAACGTCTACTTCGGTACTTATACTGTTCCCGGAACTGGTTGGCAAACCATTGTGCTGGATACCCCTTTTGAATGGGACGGCACTTCAAATCTGCTGGTTAATATTTGTTTTGACAATGATGCGTATGCCAGCAGTTCCAATGTTTTTGTATCTGCTTTTCCTGATAAATCATGGTCACAACGTGTAGACAATGATGCCGGATGCAGTCTTTCAGCCGGTGCCACTATGGCCAACCGCCCCAATGTAAGGATTACCATTGCACCTCCTCCCGGACAGGTTGTTTATATCGGAGGCGGAACTACTACGGCAGGGTATCCTTTCTATACCTTTTACATGGATTCGCGCACCCAGTACCTCTATACAGCCGCTGAAATTCTGGCTGCCGGAGGACTGCCCGGAGAAATCTCTGCCATCGGATTTGATGTATCCTCAGCAAATGCTCAGCTTATGAACGGGTTCAACATCGATATGCAGAACTATTCCGGAGCTACACTCCCGGGATTTGTCAGCACTGATTGGACCAATGTATATTCAGGGACCTATACTGTGCCCGGAACCGGTGCTCAGACCATAGATCTTCAAACCCCCTTTGAATGGGATGGTGTTTCAAATCTGCTGGTGAGCATTTGTTTCAACAATGCAGCTTATGGCAGTTACTCAACGGTATTGGGATCGGTTATGCCGGGAATGGTAGCCCATCAGCACTCAGACCTGAGTACGGGCGACGGATGTGTAGATCTTACTACACCAGGTACTACCTATAATACCAGGGCCAACATCTATCTCACAATAACCCCTTCGGCCATCCTGCCAACCGGCATAGTTCAGGGATTTGTTACCAACGGATTTGGTGTACCCCTGCCCGATGCTACCGTAGCTGCCGAAAACGACAACGGTACTTTTGTAACAACCTCGGGGCCCAACGGCGCTTATCAGATTCCTGATATTTCCATCGGAAGCTATACCATGGCTGCAGCCAAGGAAGGTTACAATACCGTTTATATTGAGAATGTGTTGATTTCACAGGGAAACACCACCTATCAGAACTTTGAACTTCCCCGTCCGGCCATGGCCATTACACCGAACCCCATCAGTGTAACGCTTCAGCCGAACGAAATGTACCAGACCGCGCTGAACATCAACAACAATGGAGATGGCACCCTGGGCTGGTCAGCTGAAGTCATTTATATGGAAGAAAACACGCTTGTGCCGGGTCTCGACCCGAACATTCCCGTGGTTGACTTCCATACTCTTCCTGCCACCGAAATTTCAACAATCGGACCCGGTAACGGACAGGCACTGAGCAGCAGGAATACCATGCTCTGCCCCGATGGAAGCAAATTCAGCAATGCTCCGGTCGGATCTGATAACGGATATACCAGCACCGTTTCTGCCGGTTATAAATGCTATCAGCAGTTCCTTGGCGTGGATGGCAACTTCAATATCCTGAACTTCTGGGCTATATTTACCGCTGCTCCCCCCGCTACCATGAATTTCAACATTGAAATTTGTGCAGCCGGTTCTACTCCGGGGGCGGTGATAACCTCGCTCAACGTTGATGCTGTTCCCGTGAACACAGGTACACCGGTTATCGGTTACAATACCTACCTGTTTACCGTGGAACTGCCTTCAACCGCCATGAGTGAAGGCTGGATCTCGGTTCAGGCTACCACAGCTTCACCGACCTTCTACTGGCTGAATACCATGACTGGAACCGGTGGTGCCTATCAGAATGCCACCAGCCTTGCCCCTGAAAGACTGGCCATGTGCCTCTCAGGTGGTGGTGCCAGTGGCTGGTTCACCATGGATCAGTATGAGGGAATAGTAGCACCGTACACCAATTTCGATAACCCGGCATATTTCAATGCTCAGGGAACCGAAGCAGGTGAGGTTTACCAGGCTGAGGTGATATTTACCAGCGATCCCAATGTGGGCACGGTTACCGTTCCGGTTACCATGATCATCGCCGGTGAACCACTGGCTTATCCCGAGGATCTGGTTGCCGTTCTGGCCAACCCGATCACCGGACAGGCTAACCTGAGCTGGACCTTTGCACCAACCGACGACTTTGTCAATTTCGTGGTTAAGCGCGATGGCATGCAGGTTGGAACTACGGCTGCCAATACCTTCACCGACTTCCTGCCCGGTTATGGTACCTATTACTATACCGTACAGGCTGTTTATGATGAAGGATTATCGATACCTGCTGGTCCCGAAGAACTTGAATGGCCCAACCCTACCATCTTTGTTGATCCAACCTATATTTACGATGAGGTATGGGTAAACAATCAGGCCGTTCAGACCGTGACCATCTCCAACACCGGAGAGGGAACGCTGGCATTCAGCTTCCCCGAATGGGTTGATGACGACGGCGGAAGCCGCGCCCCCCTGGCTTACTGTGCCGCCAGCGGCGGATGCGACGAGTATATCGGCACCGTTCAGTTTGGTACCATCAATAATTCATCCGGTTGTACCAATTATGGTGATTATACCTCCATCTCAACGGAAGTAGAGCCTGGCGAAACCTATCCGATCACCGTGACTAATCCTGTACCCTGGTCAAGTGATATCGTTGGTATCTACATTGACTGGAACCAGGATGAGGACTTTGACGACGCCAGCGAGTTCTATACAACCACATCTTCCGGTGGAGGTGCAACCTTCACAGGCAACATTCTTGTTCCGGACGATGCAGAACCAGGTCTTACCCGGATGAGGGTCAGACTGCAGTATGGCGGAACCCTTTCGCCCTGCGGTACTACTTCTTATGGTGAAGTTGAGGATTATACCCTTGACGTAAAGGCAGGCGGATTTATTGTTTCTGTTGTTCCCGCTCAGGGCACTGTTCCTCCGGGAGGCAGCAGGACCATCGCCGTTACCTGGGATGCCACCGATTTCGAACCCGGATTCTCCTACTTCCAGGATCTGGTTGTGGAGTCGAATGACCTGGCCAACCCGAGCGTAACCATCACCAATGAAATGTATGTTTATGTTCCCGCCCAGTTTGCCGGAACCGTAACCAATGCATTGACCGGTGAACCGCTCAATGGTGTGCTGGTTACAGCCAACCCGACCGGTTTCTTTACTACCATAGCTTATGATGATGGCACCTATGAGCAGGGTCTTCGTATCAATGCAGCAGCGGATGCATATCTTGGAAATTATTTCCCGGTAGCCTCGGCAGGTGTAATCAACAGCATTGATATGTACTTCTACTCAGGAGTTTCAAATACCGAAAATCTTGTTGTGGAGCTCTTTGATAATGCCGGAGTATCTATGGGATTTTCAGATCCTTTCGCAGTAACCAATGAAGGATGGTATAATGTAAGTGTTCCCGGTATTGAATTTAACGGACCTTTCTATGCGATGGTTCATTGGAACATGCTTACCAATGTTACCCGGTTCTTTGGAATGGATCTGAATGGGCCTAACTATGGTTTGGATCTGGGAATGTATCTGAGCGGTGGTACATGGTACAACCTCTCAGCACTTGGTTATCAGTGTGTTTTTCTGCAACGGGTTAATGCCTTTATCGGAAGCACAAATGTAACTTTAGCAGCTGAGTCACTTGTTGCCAATACCGAAAAATCACTTCTTCCGGCTATGCTTGAATTTTCGGATATTGCTGGCGACAGCGGAAAGAAAGCCGGTCAGATGAACCTGAGCAACAACCGTGATTTTGCATCTTTCCAGACTATGACTGATGAAAATGGCGAGTATATGATGTATGTAGATGCAGGCCAGTACAATGTAAGCTTTGAGAAGATTGGCTTCCAGACTTATGTTGAGATGGATACCATTGCACTGCAGGGCGTTGTAACCCCGCTGGATGCTCAGTTGTGGGAAGAGGCTTATCCTCCTTCATTTGTCTATGCTGAAGTCAACGAAGCCGACACTGAGTGTGTGGTTACCTGGGGCGATGGCATGGGTCCTTATGAAATCGTTTATGACGATGGTTCAGCCGAGAACTATGCTGCCTGGGCATTGCCCGGCAACATGAATGCCGTGAAATTCACCCCGGCCAACTATCCTGTTACCGTGCTTGGTGGAAAAATCTATGTCGGCGACGGCAGTTTCCCCAACAACAATACCGGATTCCTGGGTACAACCTTCGGCGCCATGATTAAAGACGACGACGGTCCCAACGGCATGCCCGGAACGACCCTCGACTCAATTTCCGTGACTGTTAACAATTACGGATGGGTTGTATTCGGCGGAATGGATGTGGAAATTACCGATGGTAACTTCTACATGGTTATGGTACAGGGAACCCTGTCGCCCAACTGCGCACCGGTTGGTATCGATCAGAACCTGCCCACCCTCTACCGCAGTTACTCACGCAATATTTCTGCCGGAGGCAACTGGGTGGTAGCCGCATTCCAGGATATGATGATGCGCGCCATCGTTTCAGGCGTACCTTCACCCACCGATGCTGTACTTGCTGACAATGTTGGTGAACTGAAAGTTCCCGTGAAACAGCGTGGCATGATCTCCCTGACCGCTCCGCTTGCTGTCCCCGGACATGAAGGTAAAGCTACCTACAGGGCTGCTCCTGAATTTGAGGACAACTCAAGGGCTGTTACCAACTACAGGCTCGTACGCTACAGCAACTTTGACCCGAACGGCGATCCTACCCTTGGCGATGTAACCGGACTTGGTAATGCCATCAATGCCAATACATATACCGACGATGGAAGCACCTGGGCAAACCTGCCTGCAGGCTGGTATGCTTATGGCGTTGCAGCCAACTACCCGAACAACTATGTATCCGATACTGTTGTTTCGAATATCGTCGGACACAAGATCCTGGCCGAGATAACCGTAAATGTAAGCCTTACTACCGGTGGAAGCCCTGCAGGTGCAGTGGTCAGCCTTGCCGGCCAGGCCTATCCTTACGAGGTATATACCGCTACCGTTCCTGAGGACGGACAGGTCATCTTCCCGGCCGTATGGTACGGACCTTATGTTGTTGAAGCCATGAAAGTCGGATTTGATGATTACATGATCAATGTAAACATCACCGGCAACCGTGTGATCAACATCATCCTCCTCGAGAAGAAGTACAAACCGCGTAACCTTTATGTAGATCCGCTGACCCTTGTAGCTACATGGGACGAGCCGCTGGCTCTTGCCGTAGCTGAGGACTTCGAAGGCAGTGTATTCCCGCCGGCAGGCTGGCAGTCACTTACCCAGAGCACTACCGGCTGGTATGCAACTACCAACGGCGGCAGTTCTTCATTCGCAATTCCTCCGCACACCAAGTATGCCGTGAGCAACGACGACGCTGAGAACGGCAACGGATGCTGCGATTACCTGATCACTCCCGAAATGGACTGGACTGCACTTCCGACCTTCAGGCTGAACTTCGCAAGCTATTTTGACGGAGCATACGGCCAGATGGGTTTTGTTGAAATCAGTACCGACGCCGGTGCTACCTGGACAGTAATCCACA
>CAZDBX010000167.1:5411-6764 GCA_964503805.1 uncultured Lentimicrobium sp. | reverse complement strand
CCCCGAGGGGGGTCAGTATGGCCGGAATGGGGGGTCAGTATCACCGGAATATACACAAATAGTAAAAAAATGAGGCAACAATCATAATATCTTGAAATTAAACAGATTATTAACTTTTCGAAACTAAAATGACATGAAGAGAACAGTTAAAATTTTAATACTTTTTGGATTCTTTTCCATTTTAAGTGTTAAGGGATTTTCACAATTGAGTATTTCATATTACTCATCTTCCCTTTCAAAAATTGGATTGGGATACAACTTTAATGACAGATTATGGAGTGAATTGAGACTTTACAGTAACACCTCTATTGAGAATATAACTCCGGAATTAGTTATCTGTTACAATATTATAAAAAAGGAAATGCATAACATCTATTTAGGACTAGGTGGTAATGTGAATTACTTTACAGGATTTGTTTTACCAATAGGTGCTCAGTTTACACCATTTGAGAAACTTGAAAGGTTTTCATTGCATATTGAATTTCAACCGACACTTGATATTGACAGTGATTTAATACTTCAAAGTTCGTGGGGCTTAAGATATAAATTCGGAAAGAAAGATTAAAAACGACTTGCCCTAATCATGCAAACGTCACCGTTAGAAAAAGACTGACAGGGAGCACCTCTAAAACCATTACATGGTCGGGTCTCGTATACAGCGGTTCTTTAAGATGTGTGGCAATGCAGGGCATACACAGCACCTTCCAGCCTCCAGGCTTTTGCTTGTTCTTCTCTTGATAACTATCACTAAATTTATGTTTTGTGATTATCGGGAAACTTGTTGAATAAAATCCTGGCAGCAGGTAGCTGAAACTTGTTAAATGGCTTTATAATACATTAATAACAAACAACCCACCCACCATGCCCCCCTCCCCCAACCCAAACCACTGGCTCCCCTTAATCGAACTGATCCCGGCCATTGAGCGCACGGAGCGTTTCGGCGCATATCCTGAGCCGGTTCAGCTTGCAGAAAATTTATCTGTCTTCAGCGGATTGAGCAATGCGGAAATTACAAATGAGTTTATGCGCCGGGCTTATGACAACGGACTGATTTACGACTTCGACTGGATGGGCTGGGAAGCCGGCAGGCTGGTGCTACAGGAACGGACCGGTGACGATTTCAGCACGTATGACCTGGAAACCCTGAACAAGTTTATCATTGCCATTGTAAGAAACGATAAATACTGCGAAGGGTACCTGGCCAGCAAGTTCTCGGACGGCAGCATTCTAAGTATTTTAAAAGCGGCGGAATCCATTATCAGTCATAAGGAGTCCGGCCGGTAAGCGTTCTTTGTTTTGCATCATCCCGATTATGCAAAGCAACAAACTTAAATGAGCTATGCGCTGCCCGGT
>CAZDBX010000167.1:0-5311 GCA_964503805.1 uncultured Lentimicrobium sp. | reverse complement strand
CAATGTTACCGGCAGCAGCTGGAAGGTCCGGGGACGATTTCAGCCATTATAACCTTGAGACCCTGAACAAGTTTATCATTGCCATTGTAAGAAATGATAAATACTGCGAAGGGTACCTGGCGAGCAAATTTTCGGACGGCACCATTTTAAGTATTTTAAAAGCGGCGGAATCCATTATCAGTCATCAGGAGTCCGGCCGGTAAGCGTTCTTTGTTTAGCATCATCCCGATTATGCAAAGCAACAAACTTAAATGAGCTATGCGCTGCCCGGTTTGGTAACATCTGAAATTTTCAACAAGCTGCCATTTTTTCAGTGGTTTTCATGCTTACCGGCAGCCTGCTGACATCGCTATGATTCCTCCGTGATTGCTCCGTACCAAGGCTATGATTGGTTCGGGACGGAGAAAGGTGTTTAACCCGGCTTTAAACCCCTTTTAAAAGCCGATCACAGCCCTGATTAAGACCATTTCCGGCCTTTTTTGCATCCGCTTGCACCCTTTTACATCCGTTTGCATGCGGATGTCAGTAAGTTTTCCATTAGATTTATACCATTTCCTGTCAAGGGAATGCAGGGGAATGCAGATTTTATGGCAAAACGGAATTTGCCCCAAAATTGAAACAGTAAGTGGAGCGCCGTAAAAAAGCGTAACGGACAAAATACAAAACACAAATTACAATGATAACCTTCAAACAGAAATCCATGGCAAATCTTCCTGACGCGTCGGCAATGTTACCGGCAGCAGCTGGAAGGTCCGGGGACGATTTCAGCCATTATAACCTGGAAACCCTGAACAAATTTATCATTGCCGTTGTAAGAAATGATAAATACTGCGAAGGGTACCTGGCCGGTAAGTTTTCGGACGGCACCATTCTAAGTATTTTAAAAGCGGCGGAATCCATTATCAATCATAAGGATTCCGGCTAACCTGCAACTAATTCCCGGATTAATCCATTTTAAAAGATTCCGTGCTTTTTAGTGCTTCCGTGCCTTAGTGGCTTCAAATCGCCCATCCTCCGGCAAACAATCCCCATACCCCTTATGCGGCAGGCTTCAGGAGCAAACGGTGGTTGCAAGTTTCCGTGTTTTTAGTTACTTTTGTAAATCAAATCAACGGTTTTTCTCCCCTTAAAACGGGTAAAAAAGCCCGCAAAAGACCTGTCCGATGAAAAAGATACTGGCACTTTCCTTATTACTGATCTCCGCCGGAGCCGTTATTGCCTCCGCACCGCGCAGCCTGGGGGCCTACCTTTCCCATTCCACCTTCAATATCCCGGGCGAATCGCCTTACCTCGAGACCTACCTTGAAATCATCGGCAACACCATCGTATATAAACAGAACGCTTCCGGCAAATACCAGGGCAATGTGCAGGTAACGATGATTATCCGCCAGGATTCGGTGATCAAAGATTACCGGAAATTTGAGCTTCTGAGTCCCGAACTGGAGGACACCACGGCTGTGGCGCTGAACTTTATCGATCAGCAGCGCTTTATGCTTGCCAACGGCAGCTACGAGCTTGATCTTTCCATTGCAGACCTGAACACCGCGGTAAAACCCACCGTAATCACCTACCCTGTGCTGATTGATTTTCCCGACGACCGGCTTTCGATCTCGGGGATTCAGCTGATCAATTCGTTTACCAAAACTACCGAAGCCAACCTGCTGAGCAAAAGCGGCTATGACTTTGTGCCTTATGTGGATAACTTCTACCCCTCCGACCGGAAAAAGCTGACTTTTTACAGCGAAATATACAATCCCGCCCATCAGGAAGGCAGCGGCGAGAAATACCTGGTTTCGGCCTTTATTGAATCATTTGAGAGCAAACGCATGCTGAATGAGTTTGTCAGGATCAGGCGGGAAGAATCGAAACCGGTGATCGTTTTGCTGAGCGAATTCGACATTGCCGGCCTTCCTTCGGGGAATTACAACCTGGTGGTAGCCATCCGCAACAAAAACAATGAAGTGGTCGCGGAAAACACCGCCTTCTTCCAGCGCTTCAACCCCGCTGTAAGCGGCAGCGCGCTGAACTTCGAAGGCATTGACCTGAACAACACCTTCGCGCAGCGTATCAGCAGCGCGGACACATTGCGGGAATTTATCCGCACCCTCACCCCCATTGCCACAGAAATGGAAAGGATTTTTATCAATTCGCAGATAAACGCGGCTTCGCTGACCACGCTGCAGCAATTCTTCTTCAGGTTCTGGCAGTTGCGTGACGAATTTGAGCCGGAAAAGGCATGGATCGCTTACAATCAGGAGGTTATAAAAGTAAATAACACCTATTCCACCCAGGTAAGAAAAGGATATGAAACGGATATGGGCAGGGTTTACCTGCAGTACGGACCGCCGAACACCATTACGGATGTGCCCTTCGAGACCAGCGGTTACCGGTACACCAACAACGATATAAATTCCACGGGGACCATTCCTTACCAGATATGGCATTATTATTCCATCAACAACAACCGTGAGCGCAACAAGCGGTTTGTGTTTATCAATTCAAGCCTCCGGGTCACCGATTACCAGCTGGTGCATTCCGACGTCAGGGGAGAAATCCAGAATTACAACTGGCAGCGGATGCTTACCCGTTCGCTCGAAATCCAGGACAGGGACGCGGATGACCTGCGGCGGGATAAGAGCAGATCGGCAAGAATCTATGAGCAGGGCTGGTAAGCTTCAGTCTTCATCTGATTTTATGACAATAAAATATGTCGTTGCTACAATCATCAATTAACCGTATGTTTGCATACACAAGTCATACTGATTAGCCTTTCGCACATTGGACAAGAAAACTGCCGTTGTTATCCTCAACTGGAACGGGAAGAGTTTCCTGGAGAAATTTCTTCCGGTAGTTTTGCAGTACAGCAGTCAGGATGCCCGGGTGATTGTGGCCGACAACGCCTCCTCCGACGGCTCGGTGGAATACCTGAAAGCACATTTCCCTGAAGTAGGCATTATTGAAAACCCTGAAAACGGCGGATTTGCCAAAGGCTACAACGACGCGCTGGCAAAGGTTGACGCAGAGTATTTTGTGTTGCTGAATTCCGACATTGAAGTCACGGAGAACTGGATACCTCCGGTAATATCATTGCTTGAGAAAAATCCGGAGGTTGCCGCCTGTCAGCCCATTATCCGCTCGTATCATCAGCCGGAAAAGTTTGAATATGCGGGCGCCGCTGGTGGCTTTATCGATGCCTTCGGATATCCGTTCTGCCGCGGACGTATTTTTCAGCAGTTGGAAGAAGATCAGGGCCAGTATAACGACGTTGCGGAAATTTTCTGGGCTACCGGCGCCTGTATGTTTGTGAGGGCAGAGGTGTTCAGGCAGCTGGGCGGATTTGACGCCGACTTCTTCGCCCACATGGAGGAAATTGACTTCTGCTGGCGGGCCAAACATGCCGGCCATAAGATAATGGTTTGTCCGGACTCCCGGGTTTTCCACGTTGGCGGCGGAACCCTGCCCAAGCAGTCCTCTTTCAAGACTTACCTCAACATGCGGAACAACATTTCAATGTTGTACAAGAACCTCCCGCGTCACCGGCTGGTACCCGTATTTATCCTCAGGCTGCTGCTCGACGGCATCGCGGCATTCAAATTCCTTATCGACGGCGGTTTTGCCGATTTCTGGGCGGTGGTAAGGGCGCACATGAGCTTTTACCGGAGGTTTCCCGTTCACCGGAAGAAACGGCTCAGTATCTCCCACGAAGAGGTTTCCTGCATTTACCGGGGGAATATTGTGTTGGACCATTTTATCCGGAGAAAGAAGAAATTTTCGGCCCTGCCGCAACACAAATTCACCCGCTGATGGCCTGGATTATCCTGATCATTGCCGGAATTTTCGAAACCGTATGGGCCGTTTCGCTGAAGTATTCAGAAGGATTTACCCGTCTGTGGCCCTCGGTGGTTACGGTGGTGGCCATGGCCATCAGCCTTTACCTGCTGGCGCTTTCGCTTAAAACCCTGCCGCTGGGCACCGCTTACGCCGTATGGACCGGCATCGGCGCTTTGGGCGCGGTTACTTACGGTATCGTCGCCATGGGGGAATCCAGGGATTTGCTGAAAATACTCTTTGTGATGATGATCCTGGGCGGGATTGTCGGGCTGAGGGCAACCGCGGGAAAAACTTCAGCGTCCGCAAAGGCTGAGCAGGGCCAGGCGATAGGAAGCAAGACCGAAACCGGCGATCACCCCGGCGGCGCCCGCTGAGATAAAGGAGCGCTGCCTGAATTCTTCCCGCGCGTACACATTGCTCATGTGCACCTCCGCCACCGGCGCCTGAATGGCCTTCACGGCGTCACCGATCGCCACTGAAGTATGGGTATATCCGCCGGCGTTCAGGATAATGCCATCCGCGCTGAAACCCGCCTCCTGCAGCTTGTTGATGATCTCCCCTTCTACGTTGCTCTGGAAATATTCAATCTCAACATCAGGAAACGCTGCCCGGAGCTCCGGAATAAAAGTTTCAAAACTTTGATCGCCGTATATTCCCGGCTCCCGTATTCCGGTCAGGTTAAGGTTTGGCCCGTTGATGATGCAGATTTTCATAAGGATGTGCCGGCTTTACTGTCTGGTTGATTTATTTTCTGATAAAAATTGTGCTGGACGGGGTTCCGCCAACGGAAGGCAACAATCCGTTGATGGTCAGTTCCTCCTCTTTACGGTTATAGGTCATTTTATGGGTGGTTCTGTTTCCGTCAGGAAAATCTTCCGGCTTAAAGAGCAGTAGCTCATCGGCCTTGTCCAGGCGATACAAAAGGGTATCGGTTCCGGTTTCCGGGGCTCTTTTCAGAAAGGCCCGGTTGCTGCTTCTGAACTCAATCTCCACCCTGAACGCGGCTTCATTCTTTTCAATCCACGGGCCCTGCAGGTTGAATTCGTCCGGGAATTTTTCCTTGTCGCATCCCGTAAAAAGCGCCGTAACCAGTAAAAACAATATTCTGAAGGCTATTTTCATTCCAATGGCATTATCGTATGCAAAATTAACAATTAGCGGCATGAAAATCACCAACCTGAATTGCGGCAGATGGAATCCAATTGAAAAACTGCGCAGTTTGTGTTTATCGGGTAATTTATTTAACGATCCCCCCCCGGAGAAGCGGGGCCGGAATGACATAGTTTCCGGGCGGATGGGTTGAGACAGAGGCAAAAAGACCTGCGACCCCTCCGGGGTCGTGAACGTATATGACCGGATTATTTTCTATAAACATATGACTCCTCCGGAGTCATAATTCTTGATTCTGATTAATGCGAATGATCACAGAGGGGTCATATGTCTATAGAAAAGGGAATCCAATTAGTTTTGCGACCCCAGC
>CAZDBX010000166.1:0-6789 GCA_964503805.1 uncultured Lentimicrobium sp. | reverse complement strand
GCGGTTCGGCAGCGGGATCTGTTGTGGCGTATTGTATCGGTATTACCAGTATTGACCCGATCAAATATAAGCTGCTGTTTGAGCGTTTTCTGAATCCTGACCGCAAGAGCATGCCTGATATAGATACCGACTTTGACGATGAAGGCCGTCAGAAGGTGATTGATTATGTAGTGGAGAAATACGGTCACAATCAGGTGGCGCAGATTGTCACCTTTGGTTCCATGGCGGCCAGGAGTTCCATCAAGGATGTGGCGCGGGTACTTGATCTTCCGCTCAACGATTCGAATAACCTCGCCAAACTTGTTCCCGATAAACCGGGCATCGAACTGAAAAGGGTGATGCAGGCACCCATCGAGGGGCCGGGGAGCCTGAAGGAAAAGGAAAGTCTGGTTGCGGAAGACCTGGAAGATGTAAGGAAACTTCGGGAGATCGCCAAAGGAAAAGACCTGCAGGCGGAGGTGCTCCGTGAAGCCGTGAAACTTGAAGGTTCCGTCCGCAGCACAGGCATTCATGCCGCAGGTATCATCATCGCCCCTTCTGACCTGACCGATATTATTCCGGTACACACTTCAAAGGAAACCAATTTGCTGATTACCCAGTTTGAAGGTAAAGAGATTGAAAGCGCGGGGGTGATCAAGATGGACTTCCTCGGACTGAAAACCCTTACCATAATCCGGGATGCACTGAAACTGATTGAGCAGAACCATGGTGTTAAACTCAATATCGATGAGGTTCCGCTCGACGACCAAAAAACCCTTGAACTTTACCAGAAAGGTGAAACCAACGGCACTTTCCAGTTCGAGTCGGCCGGGATGCAGAAACACCTCAGGGAACTGAAGCCCGATAAGTTTGAGGACCTGATTGCTATGAATGCCCTGTATCGTCCGGGACCCATGGAATATATCCCAAACTTTATCAGCCGGAAATTCGGGCGCGAAAAGGTGGTTTACGACCTGCCCGAACTTGAGGAGTATCTTGAAGAAACCTATGGCATCACGGTATATCAGGAGCAGGTGATGCTTCTCTCGCAGAAACTGGCAGGCTTTACCAAGGGAGATGCTGATACCCTCCGCAAGGCCATGGGAAAGAAAGATAAGAAGACCCTGGATGAGAAAAAGGGGAAGTACATTGAAGGTTGTAAAAAGAACAACCTCGACCTGAAAGCCTGCGAAAAAATCTGGACCGACTGGGAAGCCTTTGCCGCTTACGCTTTCAACAAGTCACACTCCACCTGTTACGCTTTTGTGGCATTCCAGACGGCATACCTCAAAGCACACTATCCTGCAGAGTATATGGCAGCCGTGCTGACCCACAACCTGAGCGACATTAAAAAGATTACTTTCTTTATTGATGAAACCCGCCGGATGGGCATTCCTGTCCTTAGTCCCGATGTGAATGAATCGGGATACCACTTTGCCGTGAATAAAAACGGGGAGATCCGTTTTGGGATGGGTGCGGTGAAAGGTGTAGGTGAAAACGCGGTGATGGCCATTATAGACGAAAGAACGGCAAACGGTCCGTTTAAGGATATCATTGACCTTACGCGCCGGGTAAACCTGCGCACCATCAACCGCCGCAGCCTCGAAGCGCTGGCCAAGGCCGGGGCCTTCGATACGTTTGAGGGATCGCACCGGGCGCAGTATTTTTATCAGGAAGCGGCTGACGGCCCGACTTTCCTTGATAAGGTGCTGCGGCATGCTTCTGATTATCAGGCACAAAAACTTGGAATGCAGGTCAGTCTTTTCGGTGGTGAATCGGAGGTGGAAATGCCTGAAGTTGAAATGCCCGAATGTGAAGCCTGGAGCAACTTTGAACAACTCAGGCACGAAAAAGAGGTTACCGGATTCTATATGTCTGGCCATCCGCTCGATGATTACAGGCTGGAAATCAACTCATTCTGTAAAAATCAGGTGAGCGATATCCGTGAGGAGAATATCCGGCGTTTCCTCGGAAAAACGGTGAGTGTTGCAGGTATCGTTTCTGCCGCCAATGAGAGGATGAGTAAAAACAACACCCTTTTCGGGAGTTTTACCATTGAAGACCACAACGACACCGCACAGCTCATGCTGTTTTCGGATGATTATCTGAAATTCAGGCATTTACTGGTGCCCGGGATGTCGCTGATGATTTCAGGGTCGGTGCAGAAGCGATTCCGCGATTCGGATATGATAGAGCTGAAGGTTTCAAACATTCTGCTGCTGGCTGAGGTTACCAACAAACTTACCAGTTCGGTGACCATTCATCTGGAAGGAGCGGGGTTGGATCAATCTTTCGTAGAGAGACTGAAGGAAGCGGTGTCATCCTCGCCGGGTCAGGCCTCGCTTGAATTTCAGGTTTCTGATGAAATGACCCGGAGCCTAAAGATGATGTCGCGCTACCGGGTCAACCCAAGGGAACTGGCCGGGAAACTGAAACAATGGCCGACGCTTGAAATAAGCCTTGCCTGATCTGTTTCTGTGCCAGATCAACCTTACGGTGACTGGTATAAAAAATTAAAGAAAATGACGACAGCTGCAAACTGTCAGGAGAAAAATACGTTATCTTTGAACCCTTAGCTGAATTGTTAAACCTAAAAATCATATTTCATCATGGCAATTGAATTAACCGATGCTAATTTTGAAGAACTTGTATTGAAGTCAGACAAGCCGGCCATCGTCGATCTCTGGGCTGAATGGTGCGGTCCCTGCCGGATGGTTGGACCCATTGTTGAAGAAATGAGCAAGGAATATGAAGGCCGGGCTGTGATCGGTAAACTGGATGTTGACAGCAACCCGGGAACCACCGCCAAATATGGTATCCGGAATATTCCTACCATCCTCTTTTTCAAAAACGGTGAAGTAGCCGACAAACAGGTAGGGGCAGTGCCCAAGTCGGTGTTGGTTGCCAAGCTTGAAAAGCTTCTGTAAACTGCTTCGAAGGAACAGCCGGGATACATGGAGTGCTCTTTGTGTCCCGGTTTTTATTTCAGATAACTCTGTCTGTCCATGCCCGTTACAATTGATCAGTCTGGTTTTGAGGACCTGAGCCCCCTTGAACTGCTGGCGCGCCAGGTGGTGGAGGGTTTTATTACAGGCCTGCACAAGAGCCCGTTTCATGGCTTTTCGGTTGAGTTTGCCGAACACCGGCTCTACAACCAGGGCGAATCGGTAAAGCACATCGACTGGAAGTTGTACGGCCGCACCGACCGGATGTATGTTAAAAAGTACGAGGAAGAGACCAACCTGCGCTGCCAGATCGTGATCGACGGTTCTTCATCCATGTACTATCCGCTTAAGGACAAACCTACCCCTGAGGATCCGGATAAGATGACTTTTTCTGTCTATTCGGCGGCCGCCATCATGTATCTGCTCCGGCGTCAGCGCGATGCCTCCGGATTGAGCATATTTAACGACGAAGTGGTGCTTCATACCGGTGCGCATTCGAGCCAGGTTCATCAGAAAAGGCTGTATAAGGAACTGGAACACCTGCTGGATGCCCCGGAGAATAAATCGGGTAAATCAACCTCAGCCGCCGGCGCCCTGCACCAGATTGCCGAAAACATTCACAAGCGTTCGCTGGTGGTGATTTTCAGCGATATGCTCGACAGCGACGCTTCGCGCGATGAGCTGTTCCCGGCCCTTCAGCACCTCAGGCACAACAAGCACGAGGTGATCCTGTTTCATGTGACCGACAGGAAGCATGAAATTGACTTCGCCTTCGACAATAAACCGTATCGTTTCATTGATATGGAGTCCGGTGAAGAAGTGAAGATTCGCCCCAACGAGGTCAGGGCAGGTTACCGCGAGCAGATGAATGCCTTTAAATCAGAGCTTTATCTTCGTTGCGCGCAGTATCACATCGACCTGGTGGAAGCCGATATCAATCTGGGCTACAAGCAGGTGCTGCTGCCCTATCTGCTGAAACGCGTGAAAATGCATTGATTGCCGTAAGCGTGTCAAGCCTGCCACTATCTCCTCTGCTTATAAGTTACCAATCACATACTTGAAAAGGCGTGTCAGCGACTTTTCAGCTTTGGCTGCGGTGGCAATAATGTCGTTGATGTCGGCAGGGGCAAGGTTGTCGGGGTCGCATTCATCGGTAATCACACTTACGGCAGCACAGGGCAGCTTCATGTGGTTGCAGGCTATGACCTCCGGCACGGTCGACATGCCCACTACGTCAGCGCCTATGGTTCGAAGAAATCGGTATTCGGCCCTGGTTTCAAGGTTAGGCCCTGCAACGGCAGCATAAACGCCGGTGTGCAGTTCAATGCCTTCTTCTTCAGCCGCTTTTGCAAACAAGGTATTGATTGCGTGATCGTAGGGCCGGCTCATGTCGGGAAACCGCGTACCCAGCCCATCGTGGTTGGGGCCGGTCAGCGGATTGGCCGGCAACAGATTAATATGATCGTCGATCAGCATCAGGCTCCCCTTTGTCATACTCAGGTTGATCCCGCCCGCCGCATTTGATAGCAGTACGGCCTTCACCCCCAGTAATTTCATAATCCTGACGGGCAATACGATCTGTTGCATGCTGTATCCTTCGTAGTAATGGAAACGGCCCTGCATCGCCAGGACTTTTTTTCCGCTCAGCATGCCATAAATCAGGCGGCCATGGTGCGTTTCTACTGTAGAAACAGGAAAGTCGGGAATATCTTCGTAGTTGATAATAACTTCAGCATCAATATGCCCGGCAAGATCACCCAGGCCGGTGCCGAGAATAATTCCGGTATCCGGGCTTTTGATCCCCCGCGATTTCAGATAGTTAAGGGTTTCGGTAAATTGTATCATGTTTATGGTTAATTTGGCTTGGTTCTGTTGCCGAAAGTTACGGCAAAATTGTAAACCGTTTTCCTAAACCAATCCATCGTGCCCGCGCAAATTAACGAGGAATTTCTGAAACGGCTGGAAGACCAGCTATCCCGGCAGGGAAACTGGCCGGCAGTTTATATGTTTAAATTCATCATTGCGGATTCAAACCGCGATTATGCATTGTTGCGCAGTCTGTTCGGTGATGAAGCGCGTATTTTTACCCGCCATTCATCAGGGGGGAAATATATATCGGTAACGGTAAAGGAAATGATGCTCAGCCCCTCCGAAATCGTGGAAAGATACCGGAAGGCTTCGGTGATTGAGGGGATAATTGCATTATAACAAGAAGGTGTGTTTCCAGCAGATAACACTCCTTCTTAAAAGTAATTCTCAGTAATTATTTTGAAAAACTGATCGCCCTGGTCTCGCGGATCACGGTAATTTTAATCTGTCCGGGGTAGGTCATTTCGTCCTGGATTTTCTTCGATAAGTACTGCGAATTATCGTTTGCTTCGTTGTCGCTGACCTCGTTGGCGCCTGCATTAACCCTATGTCTGCGGATTAACAGGATAGCACAGGCTTTCACTACATCAGGGTGGACTGTTATGTTTTAATAACTTTCGACCGCTGAAGACAAAGTTTTTCCCGGATACAGGATTTGGAAAAAAGCCGGTGGCCAATCAATTGCCATTGACAGCCAGAGTGAACTTATTAGTATTGTAAAGCGGAATTATTTTAAAAGTTATTGCTTTTGCTTGCTGAGAAGTTGACACTTATTATGGAAACGAATTGGTTAACATCCATTTCCAGGCTGGAATTACATTTATCAGACGGTTGTCAACAAGTATTTCTTCTTCCTGATCGTAGGTAATGATCAGCAACCGTGGCGCCGGATATTTATCTGCTGCTTTAAGCAGTGATGAAACTTCTCGTCTTCGGGTGGTTTCATTATCCAAACGCCATGCAGCCTGTACGAGCATATGATCAGGAACATAAAAATCAACTTCCGTGGCCTCGCGGAGGTAAAATAAATTTGGTGCAAACCACCTGCGCAGGGTGTTAAAAACCATTGTTTCGAGTACAAACGACTCGGGATTTACCAAAAAAAGGGAAAGCAGCCCATGATCGCGGAAATAATACTTCTTCTTCGATTCGCGGTTGCTTGTTCCCGGCCCGAAATTGGGAAGGGAAGCAATCAGAAAGGCTTCTTCGAGGTAACGTTCATACTCTATTACTGTTGCTGTACCTACCTGCAGGCCGGTCGATGCGATGATGTTTCGCATGCGTGTAAACGACACTTCATCCATGGTGCTTTCGGCAAGTTTCTTGATCATGAGCTTCAGCGCAAAAGTGTTACGGATTTGGTTGCGGGCGATGATATCACCCAGAAATACTTTTTGGAAAATTGTACTCAGGTACTCCTTTTTGTCGCGCAAATGTACCAACTCGGGAAACCCACCCTGGGTAAAATAGCCACCGAACAGACTAAACACCTCAAAACGTTCATCAGAGTATTCAAAATTGGGGCTGAGCGCAAGTCCGTTGAATGTCAAAAACTCACTGAAAGTCAGCGTCTCAATCTCCTGAATCATAAACCGGCCACCCAGTGTCGAAGCCATTTCGGAACTCAGCATCGTGGAATTACTTCCGGTGATATAAACCCTGTATCCTGAGTCGGCCAGTCTGCGGGCAAATTTTTGCCAACCCTCTATGTTCTGCAACTCATCAAAAAAGAGCAAAGGCTGGTGGCTGAACAATTCGCGGTAACTGTCAAGAATACCGTCCATTTGTGTAATATCCAGGCCAATAAGACGCTCATCCTCAAAGTTAATGTACAGGATTTCTTCTGCTGTGCGGCCATGCTTAAGCATTTGCTGTATGATTAAAAACATCATCCAGGTTTTGCCCGCACGCCGCTGGCCAGTAAAAATATAATTTACCTCAGGATCAAGGTTATACGCACGGTTGATAATATCCAACCCCGGTATTCGGGCCTGAT
>CAZDBX010000165.1:0-6789 GCA_964503805.1 uncultured Lentimicrobium sp. | reverse complement strand
GTGATCCTCTGTGAAACAAAAAAAGTTACACAGAGCACACCGAGGTTTCACGGAGCAACACGGAGAAGAATTTTAAACTCTGTGACTACTCTGTGAAACAAAAAAAGTTACACAGAGCACACCGAGGTTTCACGGAGAAACACAGAGAAGATTCGAATCTCTGTAAAAAACAGAAAGTTACACAGAGAGCACTGAGGTTTCACGGAGCAACCTGGAGAAGATTTAAATCTCTGTGAAATAGAAAAATTCCTTCCGGGTTATTGAAGCTCCTTTAATCTCATGGCCTTATCCACCTTAATCCCCTTTTCCGTCCGCGCCAGGGTACAGCATTCGGTATAGAGGTCGTGTTCGAAAAAGAGGACATAACCTTTGTCAACGGCTTCTTCCAGAAAAGCCTCTTTTTCATCCAGGGTGATCAGCGGGCGGGTGTCGTAACTCATCACCCAGGGCAGGGGCAGGTGGGCCGCGGTGGGCAGCAGGTCGCTGGTAAAAACAATGGTTTTGCCCTTGTATTTTATAAACGGAATGGCCTGTCCGTCGGTGTGGCCGTTGTAAAAGCGGACCCCGATGCCCGGGAAAAGCTCACCGGGATGATCGAATAATTTCAGGCGGCCGCTTTCTTCGATGGGCTGTATGTTTTCTTTCAGGAAGGAGGCGCTTTCGCGGCGGTTGGCATGCATGGCCCATTCCCACTGGGGAGCGCTGATCCAATAAGTGGCATTTGGAAAGACAGTTTCAAACCCGCTGCGGTCCGCTTTGTATTTTACACTTCCCCCCGCATGGTCAAAATGCAGGTGGGTGAGGAACATATCGGTGATGTCTTCGGGTGCAAACCCGGCCGCCGCCAGGGATTTTATCAGACTATCGTCGCCGTTGAGATGGTAATGGCTGAAGAATTTTTCGCTTTGCTTGTCCCCGATGCCGTTGTTGATCAGAATTCTGCGGTCTCCGTTCACCACCAGCAGACAGCGCATGGTCATATTGATCATGTTGTTTTCGTCGGAGGGGTAATGTTTGCTCCACAACGATTTGGGGACAACGCCAAACATGGCGCCGCCGTCAAGCTTGAAATTTCCGGTCGGGATAGCGAAAAGTTGCATAAATTGAATAATTTAGCTGATTAACAACGGGAAGGGCGTTTTGTTGAACCGTCCCAAGGCTTACATAAAAAGAACCCGCGCAAAGACGCAAAGACGCAAAGGTTTTTTTAATGAATATTGTTTTCAACTTACCCGCATTAACATTCAGGGATTTTTATAAAAAAGTCAAAACGAATGAGAAGGTTTATTTCAGTCCTTTTAGTTGTGTTTTCCGGTCTTTTGTGTCCGGCTCAGCAATATTTCAACACCCCTGTTGCCACCGGCGATCCTGTGCTGGTGCTGATGAACCCGACCGTAAATAATCTGAAGACGGTGTTTTACCTGATCGACAAGGGTATTTTTCCGCTGCCGGAGGACTACCGGCTTGTGGGGTTCTATCACATAGCCCAGGCTTACGATTTCAGCCAATCCGCCGGCTTTATCCGGGAATCGGGCAGGGAAGGCGTCTTTCTGCATGCCTGCAGCGTATTGCCCGGTCACCAGCTCTACGGGGAAAACCCGTGCAGCATTGATTTCCGCCTTGTATTTGAAAACTCCGCGGGCGTTATCTTCTTCGGTGGCCCCGATATCCCCCCGGCGTTTTACGGGGAGGAGACCAACCTGCTGACCGCGATCACCGATTATCACCGCCACGCATTTGAAGCCTCCTTTCTGTTTCATCTGACCGGCGGTTTTCAGGATGATGCGTTCACCCCCCTGCTGGAACAAAATCCCGCTTATCTGGTAATGGGCATCTGCCTCGGCATGCAAACCATGAATATAGCTGCCGGGGGTACCATGATTCAGGACATCCCGACGGAAATATACCAATTAACCACCGCTGAGCAGGTCCTGGCCATGGAACAGGACAACCGGCACCGCAACTACCATACGCAGTTCGGGCTTGACGATGCGTTGATGTGGGGAAGTTTTCACCGCATTAAAATTACCAGTCCCGAAAAACTGAAGTTTCTCACTGCAGGCTCTGCTCCGCACCCGGGTGTGCTGAGCAGTCATCATCAGGCCGTTGAAAAGACCGGCAAAGGGCTGAAGGTGGCTGCCACTTCCATGGACGGAAAAATTCCCGAGATTCTCCTGCACAGCCGTTATCCGAACGTAATTGGTTTTCAGTTTCATCCGGAGCCGGCACTTCTGTATAAACCGGATGAGAAGCTGAAGTTTGATCCGGGCAAACCGGCAACTATGTCATTTATTGACCTTTATCCGGAGGCGGAAGGAGAAACGTTCAACCGGAATATATGGAAATGGGCCGCCGATAGATTGTCTCGTTGAAAAGACGATATTCAGTGATAAAAAAGCGGTGTATCCAAAGAATGAATACACCGCTTCTTGTGAGATGCAACTCAAAATGAGCTGAATCAGGCTCAAGCTATTTATACTCTTTCACTTCAATCTCGCCTTTCAGCACCATCATTCCGTTGACGGCGAGCGCCCGCATTTCGTCCTCGCCGGGATAAACGTGTACCGGTCCGATTTTGTAAACGCGTTCGATTACCTGGTTAACAAACCATTTTCCGTGCGCAATGCCTCCGGTGATCAGGATGCCGTCAACCTCACCTTTCAGCACCGTACTCATGGCGCCTATGGCTTTGGCCACCTGGAAGGCCATGGCTTCGAAGATAAACTTCGCATATTCATCGCCGGCCATTGCCCGTTGCTCCACCTCGTAAGCGCTGTTGGTACCCAGGAAGGCGGCCAGTCCGCCTTTGCCTTTAATCATCGTAAGGATTTCCTTCTGGGTATATTTACCGCTGAAGCAAAGTCTGACAAGATCGGCAGATGGCAGGGTGCCGCTGCGTTCGGGCGAAAAAGGCCCTTCCCCGTCGAGTGCCTGATTTACGTCAACCACCTGCCCCTTGCGGTGCGCGCCCACACTGATGCCGCCCCCAAGGTGGACCACAATCAGGTTAAGGTCTTCGTATTTCCGCATAATGGATTTGGCATGCTGGCGGGCAATGGCTTTCTGGTTCAGGGCATGGAAAATAGATTTGCGGGCAAATTCGGGATGTCCCGATACCCTTGCATGCGGCTCCAGTTCATCAACCACCACCGGGTCGGCAATGAAGGCACGGGCGTTGGGCAGGCTCTTTGCAATATCATCGGCAATAAATCCGCCGAGGTTGCTGGCATGCTCGCCCATCGGACTGTTGGCCATATCATGCTTCATGGCTTCATTGACCTCGTAAACCCCGGAGGGGATGGGTTTGGTAAGTCCGCCCCGGCCAACCACTGCCCGGATGCTGTCCATCTCTATGCCGGCTTCTTCCAGTTGCTTATAAATGATCTCCTTCCGGAAATTATACTGATCCGTGATCTTATCAAAACCGGCAAGCTCTTCTGTTGAATGGGTGATTGTACGCACAAAAACCGGATTGGCGCCATTAAATACGGCAATCTTGGTACTTGTTGAGCCCGGATTGATGGCTAAAATCCTGAATTCTTCCATGTCGGATAGTTTAAGGCGGTTTACTTCGCGATCAGCGCTGCCAGCGCAATGCTGTAGAGTTTTGTAAGGGCGCTGTCGCCGCGCGATGACAACACGCAGGGAACACGGGCGCCGGCAACAAATGCGCCCAGTTCGGCCTTTGCAAGCTTGGTATTGGCTTTATAGAAAACATTTCCCGATTCGATATTGGGGAAGAGCAGGCAGTCGGCGTCCCCGGCAACGGGTCCGGAGAGTTTCTTGATCTGCGCGGATTCCTTGTCGATGGCTGCATCCAGCGCCAGCGGGCCATCCACATAGGCGCCGCTGATCTGACCACGGTCGGCCATCTTCGACAGCAACGCTGCTTCGGCACACGAAGGGATGCCCGGCAAAACCTGCTCCGATGCGCTGATAACGGCCACTTTCGGCTTTTCTATGCCAAGCGCTTTTGCGGTATTTACCAGATAGTTCAGGATAGCAACTTTTTGCTTGAACTCCGGCAGAGGAATAATGGCCACATCGCCTACGATCATAAGCTTCTCATAGTTCGGGTTCTCAATCACGGTAACGTGGCTGAGGATAGCGCCCGGATCCATCAGTCCATTCTCTTTGTTAAGAATGGCTTTCATGTATTTGTCGGTGCTTACCAACCCTTTCATCAGCAGCTCACCTTCCCCGTCGTTGATCAGCTTTACCGCAACAGCGGCAGCCTTGCCTTCGTTCGGCTCATGTACCAGGCGGAATTTTTCGGGATTTATATTTAACTGCCCGCATACCTGCAGCATGGTTTCTTTATCGCCCACAAGCGTTCCTTCTATAATGCCCTTGTCAACAGCTTCACTCACAGCCTCAATGGTATGTGAATCATTTGCATAGGCCGCCACCAGTCTTTTTTTGCTTTTCGACTTCAGGACTTCAAACATCTGGTCCAGTTTCGTTATTGCCATGTAATCCTCCGTTTAATGGTTGGTTGGTTATGTAAAAATATTGATAATGCGATACTTGCAACTAAAAGTTGTGCAAAATTACCAATTCTGTGTTAATTTACTAACAATAATCGGTTCCCCGTCAAAAAGTTTTTATTTTTCTGAAGCAGCGGTTCTGACGGAACTTTTATACCGGATTTTTGGTTTCTAATAGCTGCAATATTGTTTCTTTAGCAACCTGAGTAAATATTCATTTGATGATTATTCCGCAGGGTTTGATAATTTTGCCTGAACAGATTCCCGATTCATGAAAAAGCCTCCGTTTCTATCTTTTTATTCCCTGATTTCAGGATTGTTATTCTCCCTGGCCTGGCCGGCCAATGGATTCCCGCCCCTGCTGTTTGTGGCTTTTGTCCCCCTGCTGCTGATGGAGGGTTATTTCCTGTCGAACAGAAGCAACAACCATTCTTTCGGGATTTTCTTCCGGGTATGGCCCGCATTCATTATCTGGAACGGCCTCACCACCTGGTGGATTTATAATTCCACCTTCTTCGGGGTAACCATGGCTGTGCTGATTAACTCGGTGTTCATGTCGCTTACCTTCTGGCTGTTTCATTTTATGCGCCGCCGGCTTAAAAATCCTTCGCAGGGATACCTCGGATTAATTTTTGCCTGGATCTCCTTCGAATTCCTTCACCACCACTGGGACCTCAACTGGCCGTGGCTGAGTCTCGGAAACGGTTTTTCGGCCTGGCCTTCGTGGATGCAGTGGTACGAATTTACCGGCATGTTCGGCGGAAGCCTGTGGGTACTCGTGATCAATATACTTGTTTATAAAGTCATACAGTCGTGGTTAGATGGAACATCTTTAAAGATTGCGTTCCGTAAGTTGTGGCTACCCCTTGCGGTGATGGCGCTGCCGCTGGCGGTATCACTGCTGATGTATTACACTTACCGTGAAAAAGCGGCCCCTGTTGATGTGGTGGTGGTACAGCCCAACATCGACCCGTATGAGGAACAATATGAGCTTCCGGCCGACCTGGTGATTGAACATGCCACTAAACTGGCGCTCACCAAAGCCGACAGCCTCACCGATTTTGTTGTTTTTCCCGAATCCATGGTTCAACCCAACTGGTCGTCGGGTTTGATGATCTGGGAAAACAATCTCGAAGACCATCCTACCATCAATATGTTCAGGAATGGCTTGCTGCGTGCGTTGCCACAGGCGGGAATTGTGGTGGGTTATTCCACCTACCGCTCTTATGAGCCCGGAGAAGTGATCCCCTCTACCGCCAGAAAATTCAAAAACAGCGAAGGATATTACGATGCATTTAACACTGCATTCCTTTTCAGAAATTATCCCGACCTGCAGCGCACCCACAAATCGAAGCTTACCCCCGGGGTTGAGCTGATGCCTTTCCCCTGGCTGCTGAAGCCGCTGGGCGATTTTGCCATTGACCTTGGCGGAACGGTCGGGCAACTCGGAACTGACCCTGAAAGAATCCCGTTCACCATCAACGACACTTTAAAGATCTCCCCGGTTATCTGTTATGAATCGGTTTACGGGGAATTTGTGGCCGGGTTTGTGCGCAACGGCTCCAATATGATTTTTGTAATCACCAATGACGGCTGGTGGGGCAATACCGCCGGACACCGGCAGCATGCGCTGTTTTCTTCGGTAAGGGCCATTGAAACCCGGCGCAGCGTGGCCCGTTCGGCCAACACAGGCATTTCATGTTTTGTAAACCAGCGGGGCGATATACTGCAACCCACCCCCTACTGGGAAACCGCAGTAATCAGGCAGGAAATAAATGCCAATGATAAAATTACGTTTTATGTGCGCTATGGCGATTACATTGCCCGTGGCTCGGTGCTGGGCTTGGTGTTGCTGTTGCTGGTTTCCATTACGCAAAGAAAAAAGTAAAACTCATCTCTTCTGAGGTTTGCAAATAATCCCATCCGGGCTTTTAGCTATATAAGCTTTCTACAAGCCGCAATGGTTGGTTCAATTTCTGTTTTTCTTTTCTCTTTTGTCTTAACCCTCAAACCCCTCACCACTGCTTAGTTTTACTTGCCCTGTCATTCTGATCACGCAGTTAAGCGCAGTGACGAGATCACTTCCTTCGTTGCAAAGGGGGCCAAAACATTCAATCAACACCAATGTCTTTGAACAAAATAAAGAATAATAATGTTAAAGTGCATCCGTAGTTTAACTTTTTCCATAATAAATATAACAGATTATGAAAAAACTAAATGTTATTTTCCTCTTTTTTCTTTTAACCATTTTTGGGGTTTATCAGGCGCTTGCCTGTACTCGCATTGTTTATAAAAATTACAA
>CAZDBX010000164.1:0-6801 GCA_964503805.1 uncultured Lentimicrobium sp. | reverse complement strand
CCATAGGAGTTCAGCACATTGAGCGTTACTTCAAAGATGCCCGGATTGGCATAGGTGTGCTCAACATTTGGATCATTGGGGAAGTATATGGTATCCGTTGCGGATCCGTCGCCGAAATTCCATACCCAGCGTGTAATATAGCCATTTTCAGTCGATGACAGGTTGTGGAACTGTGTTGATTCTCCCATGCAGTTGGGGGTATCAAAGCTGAAGAAGGCGATGGGTGTGCTGTTAATCTCAACGATATGAGTGAGTAAGGATGAATATCCTGAAGTATCTGTTGCCGTGAGTGTTACGTTATAGGCACCCGGAGCCGGGAAGGTATGGGTCGGATTCATTTCATTGGAATAAAATCCGTCACCGAAATTCCAGTGCCATACAGCGATTGCATTGATGTCAGTAACTGTCGGATCTACCACGAAATCGGTCGGCTGGCCGGCACAAACAGGGCTCCAGGTAAATTCGAGATCCGGGGTCTGGTTGATGTAGATAACCATTTCATCGCTGTAACTGCCGCAACCTGAAGCGCTTTCTGCCGTCAGAATCAGTGTGACCGAGCCGTTGGAAATGTCTCCGGCACTTGGTTGATAGGTCGGGGTAAGGGTATTGCCATTTACAAAGGTCCCGGTCCCGGTGGACGACCAGCTAAAGTTTAAGGCATTGGAGACCGATGCTCCGGAAACCGTGTGGCTGCAAAGCTTGCAGATTGTTGCATCCGGTCCGGCGTTTACCTGTGCCAGCGGAATGATAGTAAGTGACTGGCTGTCGGTGGCATCGGCACATGGCGGGTTGGATGCAATCAGGGTCAGGGTAACGCTTCCTGCAGTAATATCGGCCGGGCTGGGGATATAGGTTGCCGTGAGCGAGGATCCGTTGATGAAAGTTCCGGTACCGCTTGTGGTCCAGATAACCGTAGAATAATCGTAGGCGATCGCATCGGCAATGATGTACTGTTCTCCCTGGCAGATCTGCCCGTCGGTGCCTGCATCGGCAGCAGGAGCATACCTGATATACAGGGTCATATCATCAGAATCGCTTCCTGAACATGGCATGGATGAAATACCGGTTAAAGTCAGCACAACACTGCCGGCAGCGATATCGGCAGGGCTCGGAATGTATTCCGGATTCAGTGCATTGGGATCGCTGAAGGTTCCTGAACCTGAGGTTGACCATAACAGGTTGCTGTATCCTGCAGCCGAAGCTGTCATCAGGATGTAGGATGAACCTTCGCAGATGGCTTCATCAATACCTGCATTTACCATTACTTCGCGCTGAATGTTGAGTTGCTTGTAATCGGTTACCACCGGACAAGCGCCGTTGCTTGCTGAAAGGGTCAGTACAACCGATCCGGCAGCAATATCAGCAGCACTGGGTGTATAGGTTGGATTCAGGGTGTTGATGTTTACCCAGGTACCGGTTCCCGATGAACTCCAGGACAACATGGCATAGTTTGATGCTGAAGCATCGTTGATGGTATAGCTTGAGCCTTCGCAGATGGTTTCATCAAGACCTGCATCAACCAGCGGCGTTTCACTGATGGTAAGGGTCTTGTTATCAGCGATCGGATCGGTACATGGAGCCAGCGGATTGACGGTAAGTGTGAGGATCACATATCCGTTTGTCAGGTCAGCGACACTGGGGATATAAGTAGGCATGATGTTACCTGCGTTCACCAGCATACCGGTTCCGAATGAAACCGTCCATTGCAGACTTGAATAATTGGTGGCAGAGGCACCGGTTACAGGAGCCGGACCGAAGCAGATATTCAGGTCATCACCGGCATCCACTGTAGCGCCCGGGGTAATGGAGAGCACCATAAAGTCTGACTGATCCCCGCAGGGACTGTTGCCATAGGCTGTAAGGGTCAGGGTAACATTTCCTGCGGCAAGGTCATCAGCCGAAGGTATATAAGTTGCATTCACCTCGGTAGGGTTGGTAAAGCTTCCCGTGCCCGAACTGGTCCAGAGAATGTCTGAATAATTTGCCGCTGAAGCGCCTGCAAGGTAGAAATTATCGCCATAGCATGCCTGTCCGTTAGGGCCGGCGTTGGCCTGGACAGCGCCGTTTATTGTAAGAATGAGAGCGTCAGAGGCCTGGATGGAGCAGGGCGCAATGGGATCGGCGGTTAGTGTAAGTATCACCATACCATTGCTGATATCGGCTCCGCTCGGGATGTAGGTTGGTGCAACAGTTCCGTTGTTTACGAAAACTCCGGTTCCGCTGGTGCTCCAGTTCAGACTTGAATAGTTGGCAGCCGAAGCTCCGGTAACCATAAACTGGGAACCTTCACAGATCACTGCATCGGCGCCGGCGTTGGCCATAGCTTCAGGTACAAAGTAGAGAACAATTTCATCAGACGCATTGGCGCATGGTGAGCCGGCATAAGTTGTGAGTGTCAGGGTTACCGTGCCTGCGGCGATATCTTCCGGTGATGGATTATAAATGGTAACCAGGGTGGCATTGTTTGAGAAACTACCTGTTCCGCTGCTGGTCCATTGCAATGCCAGATAATTCGAGGCCGTTGCATCGCTGATGGTATAAGATCCCGGAGGACAGATGGCTGCATCGTTTCCGGCAAATACCTGAGGCGTGCGTACAATGGTCAGCTGCATGGCATCGGTCACATTTCCGGTGCATGGGGCCAGCGGTGTGGCAATCAGGCTGAGAATCACACCTCCGTTGGTGATATCGGCCATGCTGGGGATGTAAGTCGGATTGAGTGTATTGCCGTTCATAATCACTCCGGTTCCGCTGCTTATCCAGCTGATTGACTGATAGTTTGCAGCTGAAGCTCCTGAAATGGTATGCTGCATGCCTTCGCAAATGGTTACATCACCACCGGCATTTACAGTTGCAGGCATGGAGAGATTCAGGATTATATCGTCGCTTACATTACCGCATGGAGCGTTGGCATAACCTGTAAGGGTAAGGGTTACGGTTCCGTTGGCGATATCCTGTGCTGACGGATTGTAAATTGTTACCAGTGCATATTCATCGCTGAAGGATCCGGTTCCGTTGCTGCTCCACTCAAGCATGGCTGCAAAAGCAGCTGTGGCAGAAGCGGTGGTGTACGGACCTGCCGGACAAAGGGTGGTATCGTCACCGGCAAAGATCTGAGGATTGCGCGAAATGGTGACGGTGGTCGCATCACTGGCGGCGGTTGCACATGGAGAAACCGGGGTTGCTGTCAGGCTCAGGATTACTGTGCCGTTTGTGATATCGGCAATGCTCGGGAGGTAGGTTGGGGTGAGTGAATTGCCGTTAATAAATGTTCCGGTCCCGGATGTAGCCCAGTTTAAAGATTGATAGTTTGATGCCGATGCTCCGGTAATACTTACCATACTGCCTTCGCAGATCAGGTGATCTGGGCCGGCATTGGCTGAAGGCGCATTTGAAAGCAACAGTACAATATTGCTGCTTGCCGGCGAACACGGACTGTTTGCATATCCTGTCAAAGTCAGGGTAACAGTACCATTGGTTATATCTGCAGCAGAGGGGGTGTAAACAGTTACCAGATTGTTGGGACCCGAGAAAGTCCCCGTTCCGGTGGTTGTCCACTCAATATAGCTGTAGTTTGAAGCTGTTGCAGTGCTTGTTGTATAAGGCCCTGCCGGACATAAACTTGTGTTGTTCCCGGCAAATACCATGGGAGTCCTGGTAATATTCAACTGCATGGCATCAATGGCCTGAACTGCGCACGGAGCCAGCGGATTGGCTGTAAGGGTAAGCGTCACCCAGCCGTTGTTGATATCGGCAACACTCGGTATGTAGGTAGGTGTTAAGGTATTACCGTTGACAATGGTACCACTGCCCGAAGTTGTCCAGAAGACAGACTGGTATCCCGATGCTGTGCCGCTCACAATTACATTCTCACCTTCGCAAATCAGGCGATCGGGGCCGGCATTGGCAACAGGAGATGGTACAAGTACCAGCACAATATCGTCGCTTACATTTGAACACGGGCTGTTGGCATAACCCGTCAGTGTCAGTGTTACCGATCCGTTGCTGATGTCGGCGGCACTCGGGCTGTAAACGGTTACCAATGAAGTGGGATCGGTAAACGTTCCGGTACCATTGGTTGTCCAGAGCAGGTTGGTATGGTTGCTTGCGGTTGCGCTCAGGGTTGTGTACTGATCCGGCGGGCACAAACTTGTATTGTTGCCGGCAAATACCTGGGGTGCGCGGTTAATGGTTACTATAAGCGCGTCTGTTGCCGGGTTGGCGCAGGGGGTCATGGGCCATGCAGTCAAAGTAAGTGACACCAGCCCGCTGTTGATATCCAGCGCACTGGGGATGTATGTCGGTGTGAGTGTGTTTCCGTTCAGGAACGTGCCCGAACCGGTGGTTGACCAGCTCACTGACTGGTAATTGCCGGCAGTGGCGAGAGAAATATTAATGTTGCTGCCTTCACAGATGTCAAAATCATTTCCGGCGTATGCTGTGGGTGCATTGGATATGCTCAGCAGCATGGAACTTTGTGCTGCCATGGTGCAGGGGCCGAATCCAACGGCTGAAAGCGTCAGCATTACGCTACCGGTTGAAATATCACCGGCCGAAGGTACATAGGTTGCATCGAGGTTACCGTTGTTCACAAAGAACCCTGAACCTGAACTTGTCCAAACCAATGTTGAATAATTGGTTGCTGTTGCATCGGTAATGGTATAGTTCGATCCTGCACAAATACTGGCATTGGAGCCTGCATCTGCTTCAGGTTGAGGAATTACCGTTACTGTAATTGTATTGGAAGGTGCCGATGTGCAACCATTTGCATCAGTTACCGTGACAAAATAATTTCCGGCGGTGCTTACCAGGATATTCTGCGTGGATTGTCCGTTGTTCCAGAAATAGGCCGAGTATCCGGCAGGAGCCGAAAGGGTTACCGATTCACCGTCGCAGATGGTTGTGGGGCCGAGCGCTACGATCACCGGAGGTGTTGCAGGAGAATAAACAGTAACATCAATAATATTTGAAGGATCACTGAGACATCCGTTGGCGTCGGTTACCTGAACCGAATAACTTCCGGAAACAGTGACGGTAATACTTTGGGTAGTTTCACCGTTAGACCACAGATACGCTGCATATCCGGCCGGAGCTGTGAGCATAACGCTGCCGCCGCTGCAGAACATCAATGGTCCGTTGGCTACGATGGTTGGTGTGGGTGGCTGCATTACTGTAACACTTACCGGCGCCGAAGGCTGACTTGAACATCCGATATTGTCGGTAACTATTACAGTATATGAACCCGAAGTAGTTACGGTGATGCTCTGGGTAGTGGCACCGTTTGACCAGAGATATGATGCATATCCCGGGGTTGCGGTAAGTTCCACACTGCCCCCGTTGCAGAATGTAGTCGGGCCATTGGCAACAATGGCCGGTGTTGCAGGGTAAGGATTCACATTAACGGTTACCGATGCCGATGGCAAGCTGGTGCATCCGGAAAGATCACTTACTGTTACCGAGAATACGCCGCTTGAAGTAACCAGGATGCTTTGGGTAGTTTCACCGTTTGACCACAGGTATGAAGCATATCCGGCCGGTGCCGAAAGGGTTACACTGCCTCCTGCGCAGAAGTTGAGTGGTCCGTCGGGCGTAATTACCGGGGTTGAAGGTAAAGGATTCACTGTAACGTTAATATCTGCCGAAGGCAGGCTGGTACAGCCAAAGGCATCGGTTACGGTAACGTTATATACTCCGGCCGTCGTAACAGTGATACTTTGTGATGTTTGGCCGTTGCTCCACAAATAAGATGCATATCCGGCAGGTGCTGAAAGAATAACACTTTCTCCCTGACAGAGGTCGGTGGGTCCGCTTGCAGTAACATCAGGAACAAACAACATGTGAACATTCACAGTTATTTCATTTGAAGGCAAGCTAGCACAACCAGATGCATCCGTGGCAACTACTGAATAAGTGCCATAACTGGTCACAGTAATGCTCTGGGTGGTCATGCCATTCGACCAGAGGTACGAAGCATAACCGGCAGTTGCCGTCAGTTCAACGCTTCCACCTTCGCAGAATTCAACCGGGCCGTTGGCGGTGATTACCGGAGCAACCGGCATAGGATTAACGGTTACAGCGAGGGTGGATGTATTTCCGCTTCCGCATGTGTTTTGCGGAGTTACAGTTATATCACCTGAAAGTGCAGTTGTTGAGAAATCAACTGTAATGGTATTGGTGCCTGTTCCGGCAACTACTGTTGCTCCGGTGGGTACTGTCCACTGGTATGCTGTTGCACCGCTTACAGGATTGATTGAGTAAATCACTCCTGAAGTATTCTGGCAAATGGAAGCCGGACCCATAATTATCCCCGGGTCTCCGGGCAGAGGACTTACTGTTACTGCATAAGCTGCTGAAACAGGGCCACTTCCGCATGCGCTCGAAGCGGTTACGAAAATGTTTCCGGATACTGCCGACATCGAGAAATCAACCACTATGTTTGAAGTGTTGGCTCCGGCAACGATTGTGGCACCTGAAGGAAGAATCCAGTTGTAAGAAGTAGCATATTGAACAGGAATTACCGAATAAACAACGCCTGTCTGACCTGCGCATACATCCTGAGGTCCGCTGACAACCGGGGTTCCGGTTGGCAATGAACTGATGGTTAGTGTCATGGCATCGGTATGCGAGCCAAAGCAAGGTGCTGCTCCCTGAAGAGTCAGGATCAGATTTACTGAACCTGCTACGCGGTCGGCATTTGAAGGAATATAGGTAGGAGTGAGTGATGCTGCATTTACCAGTGTTCCGGTGCCCGAGGATGTCCAGTTAAGCGTGGTGTAACCTGACGCAGTTGCACCGGTTACA
>CAZDBX010000163.1:0-6825 GCA_964503805.1 uncultured Lentimicrobium sp. | reverse complement strand
ACATCAGGCTGCTTTGGTTGCTGATCACTCACCGTTGCCATTTAATTGTTTCCAACGACCTCGACACCCTTCCAGCCGGCTTTCTGGTGCACAGGCTGAAGCGGGTACCCCTGGTTTACGACAGCCACGAATTCTACACCGGGACACCCGAGTTGGTTGACCGGCCTTTTGTTCAGGGAATATGGGAAAGCATTGAAGCGTTTATTTTCCCCAGACTCACAGATATTATTACCGTTAATGGCAGTATCGCCAGGTTATATGAAGAAAAATACCACAAAAAGCTGCATGTGGTAAGAAATATTCCGCGGCGTCTGAGGAAGGAAGGAAGTTACAGCCGGACAGACCTGGGCTTGCCTGAAGACCGGAAAATCATCCTGTTGCAGGGAGCTGGCATCAACATTCAGCGGGGCGCTGAAGAAGCGATTGAAGCGGTCGGGCATTGCGGGGACGCCCTCCTGCTCATTATCGGCAGCGGGGATGTGATTGGCATACTCAAAGAAAAAGCAGAACAGGCTGAATACAGGAACAGGGTAATGTTCCTGCCAAAGATGCCGTATGATGAAATGATGCGCTATACAAGGCTGGCAGACATAGGGCTCACCCTGGACAAAGACACCAATATCAACTACCGTTACAGCTTGCCTAACAAGCTTTTTGACTATATTCACGCCCGCATTCCCGTGCTTGCTTCGCGCTTGCCCGAGATTGCCGCAATTGTTGAGGGATATGACATAGGGATGATTACCGATAGTCATGAACCGGAACACATTGCGATAAAATTCAGAGAGATGCTTGACCATCCTGAACGAACAATCAGGTGGAAAAATAATCTGGACAAAGCCGCTGAAGCGCTTTGCTGGGAAAAGGAAGAACTTATCCTGAAAGATGTCTATCAAAAATATGTCTGACCGCCACCTGCATATTGTTTCATTCGATGTGCCCTTTCCGCCCAACTACGGCGGAGTAATCGACGTCTTTTATAAAATCAGGGCGTTGCACAAACACGGCATCCGTCTGCACCTGCATATCTTTGAATACCCCGGACGCGACCGGGCAACTGAACTTGAAGACTACTGCGAAGAGGTACACTATTATTCGAGGAAAACCGGCATTGCGTCAGCTTTCAGCTTTATACCCTATATCGTGAAGAGCCGCCGTTCCGAATCCCTGATGAGCAATCTTCTGAAAGACAATTACCCGGTGCTTTTCGAGGGCATGCATTCATGCTATTATCTTGACGACCCGCGGCTCCGCAACCGCAAGCTGATATATCGCGAAAGCAACATCGAACATGAATATTACATCAATCTCTTTGCCGCAGAGCATAACCTGGTGAAAAAAGCCTACTTCCTTGTGGAAAGCCTGAAGCTCAGGTATTTTCAGCGCAAGCTGAAACATGCCGGCCTGATGCTTGTGGTATCGGAATGTGATACAGATTACCTTAAAAAAGTATTTCCCGGAAAAGATATCCGGTTTCTGCCAAGCTTTCATGCAAATGACACATTCAATATTGAAGCAGGCAGTGGTGATTATGCACTCTATCATGGAAATATTGAAGTGCCTGAAAATGAGGCGGCAGTGGAATTTCTTATCAGAAAGGTCTTTGCCGGCAGCAAGCTCCGGCTTATCATTGCCGGAATGAATCCGCAGAAGAGGATTTTTGGTCTTGCGCAACCCTACGACAACATCCGTATTATTGCAAATCCGGACGATGATAAACTCTTTACACTGATTCGCAATGCCCACGTGAATGTGCTGGTCACCTTTCAGGCTACAGGCTTGAAACTGAAATTGCTGAACACCCTGTACAATGGCAGGCATTGCCTTGTAAATCCTGTAATGCTTAACGGAACGGGGCTTGAACCATTGTGTAGAATAGCTGAAACAGCGGAAGATTTCAGGAAAAAGCTGGAAGAATTGCAGAATGTCCCCTTTACGGTTTCAGAAGCAGAAAAAAGGCACGAATTACTTAACCGCACATTTTCAAATTCAGGCAATGCTGCCCGGTTGGCCGAAGCCGTTTTCGGAAGTTAATACCTTACCTGCTTCACATTTCAGGGTACGTGTGGGAAATTTCTCCATCAGCGCGTAATTGTGGGTCGCCATCAGCACTGCACGCCCTGAACGGCTGATTTCAAACAAGAGAGCCATAATACCTTCCGAAGTTTCGGGATCCAGATTACCGGTAGGCTCATCTGCCAGGATCAACTCGGGGTCGTTGAGCAGTGCTCGGGCAATCGCAACACGCTGCTGTTCCCCTCCCGACAGCTGGTGGGGCATCTTAAATCCTTTGGTTTTCAGCCCTACCTTTTCGAGTACATCTTTGATCCTTTCATCCGCCGCCTCTTTATCTTTCCAACCTGTAGCCTTCAGCACAAACATCAGATTATCATTTACACTGCGATCGGAAAGCAACTGAAAATCCTGGAAAACGATCCCTATTTTCCGGCGCAGGTATGGCACTTCCTTCTGCTTGATATTCCTCAGATTATACCCGACTACTTCGGCTTCTCCTTCATTCACGGGCAGATCGGCATACAATGTTTTTAAAAGGCTGCTCTTTCCGGTTCCTGTTTTACCGATAAGATACACAAATTCCCCTTTACCGATGGAGAGAGTAACCTCAGACAATACAAGGATATTGCGCTGGTATACGCTCAGGTTGTTCAGATCAATAATGGTATCAAGTGCCATGCATCAGTGCTTTGTGTGCAAAGATAGGGCTACTTTTTTAATGAAAGCGGGAATTTTACAATTAATGCAGAACGCAGTTACCTGAGCAAACAATAAGGATTCCTGCTAACGGATAAGGCTGCCCGCATGCTTGTTTTCAACCGGGGGAGTGATAAAAAGCAATATAAATACACCTGCATATGTTCGTCATGAAATTCCCTGTGCAGTTATTTTATTCCGGCAGGAATACATCTGCTGCTGAATTCACAAGCCCTTTTTATCCGGTATATACCTGTCGATCATTGCAAGAAATGTATCGCGCTTCAAAGGCTTACTCACATAATCGACACACCCGCTTGCCAGCGCTTTTTGCCTGTCCTCCTCAAATGCATACGCAGTGAGGGCGATCACCGGCAATTCTTTCCTGATTTCAAGGATCTGACGGGTTGCTTCATATCCATCCAGCAGGGGCATCTTGATATCCATCAGCACAAGGGAAATATTCGGATTTTCTCTGCATTGCATTACTGCCTCCTCCCCGTTCAGCGCTCTGATCAGTTTTACCTGTCTGCCTGCCAGCAACTTGTTCAGGTAGTAATAACTGATATCGTCATCTTCAGCAACAAGGATCAGATCACCTGCCGAAGGCTCCCCGACCAATTCATGAATTATGTCATGCGTGGTATGATCTTCGTCAGCCGGCAGGTAAGGCAATGTAAAAATAAAAACAGAGCCTTTTCCCACTTCCGATTCCACCATGATATCCCCGCCCATCATTCCGGCATAAGCTTTACAAATCGACAAGCCAAGGCCGGAACCTTCATAATCGCGTGAATAAGAAACATCTGCCTGCACAAAACGCTCAAATATACGCTGCAGCCTGTCGGCAGGAATGCCCTTTCCGGTATCGGAAATACGGAATTCAAGTATGGAATCATCTGTCAGACTGTAACTCAGTTTTACCGAACCCCGGCGGGTGAATTTAAGCGCATTTTTGATCAGATTTGTAAGGATTGACTCAAGTTTGACATGATCTGAACTCACCCAGGCATGGTCTTCATCCAGTTTTTGTTCAATTGAAAAATCCAATCCTTTCTCATCAGCCTCATACCTGAAAAATTTATACAACCTGTCTATCAGTTGGTTGACATTTGTACGTGTATAATTTACAACTGCCTGACCTGATTCAATTTTAGAAATATCTATAATATCATTGATGGTGCTCAATAAGCGTTCCCCACTCGATTTCACAATGCCGATGTACTCGGCCCGGAGTTCCCTTCCGAGGTCAGGCTCCTGCAAAAGGTCCATAAATCCGATAATCCCGTTCATCGGCGTTCTGATTTCATGACTCATATTTGCCAGAAAGGCCGATTTAAGCTTGTCACTTTCTTCAGCTTTTTCCTTGGCAGCTTTCAGTTCAGTAATCATCCTTTTCTGAGCAGTAATATCTTCAAGAATGATCACATAATGGCTGATCTGATGCTCCGTATCAAAAACCGGAGAGACCAAAGCATTCTCCCAGAACGTTCCGCCGTTTTTACGACGCTCAGGATACTCTCCGCTCCATTCCTTACCGGCACCGATGGCTGACCAGACTTCTTCAACCTGATGAAGATCTCCTGACTGACGATTCAGCAAAGACGGAATAAATCCGATCAGTTCTCCTGATTCTAGTCCTGACATCTGCAGATATTTTGGATTAACAAACTCAATAATACCATGAGGGTTTGTAATTATTATCCCTACGGGACTTTGTTCTATTGAACGGATCAACAGGTTTATGCGCTGCTCGGCAAACTTTTTGGCTGACACATCATGTACAATGGAATGTAAAAATTCTTTACCCGAAATCATAATACTGCTGCTGAAAACTTCTACATCGCTGACAGAACCATCCTTGTGACGATGCCGGAACTCAAAATGCGTGCGCGTGTTGATCCTGACATTTTCCATTTCCGCCTTAAGCTTTTCATCTGACAGGGTATTTATCTGATTGATGTTCATACTGGTAAGCTCCTCATGGGCCCATCCGTAATAGGCAGTAGCTGACGCATTTGCATCCGTAATCTGTCCGGATGACGCATCGATCAGTAACTTTACTGCGGAATGATTTTCAAAAAGATTCCGGAATTTCTCCTCGCTTTTCTGAAGGGCCTGTTCTGCCAGTTTTCGTTCGGTAATATCATCGACCATAACATGTCTGGCCATTCTGCCATCAAAAGTTACCAGATGAGACACAATAATAACCCAGATTACATCGCCATTCTTCTTCAGATGCTTCCATTCCCCTGCGTGATTCAAATCAAAACTGGTGGAAGCAATATTATCCATCAGCCGGTCAATTTCTTCTGCAGGCCTGATATCCTTGATGGTCATCGAAAGAAACTCATCATGGCTGTAACCATACTTTTCAATTGCGGCCTCATTGACTTCAAGAAACCTGAGACTTTCCAGGTCATAAATCCACATTGGCTGGGGATTTTCGACAAACATACGGCGGTATCTCGCTTCACTCGATTCGAGGGCTGCCTGGTAATTACGCTGCTGGGTCTGATCATGAAAAACCAGCACGGCTCCCTTGATCTGTCCTGATTCATTCCTGATAGGCGCCCCGCTGTCTGCGATGGGAATTTTTCTGCCATCCCGTGACAGCAGGAGTGTATGGTTTGCCAGACCAACAACTATACCTGAAGTCAGCACTTTTTCAACCGGGTTGGGAACTTCGTCATCCGTGTCTTCACTGACAATACGGAATACCTCAGATATCCTGCGGTTTAGTGCATCGGACTCCTTCCATCCTGTCAGCGATTCAGCAACAGGATTCATATTCTGTATCAATCCCGCCTTATCGGTGATAATGACTCCATCTCCGATGCTATAGATCGTAGTTCTGAACTCTTCCCGGGCATGAAGCAACGATGCCAGCATCCTGCGTTGCCGCTCCGCATTATACAGCCAGAAAACCGCAGCAAGAAAAAAGCCCACCAAAACGAGCAGAAACAAAACCAGGGTAACCTCCTTCCGGAGGCCTGAATAAAGCTCATGCTTGTCAATCTTGGTAATCAGGTACCATGACGTTCCTTCAACAGGACATAAATACGCAAAAATATCAACCCCGCGATAGTCCCTGCCCTCCACAATTCCTTTAAAATCATCACCTGCCAGCGCTGCCTGTCCTCTAAACTCAGGAAAAGGGATTTTTTTGTTCAGAGCAGCCCCTTCTTCAAAGCGCAGGTTGCTTAACACCATCACCTGACCTCCCTCCTTCGTAAACAGCACTGATTCGGAAGACTTACCCGGCGAAGGATAGAAAGACAGTAGCGGATATAAATAATCATAAGGGTCAATGCTCAACACGATCGCGCTCTGGTATTCCCCTTCCGGTAAAGCCAGCGGCGCGATAAAATCTATCCTGGGCCCACCGTAAGCAGAACTCTTGTAAAGATCGGTACATACAACCTTCTTTTCCCTTACGGCCTCTTTGATAAAATCAACCAAAATAGTGTCTGGTCCGGTATAATCAGCATCTGTGGATAAACGCAACTTTCCTTCAGCATCAGTGAGAAAGATTTCACTATATCCGTGTTCGGTCTTCAGGTCATTCAGGAAAACAATCAGATCATTTCCGGTAACCTCATCCCCGGTACTGATGCTTTTTAAATATACCGAATGGAGAAAGGTATTGGCCGATATTACGGCAGCATCATTGATTTCATCCAGGTACCATTCTGTAATACCGTTTCGTTTCAATTCAGCAATCGAAACCAGTTCATTTCCCATTTTCATTTTAACCGATGCGATTCCATTGCGGATATAAAAAATTGCCGCTACAATCAGCATCATGAAAATCAGTCCGATTGCCAGAATAAAAACAGATTTACCACGATCCGGAAGTAAACTTTTTTGCCTGAGATTTTCCATATTCTGACCTGATTAAAACATAAGATATACTATATAAACAGATAAAAGCAAACAACTATACCAATCACGCACGATAAACACATAATATCCTGCCTGCTGTTCCTTTGACCTTTCGGGAGGCTCCCGGCTTCTTTGCAAAAGGCTAAAATAAACAAAAAAAAACATGACCGCCACTACAGGCACCAAATAAATGACAACCAAAGAAGTAGAGCACATATTCTTACCCGG
>CAZDBX010000162.1:0-6876 GCA_964503805.1 uncultured Lentimicrobium sp. | reverse complement strand
CTGCAGCAATCGAGTGAATTGTATTCATCAATATTTTACGGATCTATAACACCGCAGTTGCGCAGGGCGATGCGCATCTGTTTCTTGTAGAAGCCCATGTGCTTGGAATCAGAAATATGTTCCTTGTTTTCGGGATCAACGTAGAGCAGGCGATTTACCTTACGCCCCTTGATCAGATGTTCTTCCACAATCTCCCTTGCATCCGCCGGGCTCACCTGGGTGTAGAATGTGTTGTCGGGCATAATCTTTACGATGGGACCTTTCTCGCAGAAACCGAAACATCCTGTTGCAATCACCTGAACCTCATTGTCAAGTCCTTTATCGGCAACAATGGTTTTCAGGTTTTCGAGCAGCGTGTCGCTTTCCGAAGCATGACACCCTGTGCCACCGCAGACTAAAACATGCATTTTATATTTTGCCATTACCGCTCCTCCTTATTTCTTTTCAATGGTTTCATAATTAACAGGAATGATACCCTCAACAAGTTCACCGTTTTTTACATATTTTTCAATGATATCATCGGCTTTCCTGGTATCCACATAGCCGAAAACAACGGGTTCCTTTCCCGGAAGGGTAATTTCAACGGTAGGTTCGGCAAAACAATATCCCATACAACCTGTTTGGGTAACTACAGCCTGGATGTTTCTTTTGTCAAATTCTTCAATAAAGAAATCCATGACCTGTTTGGCTCCTGAAGCAATTCCACAGGTAGCCATGGCAACCTTCACCTGTACAAGGCTTTCAGGGTTGTTGCTCTTCTCCCTGAGGCTCATTTTTCCCTGCAGTTCTTCCTTGATCTTCCGCAGGTCAGCCAGTGATTTTACTTGTCCCATGTTTAAAAATTTGTTTGTGTGTTGATTATTATCCTGAAATCTTTATTTCCTTCAGATTTTCACTGATCATTTCTTTCAGAAACCGGATTACCGGTGCTTCTGATATTGACATTCCTTCAAGCATTTCATTTACTTCAGCTGTATCAAAACGGTACATTCCCGTTGGGGTGCTGTGTTCATAGATAAACCTGATTTCCGGGTTTGCAGCTGCCAGCAGAACAACAGTTCCGGCAATGTCGCCGAAAGGCTGCCGGTCAAGGTGCGAAAGGCCGAATGTTGCCGTTACTTTAGTGCCTTTTCCGGTTCCTGATTCTATGGTTAAACCTCCACCGGTGGAATCAGCATGTTGTTTGAGCAACGGAAGCCCGAGCCCGACCTTGCGGGTCGTACGGCTGGTTACGAAAGGATCGGTCACTTTTCCGATCATGTCGGCAGGTATCCCTTTCCCGTTGTCCCTGATGATCATTATGAGCCGGTCATCTGCAGCGGATTCCTCAATCAGCAGTTCTATTTCAGTAGCACCAGCAGATACGGAATTCTGCGCTATATCCATGATGTGCATTGCAAAATCCTTCATCATAACACCACCTCTCTTCCTTCTTTTCCGTGCAGCGCTTTACGGAGTTCGTCAAAACCGGTATGTTCCATCCGCAGCCGGGTGTGAATACTTCCGATTGCTTCCGGTTGATGGGCATCCGAGTTCCTGATAAAAGTTCTTCCGCGCAGATAGGGGAATTGTTTCAGGAAGTCTTCAACGGATGTGTGTTTCGACAATTCAAAGGCATCTGCGTTCAGATTGGGCGGCACAAATCCAAGCTGACTCGTAAGGCTGAATTTCGGACGGTTGATGTGAGCCGGAATAAACAGCCCGCCCAGCCGGTGCACCTCAGCTTCAACCTGATCTATGCTTTGTGAAATAGCCGAAATCAGCAACTTTGGCTCTTCATAAGAGATGTTCTCCTCTTCGTCAACTACTACCTGGTAACCGAACAGGTCCGGATTATTCATGATGTCAGGCAAATAACGGTCCAGGTATACCTGAAATGCATCCAGAATGTCAAATGTTTCAAAGAACGCCAGGCAGTGAACTTCTTCTTTTGTGGTTACCTCAACTCCGGTGTATACAGTGATGCCTGCCTTTATTGCTTCTCTGCATACTTCCCGGCAATGCCGGGTGGAATTGTGGTCAGTGATTCCGATGATGTCAAGTTTTTCTTCCAGGGCCTTCCGTACAATGTTTCGCGGGCTCATTTCAAGGCTGCCGCAAGGCGAAAGTACAGTATGAATGTGAAGGTCGGCGCTGAATTCCTTCATCTTGTATTCAGGTTCATTGTTTCAGCAGGTTATACAATCTGCCATTGATAGTAAAGGTGTCTTCACTGGTGCCGAGTACCGGAATGCTTTCCTCGTCGCTCTGTTCAGCCATGTCAGGATCAGGGGTAAAGCCCTTCACCAGGATAACGGCTGCAAGGTCTTTTAATGAAGCAATTGCCATCACATTTTTATGGGTCTGGAGCGTAATCCAGATGTCGCCTGAACCGGCGCTGCCCATTACATCGCTTAACAGGTCGGATGAATATCCTTTATTGATCTCATTGTCGAGTCCGGCAGCACCACTGATTACAGTCAGCCCCAGTTTTTCCGCAACTTCTCTTACTTTCATATTCAGATTCCTTTCAGGTCCCGGTATTTGTTGGTTTTCCCGAATCCCCAGATGTCCTGCATTATCTTGATGCTTTCTTCCAGGCTGAGTTCACCCTTTTGTTCCAGTATTTTTTGAATAAATATACAATAATTAATGGTTGCATTTCCCTGGGCAATGTCCTGGGCAAGCGCCTGGCAACTGGGTGCTCCGCATATGCCGCAATCCACCATTGGCAACAGCTGCATAATGCGGTTTACTTTTTCCATTTTCCGCATTGCTTCTGCCATATTCTCATCCAGTTTCATCATCGACCGGGGCTTGATTTCACCAATACTGATGTTGTTCAGGAGGAAATCCCTGTTTTCGGCGATTGGTTTGATCGCATCCGGATGGTTGAAGTCTTTTTCGGGATGATATTCATCAGTGTGATTCCTCAACCGTTCAGCAGTCAGAAAACGGTTGGCAATGGTGAGTACACCGCCTGCGCAACTTTCGTCGCAGGCCCTGAGTTCAAGGAAATCGATATCGGAAACTTCCTCATTTTCGAGCCGTTCCAGGAACTCAATCACATTATGAATTTCATCAATGGCCAGCGATCTTCCTTTTACAAAGGGCGCTTCACCATTGGTGAGCGACCAGCAGGTTGCTTTTTTTGTCAGCTTGCTGCCTACAGGCAGGGCACAACTTTGCAGGTTGCGCTGCTTTACTTGCCGGTATACCTTGCTGAAAAGAATGTCCATGTTGATTACACCGGTGATGGGTGAATCCTTTTCTCCGACCGGATCTTTGATGGCAGCTATTTTTGCCGCACAGGGAGTCACATAGAAAATGCCGGTTTCTTCAGCAGGGATTCCCTGCTTCTCAAATTCATGCCGGATATGTAACGCTGATACATCTAACGGAGGCTTCAGCAGCATGATATGGTCGGCCAGCGCAGGAAACTTCACCTGGATAAGCCTCACAATTGCAGGACAGAAAGAAGAAATCAGCGGTTTTTTATCAGTGGACTTGCCTGCAAAAGTGTTTATCGCTTCCGCCAGGACTTCAACACCGTTTTCAACTTCATATACATGTGTAAATCCAAGTTCAAGCAGCACACTGTGTATCTGGCGCAGTGAAATGTCTTCAGGGAACTGACCGGTAAATACCGAAGGAACAAGTGCAACGCGGTATTTGTAGTCGAAGATGTAGTTGAAGTCATCATGATCAATAATTATAGCACTTACAGGACAAACCCTGAAGCATTCACCGCAATCAACACAACGGTTTTCAATAAGATATGATTTCCCGTTTTTTACCCTGATCGCTTCTGTAGGACACACATTCATACAATGAGAGCAGCCGATACACAGATCTTCCCTGATCTTAAGTGCATGGTGAAAAATAGCTGATTCCATTGTTGAGCAATTAGTTGTTCAGAAATGTAATAATTTCAACAGTGGTACCTTTGCCAACCTGTGAGGTTATTGACATCCGGTCGCTGTTGTTTTTAATGTTCGGAAGGCCCATACCGGCCCCGAAACCCATTTCACGTACTTCAGGCGAGGCAGTTGAATAGCCCTGCTGCATGGCAAGTTCTATGTCCTCTATCCCCGGCCCTTCGTCAATCAGTCTGATTTCGATCTTTTCAGTGTCGATATCAATGTAAATAACTCCCTGGTAAGCATGGGCCACAATATTTACTTCAGCCTCATAAAGGGCGACTACCACCCTTTTAATGACCCTGGGATCAACATTCAGCTGTTTAAGAATTTTCTTCAACTGGCTGGATGCCGACCCCGCTTTGGAAAAGTTACCTCCCTCAACATGAAACTCGAAATGCATCACGGTTATTTTTAATATACCGGCTTTACACCGGATTTAAACAGGATTCCGCTGGATTTGAACATGGAGTAGTCACACTCAATCAGTATCATATCATTCTCAGCGGCCAGTCGGATCATTTCATCGGTTGCCTTCTTCTTTCTGACAAAAATTATTTTGCTGATGTCAGACATCTCAGCAGTCCGGATGGTTTGCAGGTTTGCAAGTCCCGTAAGCAAAAGCAGATTATCCGTTTCAATGGTGAGTACATCACTCATCAGGTCGGATGCAAATGCATATTCCACTTCAGCATCAAGCTGGTCTTGTCCCGAAACAACCCTGGCATTCAGTAATTCGACAACCTCTTTGATTTTCATTCATTTTAAAATTAAGCACCTTTCGGTGTGGGGTCACAAACTTCTTTCAAATGGTGCGGCAAAATTAATCAGTTTATTCATGCCAAACAAATTTTATTGTGAATAAATTCACATTGTTATTAAAATAACAATGAATTTATTTTTATTCTAAACAAGCTTATTTAAAATACACGCAAACAAATACTTAAACAGTGCAATTAAAAACTATAAAAATGCCAAGAGGACGGCCATAAGCCATCCTCTTTGCCGGAAAATCATCAAGGATTAGTATCTCTTCCTTGGTTTGTAGTGTGTATGCAACAAGTCATGAGATTTATGACTCAGCGGCTCACCGAGGAATTCCTTGTAAATCTCAACGACTTCAGGATTCTCATGCGATTTGCGGATCGTCATATCCTCATCTTCATGATAAATGGCTTCCGCACGTTTTTTTCTGATTTCAGGGGAAGTGGGAATAGGTTGGCCTCCGCCGCCCAGACAGCCGCCGGGGCATCCCATTACTTCAATGAAGTGATAGGCAACTTCTCCTTTTCTCACTTTTTCCATCAGTTGCCTTGCGTTTGCCAGTCCGTGCGCGATTGCAACGTGAAGGTCCACCCCTTCTAGGAAACTCCATTCGGGTTTTACATTCTTGATTTTGATGGTGGCATCCTTGATGCCTTCCATGCCGCGGACCGGTTGAATGTTCAGATTGGTGAACGGTACTTCGCGTCCGGTAACAATTTCATAGGCGGTTCGCAAAGCTGCTTCCATTACACCACCGGTAGCCCCGAATATAACGGCAGCACCCGATGATTCACCCAGAATACTGTCGTAATGTTCCTCTTCCAGTTTGTTAAAATCAATCCCGGCCTGTTTGATCATCATAGCCAGTTCCCTGGTGGTCAAAACATAATCAACATCCTGGTAGCCACTATCACGCATTTCCGGTCTTTCGCATTCAAACTTCTTGGCAACGCAGGGCATGATAGAAACTACAATCATATCCTGGGCTTTAATGTTGATCTTATCGGCATAATAAGTTTTGGCTACTGCACCGAACATCTGTTGGGGCGATTTGCAGGTGGACAGGTTGTCGAGCATGTCTGAATACATGTGCTCCTGGAATTTAATCCATCCGGGAGAACAGGAAGTCATCATAGGAAGGACAACTTTCTCATCTTTATCAACCAATGCGCGTTTGAGGCGGGTAAGCAGTTCGGTGCCTTCTTCCATAATGGTAAGGTCAGCGGTAAAATCGGTGTCCAGCACTTTGTTGAATCCCAGCTTTTTAAGTGAGGAAACCATCTTGCCGGTAACTCTTTCACCAACCGGGATACCGAGGTCTTCTCCCAGGGCGATGCGGGTAGCGGGAGCTGTCTGAACCACCACAAATTTTGAGGGATCGTAAATAGCATTCCACACTTCCTCAATGTAATTGCGCTCTGTAAGTGCACCGGTCGGGCATCTGTTGATACATTGGCCGCAATTGGTACATACCACTTCGTGCATTGGTTTGTTCAGGAAGGTTGATATCTTCTGGTGATCTCCCTTATTCACTACCGCAAGTGCACTTACACCCTGCAGTTCAGCGCAGGTTCTGACACAACGCTGGCAGCGGATGCATTTGCTGTCGTCTTTTACAATGGATGGTGAAGAAATATCCTGAATCTTGCTTTCAGGTTTAACAAGATCGAGGAATACATGATCACCGATGCGGTATTCACTGGAAAGGTCCTGCAATTCACAATGCCCGTTCTTGAAGCACTTGGTACAATCTGCATTGTGTTCTGAAAGAAGTAGTTCCACGATATGTTTGCGTGAAACTCTGACTTTCTCGCTGTTGGTAAATACTTCCATGCCTTCGGAAACCGGGGTGGCACAGGCTGCGGCCAGCAATCTGGCGCCCTTCACTTCAACCACACACACACGGCAGTTGCCGGCTACAGTAAGGTCAGGATGATTACATAGGGTGGGGATTCTGAAATTCAGCTTTTTAGCTGCCTCAAGAATGGTTGTGCCCTCTTCCACCGCGATGGGCATGTTGTTTATCTTAAGGTTAACGAGATATTTGCTCATGGTTTCGCTTGCTTTTTGGTTCTTTGGGGTTCATATCCTCCGTAAGGTATTGACTGAGGGTATCATTGCCCTTTACTTTGTACTTTTTTTCTTTTACTTAGTAAAAAATCTCTTCCCTGAAATTGTCAATAATCGAATTGAAGGGATTGCCAACCGATTG
>CAZDBX010000161.1:3638-6899 GCA_964503805.1 uncultured Lentimicrobium sp. | reverse complement strand
TTCACCCGCGCAAGCGGCCTGGAATCCTTTGAATCCTTGAATTTTTGAATCTTTGAATCCTTGAATCTTTGAATCTTTGAATCCTTGAATCTTTGAATCTTTGAATCTTTGAATCCTTGAATCTTTGAATCTTTGAATCTTTGAATACAACTTAAGCACCAGAACACCAGAACACAAGAACACAAGAACACCCGAACACCAGGAATTTCTAATTTTTAATTTCTAATTTCTAAACTGACAGATTGATCTTTAGGAATATAAGAAGTATTTCTCATTGATATCATCAGAATCCATTTACATATTTCCTCATTTTCACGACTTGTCCCGCAGCAGGCGGGATTCTCACATCCTCACATCCTCACATTCTCAAATCCTCAAATCCTCAAATCCTCTCTTAGCGCAACAAATCCCTCAACGCCCCTTCCACCTCCGGAAACCGGAAAGTAAACCCCGCCTTCAGCAGCCGCCCGGGAATGGCTTTTTGTCCGGTAGTGAGCGCGGAGGCACCTTCGCCGAACAACAACCGGAGGGCAAAGGCGGGAACAGGCATAAAAACCGGCCGCTTCAGCACCCTGCCCAGGGCGGAGGTATAACCCTGATTGTCGGTAACCCCGGGGGCCGTCAGGTTAAATGTCCCCGTAAGGCGGCGATCCAGCACAAACAAAAAAGCGCTGACCAGGTCATCAATATGAATCCATGAGAAACCCTGTCTGCCGCCGGCGATGGGCCCGCCCAGTCCGAGGCGGAAGGGCGTCAGCATTTTGGGCAATGCGCCTCCCTCTTTTGCCAGTACCACCCCCAGCCTGAAAACTGCCAGTCCGGTGGCGGGATTCAGCTGTGCAGCCTCCCCTTCCCACTGCCGGCACACATCGGCCAGAAAACCTTCGGCATAAGAAGCATGCTCCTCGGTATTCACCCCTTCATCGCTGTAAATGCCCACCGCCGAAGCCGAAATAAACAACTCCGGTTTGCGTTCCGCCAAATTTACGGCTTCCACCAGCTTGCGGGTAGTAAATACACGGCTGTCGAGTATTTCCCGCTTGTAAGCCTTGCTCCAGCGGGCCACGATGGGCGCGCCCGCCAGGTGTATCACGACCCCGGCATTTTCCACTTTCTCTTTCAGCAAAGCGGGATCACCTGCAAAATCAGCCCTTCCGGCCGCCGTAACGGTATGGCCCCTCTCCTCCAGGGCAGCCCGCAGCCTGCGCCCCGTCAAACCCGTTGACCCACTGATGAGTATATTCATATATAGGTTTTTATATGTATTGAAAGTCAGGTTTTTATGTTCCGTAAGGCTGTTAAATTAAAGCTAAAAAGTGCTTGCAGGATAAAAAAACCTATACCTTTGCACCGCTTTTTGTAAGCGGTTAACAAACAAGGCGCTAAAAGGTTTCTGTATAAAATCAATATACCTGCAATGGACAATACGAAGAACACAAATCAGGCGGACAGGCTTTTCGGGGAGTTTCCACCAGTTACAACCGCCGAATGGGAGGCCAGAATTCAGGAAGACCTGAAAGGGGCGGATTATGAGAAGAAGCTGATCTGGAAAACCGCCGAAGGCTTCGCCGTGAAGCCTTATTACCGTTCCGGCGATATGGAAGGCCTTGCTTCGTTCGGGGATGCCCTTCCCGGACAGTTCCCCTTTCTCAGGGGCAATAAAGCGGATGGAAACAAATGGCGTATATGCCAGGACATTGAAACCGCCAACCCGGCCAACGCCAACGCCCTGGCCCGTGAGGTGATCGCCAAAGGCGCTGACGCCCTCTCGCTCAATGCCGCAAATATTGACAATGCCGCTTCACTGAACACCTTGCTCGAAGGGATAGACACAGGCAAAATTTCGCTCAATTTCAATTCCGCAAAATCATATCCTGCCCTTGCCGGGATGCTGGTTCAGCAGCTGGGCGAAGAGGCCGGCAACACCTGTGGCTCCTTCGACTGCGACCCGCTGAGCTATGTGCTACTGAAGGGAAATTACCATACTTCGCGGGAGAAAGATCTGGGCGAAGTAGCGGAACTGGTAAGAAACTACGGCGATAAACTTCCGCATTTCAGGCTGATCACCATCAACGGCCACTACTTCCACAATTCAGGGGCCACCCTCACCCAGGAACTGGCCTTTGCCCTTGCCTCGGGCAATGAATATATGGCCCTGCTCACCGCGGCAGGCATTCCGGCCGGCAAAGCCGCTGAAAGCATGATTTTCGTATTTGCAACGGGCGGAAACTATTTTATGGAAATCGCCAAACTGCGTGCCGCCCGACTATTGTGGGCACGCATTGTGGAACAGTATCAGCCCGCTTCCCCCGAAAGCGCCAAAATGCGCATCCATTCGGTGACAGCCAACTGGAACAAAACCATTTACGATCCTTACGTAAACATGCTGCGCACCACCACCGAGGCCATGTCGGCCGCGCTGGGCGGCGCTGATATGATTACGGTACTTCCTTTCGACCTCAACTACAAGGAACCGGATGGATTCTCCATGCGTATGGCCCGCAACCAGCAGATTATCCTGAAGGAAGAATCGAGCCTCGATAAGGTGGTTGACCCCGCCGCCGGCTCCTACTACATCGAAAACCTCACCGCTTCGCTGGCCGACGCCGCCTGGAAGCTCTTCCTCGAAGTGGAAGAAAAAGGAGGCATGACCGAAGCCATTCAGTCCGGCTTTATCCAGAACAGCGTGGCCGCGAGCGCCGCGCAGAAAAACGCTGAGATTGCCGCGCGCCGCACCGTGATGCTGGGAACCAACCAGTATCCCAATATGACGGAAAATATGCTGGATAAGATTCAGGCCGATGAGGAAGAGGAAGATGCTGACAGCGCCGGCCCCGCTCCGGTTTATAAAATAATGGAGCCTTACCGTGGCGCCGATGCTTTTGAAGACCTGAGACTGGCAACCGAGATTTACGAATCGGAAGAAGGACACCGTCCGCACGTCTTCCTGCTCGCCACCGGCAACCTGGCCATGCGCAAGGCAAGGGCTGGCTTCAGCACCAACTTCTTCGGATGCGCCGGTTATAAAATCACCGACACTTCCGGGTTCAGCAGCGTGGACGAAGGCGTGAAAGCGGCCCTCGAAGCCAAAGCCGACATCGTTGTGCTTTGCAGCAGCGACGAGGAGTACGCCGATATCGCCCCGGCCGCGGCTCAAGCCCTGAAAGCCGCCTGCCCTGAAATCCAGGTGGTGGTGGCCGGTTTCCCGAAAGAGCTGGTTGAACAACTGAAAGCTGCCGGCGTGGATGAGTTTATCCATGT
>CAZDBX010000161.1:0-3538 GCA_964503805.1 uncultured Lentimicrobium sp. | reverse complement strand
TTTGAATCCTTGAATTAAAAAATATGCGTCCCGATTTTAAAAATGTAACGATCAGATCGTTCGGCAAGGCGGATCCCGCGGCGCTGCCCAAGGGCTGCGAATGGATGACCACCGAGCAGATCCCGGTGAAACCGGTTTTCACTGCAGAGGATCTTGAAAAGATGGAGCACCTGAACTATGGCGCAGGGCTCCCGCCCTTTCTCCGCGGCCCATACAGCACCATGTATGTAATGAAACCCTGGACCATCCGTCAGTATGCCGGGTTCTCCACCGCCGAGGAATCAAACGCCTTCTACCGCCGCAACCTGGCAGCCGGTCAGATGGGCCTCTCGGTAGCCTTCGACCTGGCCACGCACCGCGGCTACGACTCCGACCATGAACGCGTGGTCGGCGACGTGGGAAAAGCCGGTGTCGCCATCGACAGCATCCTCGACATGAAGATACTGTTCGACCAGATCCCCCTCGACAAGATGTCGGTATCCATGACCATGAACGGCGCCGTGCTGCCCATCATGGCCTTCTATATCGTGGCCGCCGAGGAACAGGGCGTACCCATGGAAAAACTGAGCGGTACCATCCAGAATGATATCCTGAAGGAGTTCATGGTGCGCAACACTTACATCTACCCGCCCATTCCCTCGATGAAGATCATTGCCGATATCTTTGAGTTCACTTCAAAGAACATGAAGAAGTTCAACTCGATCTCCATCAGCGGATACCATATGCAGGAAGCCGGCGCTACCGCCGACATCGAGTTGGCCTACACCCTGGCCGACGGACTTGAATATATCCGTACGGGCATTCAGGCAGGCATTCCGGTGGATGCATTTGCACCCCGCCTCTCCTTCTTCTGGGGCATTGGCATGAACCATTTTATGGAGATTGCCAAGATGCGCGCCGCCCGCCTGCTCTGGGCAAAGATTGTGAACCAGTTCAACCCGAAAGATCCCAAATCCATGGCCCTGCGCACCCACTCGCAGACCTCCGGATGGAGTCTTACGGAACAGGACCCCTTCAACAACGTAACCCGTACGGCTGTGGAGGCACTGGCGGCCGCCCTCGGTCATACCCAGAGCCTGCATACCAATGCATTGGATGAGGCCATCGCGCTGCCCACCGACTTCTCGGCACGCATCGCCCGCAACACCCAGATCTACCTGCAGGAGGAGACCAACATCTGCAAGGCGGTGGATCCCTGGGCAGGTTCCTACTATGTAGAATCCCTCACCCATGAGCTGGCCCGCAAAGCCTGGAAACTGATAGAGGAAGTGGAACAGCTCGGCGGAATGGCCAAGGCCATTGAGACCGGTATTCCCAAGATGCGCATCGAGGAAGCCGCTGCACGCAAGCAGGCGCGCATCGACTCGGGCCGCGACACCATTGTTGGGGTGAACAAATACCGCCTCGAAAAAGAAGACCCCATCGAAACCCTCGAAGTTGACAATACCGCCGTACGCGAAGCACAGCTGAAAAGGCTGGCACAGCTCCGCGCCAACCGCGACAATGCGGAGGTACAGGCAGCCCTGGAGGCGCTCACCCGCGCCGCAGAGACCGGAGAAGGCAACCTGCTTGCCCTTTCCATCGACGCCGCCCGCAAACGCGCTTCGCTCGGGGAAATTTCAATGGCACTCGAAAAAGTTTATGGGAGATACAAAGCCGTGATACGTTCCATTTCAGGAGTTTACTCCTCCGAATCGGCCGACGACAGCAGCTTCAGAAAAGCCTGCGAAATGGCCGACCAGTTCGCTGAACTCGAAGGACGCCGCCCCCGCATCATGATCGCCAAGATGGGTCAGGACGGGCACGACCGTGGCGCCAAGGTGGTAGCCACCGGCTATGCCGACATAGGATTTGATGTCGACATCGGACCCCTGTTCCAGACGCCGGCAGAAGCCGCACGTCAGGCCGTGGAAAACGACGTGCACGTGCTGGGCGTTTCCAGCCTCGCCGCCGGACACAAAACCCTGGTGCCCCAGGTGATCGAAGAGCTGAAAAAGCTTGGCCGCGAAGACATCATGGTTATCGTTGGCGGGGTAATCCCGCCCCAGGACTATGACTTCCTCTACAAATCGGGCGCCATGGCCATCTTCGGCCCCGGCACCGTGATTCCGGAAGCCGCGATCAAAATGCTCGAAATTATGATCGAAGCCCGCAGCTAAACCTGCCGGCATCAACCTGCATACCTGACCTGGCAAGTTCTCTTCCAACTTGTCAGGTCTTCTTTTTATAGTTAGCGCATTCTATGACAAAAAGCAAGCATTTTTTTCATGCAGCATATTTTTTCATGTTCACAAAAGGAGTGGATCTATTTATAACGGCAAATGCTCTTCCGACAATTTTACATCTAACATTATTAAGAACCAGCATTGGATTTTTACCTTCCTTTAGTTTTCGTTCATAATATTCCTTTAATTCCTGATCATGTTTAACAGCTGTTAAAGCAGCCATATGCAGCAAGGATTTCATTTTTTTATCCGCCAAATGGTTAACCCGGGTTTTGCCCCTTATGCTGGATCCGGAAGTATACTGAAAGGGGGCAATGCCTGAGTAACACGCGAACTTCCTCCAGTTGTTAAATCGTTCAAAGCCTCTGGTAGTGACAATCAAGTATAAAGCTGTCACATCTCCTATACCTGGAACACTTTTTAATAATTGGCATTGATCATTCAACTTTTCATTTTGCACCCTGATACATTTTATTTTTTCATCAATCGCCTTGAGGGATTTTTTGAGGAATGTCGTTGTTTTTCGATTACTCGCCGCAACAGCCTTATAGATCGAGCCAGGGATAAAAGTTTTGCCTTCCTGTGTGCTTTCAAATAGTTTGATTGACTTTACCAATTTTTCCCTCTCTGCAAAAAGGAGTTTTAGTTGTTGAATATCAACTTCAGCAATTGATGAAAGCTTTAATTTGTCAATGTTTCGAATACTATACAAAGCGATATCCTTAGCATCTGTTCTATCGGTTTTTCCCCTGGTAATCCCCTTTGCTTTCTTAATTTCAAGAGCTGGTATTTCCCAATAATTCAACATTGCTTCGGTGAAGATCACACTTAATGGCATTGAATAAACCCCTGAATTTTCAAAGCAAAATAAGATGTTGGAACAATCTAACTTTAATGACTTTAACCTTATGATAATGCTACTGATTCCTTTTTTTGTGTTTGAAACTTCAAATAAACTGAGAACTTCCATTTTCTCAGCTTTTAATACACAAACGTCTAATGTCTTTTTTGAGACATCAATTCCTACGAAAACTGATAACTTCTTCATAACTTTGTTTTTAGGTCAAACAAAATGTTGAATTTCCTTAAAGCCTTTATTAGACCCACATGTCTATCATTCTATCTTAGGCAATTCAACTGATTCAAAGGGACGGCAGAGGACTGTTGCGCGAGATAAGCCTTGAAACTTAGCGCGTCTTATAGTTCACCTCTGCTTTCCTTTGAATAAAATTAAAAATAATCTGTTTGCAAAGTAAAGGCGCGTCTTCAGACGCGTGCCACGGACCTTTAACCAGCGCCGGGCCTGGCCCCAA
>CAZDBX010000160.1:0-7006 GCA_964503805.1 uncultured Lentimicrobium sp. | reverse complement strand
TTTCGGCTATTTCGGCGTCTCTTTCCACAAAATCGCCATCATTCACCAGCCACGAAGCCAGTTGAACTTCAGAGATAGATTCACCCGGGCTGGGCACTTTCACTTCAATAATCATTTCAGTATCTTTTATTCCGTTTTTGCTGTTTCTGAAACAAATGACCATTCATGCGGGGCGCAAACCATTTTACAGATCAGGTTTGCGTTGGGGCAGGTGCACTCCCCGAACGATTTCTCAACAATTTTGCGTTGCCTTAGGGCGTGCAGCCTGGGAGAACCCGTGGCAGGACTTCCGCTTTCGGGGCGCGCCACCAGCAGTATATCCGTTTCCTTGAAATTGCGCAGGATAAACGACCAGGCCCCCATATTGGCAGGCTCTTCCTGCGCCCACACATGCCTCTCAGCATTGGGATACCGGGCCAGCACCGCTTTTACCTGTTCATTGGGGAAAGGATACAACTGTTCAATCCGGATGATCGCTTCATGGGTGCCGCGTTTTGCGCGCTCCTCAATCAGGTCGTAATACAACTTGCCGCTGGTAAAAATCACCCTTTTTACCTTTTCGGGAGCTGTAGTTTCATCATCAATCACTTCGCGGAAACCGCCGCGGCTCAGCTCCTCCAGATCAGATACACAGGCCGGATGCCTCAGCAGACTTTTGGGGGTAAATACCACCAGGGGCTTGCGGAACGGCCGCTTGATCTGCCGCCTCAGCAAGTGGAAAAAATTGGCCGGTGTGGTACAATTGACCACCTGCATGTTATTATCGGCACAGAGCGAAAGGAAGCGCTCTATTCTGCCGCTCGAGTGCTCAGGCCCCTGCCCTTCGTAGCCATGCGGAAGGAAAAGCACCAGATCGCTCATTACCCGCCATTTGTCTTCGGCGCTGCTCAGATACTGGTCGATAATGATCTGCGCGCCGTTGAAAAAATCGCCGAACTGGGCTTCCCAGATAATCAGCGTATAGGGGGAGGACAAGGAATAACCGTATTCAAATCCAAGTACGCCGTACTCAGATAATGGCGAGTTATAGACTTCGAAAGGAGCCTGTGATGGGCCGATATTATTCAGCGGGGTATAGCGTTCTTCACTGTCTTCGAGTGTAAGAACCGCGTGGCGGTGCGAAAAGGTTCCGCGCTGCGAATCCTGTCCGCTTAAGCGTACCGGTACGCCTTCGTTCAGCAGTGAAGCATAGGCCAATAGTTCACCCATCGCCCAGTCGAGCTTGCCGCCGGGGCCCAGCATAGCCCTGCGGTCGTTCATCAGTTTAACCAGCTTCCGGTTGAAGGCCTTGCCCTCGGGCAGGGAGGTGATTCTCTCTCCAAGCTTCTGAAGCACTTCCATGTCAATCCCGGTGACGGGCGACCGGTTAAAATCTTCGCTGACCGCCACCCTGATATTGCCCCAGGTCGGCCCGAGGAAAGGGGTAACTTTTGCTTTATCAGCCCTGTTCGATTCGGCCAGGTGGGCTTCAAAGATGTCGTTGACTTCTTTTTCAATGGCCAACGCATCATCCGCTGTAATCAGTCCTTCGGCAATCAGTTTTTCGACGTAAAGTTGCCTAACGTCGGGATGTTTTTCGATGGCTTTATAGAGTACCGGCTGGGTAAAACGGGGCTCATCCCCTTCGTTGTGGCCGTAGCGACGGTATCCGAGCAGGTCGATAAAAACATCCTTGTCAAATTTCTCCCTGAACTCCATGGCCAGTTCAATGGCGTACACCACGGCTTCGGCATCGTCGGCGTTCACATGGAAAATCGGCGACTGCACAATCTTGGCCACATCGGTGCAATAAATGGAGCTGCGCCCTTCAAGGTAATTGGTGGTAAAGCCTACCTGATTGTTCACTACCAGGTGTACCGTGCCTCCGGTGCGGTATCCGGGAAGTTCCGACATCTGAATCATCTCATACACCACCCCCTGTCCTGCAATGGATGCATCCCCATGGATGATGATGGGCACCACCTTATCCGTATCACCTTTATAGACCTGATCGATCCTGGCCCTGGCAATGCCGGAAACCACCGGGCCGACGGTTTCGAGGTGCGAAGGGTTGGGTGCCAGTGTCAGATCAACGGCTTTCCCGGCGTGGGTAGGCCGCTGAAGCGTTGCCCCCAGATGATATTTGACATCTCCGAGCACAAACTCGTCATCAAATTCCTTATTTGAAAATTCGTTGAAAATATCTTTGTAAGGTTTGCCCATGATATTGGCCAGTACATTCAGCCTGCCGCGGTGGGGCATGCCGATCAGAAACTCGTTGGCACCCAGTCCGGCCCCCTTTTCGATGATGGCATCCAGGGCGGGGATCAGCGATTCGCCCCCTTCAAGGGAGAACCGCTTTTGGCCGGGGAAACGCTTGTGCAGGAACTTTTCGAAAAATACAGCCTCACTGAGCTTGCGCAGAATGGTCATTTTAACCGCCTTACCAAACCGGGGCTCATTCCGCTGCGACTCCATCCTCTGCAACAGCCAACGGTAAACTTCCTCGTTGCGGATATAGGCAAACTCCACCCCAACCGACTGACAATAAGTTTGTTCGAGGTGTGCGATGATTTTTGAAAGCGGCGCAGGGCCGATTCCTATTTCATTCCCGGCTTGAAATGTTTTGTTCAGATCCTCCTTTGAAAGGCCGAAATTTTCAGGATCCAGGGCTGGGCTGTATTTCCGGCGGGTGCGGACAGGATTGGTAAGGGTGAACAGGTGCCCGCGCTGCCGGTAACCATTAATGAGATTGATTACTTTAAACTCTCCGGGTACGGTCAGCTGATCCGAACCCGATTGGTAATTTTTCCTTGCAAACTCAAACCCTTCGAAAAACCGTTGCCAACCCTGGTCCACCGAGGCCGGATCATTCAGATATTGATGGTATTGCTGTTCTACAAAATCGCCTTCCGCATTCGACAGATAGGAAAATTTATCCATGATGACAATTCGTTGTGGCACACAGTGCAAAGTTATTGTTTCAGGCCTTTTTAAACCCGCAGTTAAACAAATATACAGAAATAAAGTTTTCCGCCGGAAGGCAATAAAAAAGCCTGCCACAAGTGACAGGCCCTTAGAATACGATAAATAACTGCTTATGCAGGATGAATTGCTTCAACCGGACAAACATCGGCGCATGAACCACAATCGGTGCAAACATCCGGATCGATCTTATAGATATCGCCTTCCGAGATAGCATCAACGGGACATTCATCAATGCAGGTGCCGCAAGCGGTGCAGTCATCTGAAATTACGTAAGCCATGGCTGTATTTTTTAGTTAATGATTTTGGTGTTATCTTCCGGCTGCAAATATATACCTAAATCAGTCAAAATTAATTAATAACCCCTATTTTTAAAGCTTCTAAATAGGAATGAATGAATTTCACCTTCCAAGGTTTTGTATTTCAGCTTTTTATGACGATTTTGTATTGATTCAAATCGCATAAAGATAGATTAATAATTTTTCCTGCATGCTTTCTGTGCAAAGACCATAAATAATATAACTTTGCCACCTGAAGCAAATCAACCTCCTTATAATCATGGTAAAAACTAAAAGTAATGTTATCCAGAGGGATGCTGTGGTCGTGAAGTTTGTTGGCGACTCAGGAGACGGAATGCAGCTTTCCGGGACTTTGTTTTCTGACACTGCAGCCCTTGAGGGACTTGACCTGGCCACATTTCCGGACTATCCTGCCGAGATCCGTGCACCACACAACACCATTGCAGGTGTTTCAGGATTCCAGGTGCATGTGGGTGCCAAAAAAATTGAAACAACGGGTGACCTGTGCGATGTGCTTGTCGCGATGAATCCCGCGTCACTCAGATCCAACCTGAAATGGGCCAAGCCCGGCGCAACCATCATCGTGGATGAAACAGCCTTCGATGAAGCTGCCCTGAAAAAATCAGGCTATGCCGAAAATCCGCTGGAGAACGGGACCCTGTCGGGTTACAATCTTGTAAAAGCGCCCATCACCCTGCTTACGCGTGAAGCGGTGAAGCACCTTTCGATAGATAATAAAAGTGCGGAGCGCAGCAAAAATATGTTTGCACTGGGTATGATGTACCACCTGTTCGGATGGAGCCTGAATCATACTTATGATTTCTTCGATAAAAAATTCAAAAATAAACCGGATGTCATTGCAGCCAACAAGGCGGTGCTTGAAGCGGGTTTCAACTATGCCGAAACCATTGAGGCCCTGTCATCCGTGTTTCAGGTTTCAAAAGCAAAAATGGAACCCGGCCGCTACCGCAATATTACCGGCAATGTGGCAACCGCATGGGGATTTCTGGCCGCTTCGGAACGTTCGGGCCGCCCGTTGTTCCTTGGCTCCTATCCCATTACCCCTGCAACCGAAATCCTGATTGAACTGGCCAAATACAAATCACTGGGCGCAAAGGTTTTCCAGGCAGAAGACGAAATCGCCGGCATCTGCTCAGCCATCGGCGCCAGCTACACCGGATCCCTTGCACTTACAACAACCTCAGGACCCGGACTCTCGCTGAAGAGCGAAGCCATCGGCCTTGCCGTTATGACGGAACTCCCGATTGTTATTGTAAACGTTCAGCGTGGCGGACCCAGTACCGGGCTGCCCACCAAATCGGAGCAGAGCGATCTCTACCAGGCGCTTTTCGGACGCAACGGAGAATGCCCCGCAGTGGTCATAGCAGCATCCTCTTCGGCTAATTGCTTCTACTATGCTTACATGGCATCGAAAATAGCCATGGAACACATGACCCCTGTCATCCTGCTTACCGACGGTTATCTTGGCAACGGTTCACAACTCTTCCGTATCCCGAAGGTGGCTGAGTTGCCTGATATCATACCTCCCATTGCCAAACCCAACGACCCGGATTTCAAGCCTTACCGCCGCAATCCGGAAACCCTTGCCCGCCAATGGGCACTGCCCGGAACCGAGGGACTGCGCCACAGGGTAGGCGGACTTGAAAAAGAAGACATCTTTGGCAATGTATCCACCGACCCGCTCAATCACCAGAAAATGGTGGATCTGCGCGAAGCCAAGGTGCAGAAAGTTGCAGAGTTCATCCCTGAACAGGAAATTGCAGGTGCAAAAGAGGGCGAAGTGCTGGTGGTAAGCTGGGGCGGAACCTACGGACCGGTATCGGAAGCCGTGGAAGTTCTGCAGAAGGAAGGCAAAAGCATCAGCCATGCCCACTTCAACTACATCATGCCACTGCCGAAGAATACTGCCAATGTATTGAACGGATTTAAGAAAGTGATCGTATGTGAACTCAACAGCGGTCAGTTCGTAAATTACCTTAAAATGACCCACCCTGGACACAACTATCTGAAATACAATAAAGTTCAAGGGCTGCCATTTACAGTTACCGAATTGGTCAATGTATTTAACGCAACACTGGAGGAGAAATAATCATGAATAATCAACCTAACTTAACCATAGAACGTTCTTCCGTAGAACTGACCAAAGAGGACTTTGTAAGCGACCAGATGGTTAAATGGTGCCCGGGCTGCGGTGCCCACGCCATACTCTCTTCCGTTGCCAATGTTTTTCCGAAAATCGGATACCGTAAGGAAAACTTTATGTTTGTTTCCGGTATCGGATGCTCCTCACGGTTTCCCTATTATGTCAACACTTACGGCATCCATGGCATCCACGGCCGGGCGGCAGCCATCGCTTCAGGCGTGAAAATCTCAAATCCCCATCTCAGTGTCTGGGTGGCTACCGGCGACGGTGACTCCATGGCCATCGGAGGAAACCATTTTATTCACATTATCCGCAGAAACATTGATGTGAATATTATGCTTTTCAACAACCAGATATATGGACTCACCAAAGGCCAGTATTCACCCACTACCCCCATGGGTAGCGTTACCAAGACCTCGCCCCAGGGAACCATTGAACATCCGTTCAATCCGGGAGAACTGGTGCTTGGCGCCCAGGGAACTTTCTTTGCCAGGGTAATTGATGCCGTGCCCAGACTCATGACTGAAGTCATGTTTGAAGCCGCTAAACATGACGGAACTTCGGTGGTGGAAATCCTGCAGAATTGCATAATTTTTGCCGACAAAACCCATGATTCCGTAACGAATAAGGAACACCGCGACGACCGTACCATTGTCCTCCGCAACGGAGAACCCATGATTTTCGGAAAAAACAAAGACAAGGGCATCCGCCTGAACGGAACACGGCTTGAGGTTGTTACCCTGGGCGAAAACGGTGTAACCGAGGAAGATCTGCTTGTGCACGACGCCTATCAGCAGGATCCCGGCATTCACCTGATGCTGGCCAAAATGTCATATCCCCACTTCCCTGTTGCACTTGGCGTGATCCGTTCGGCCATGTACCCCACCTACGATGATATGGTGGAAGAACAGATCGCCTATGCGAAAGCCAACCAGAAAATCAAAACTGTTGACGATCTGCTGAACAGCGGCGAAACCTGGGAAATCAAATAAACCGGCTTAACCTGGTTTTGAGAGGCCTGTTTCTTTCCCGAAGCAGGCCTTTCTCTGTTTTCAGTCAGGACATCTGCCGGTCTCAGTCAGACTGACCGCTTTATTCATGCAGGCTGATGCTGCTGTACTCCGGATGTTTCCGGAACATGGCCACCACAAACGGGCAAACCGGCTTGATCTTCTGTCCGCGCTCCGCTGCCATGATTACGAGGGCGTCGAGCAGTTTCTTACCCGCACCGGTGCCGCGCAACGATTCATCCACCCTTGTATGATCAATGATGATATGATCTTCCCCGCCCGAAATCCAGGTCATTTCGGCCAGCGTCCCGTCATCCCCCTGGATAAAGGCACGCCCGCTGCCTTGTGAATCAAAAAGTTGTACTTCCATAGCTTTAGTTCAGTTAATCATATAACACCCGCGAACTATAAAAGTTGGAAAAACCAGAATAACCACAGGTTAATGACAAACCACTGAAAAAGTCAAAAACGAAAATTTCAATCCGGAAGTGGTCAAAATATCATTGGATAACAATACGATCAATTATGAAACTAATTATTCATTATTCAAACTAAATAACCTATATTTG
>CAZDBX010000159.1:4241-7039 GCA_964503805.1 uncultured Lentimicrobium sp. | reverse complement strand
ATTAATTTTTTGACAGGATTAACAGGATTTACAGGATTAATTTTTTGACAGGATTTACAGGATTTACAGGATTAATTTTTTGACAGGATTTACAGGATTCACAGGATAGACAGGTTTTAATAGGTTGACAGGATTTACAGGATTCACAGGATAGACAGGAATAAATAGGTTGACAGGATTTACAGGATTAACAGAATTGCCGGATCAGGAGGTTGCTGATGCCGGACGCAATTCCAGGGAAAACTGTTATTTCATAATTCTAACCTCAACCCTGGTTGCTGAGCGACGGTTGGTGGGCGCAGCCGAACCAAGCCGAAGCACAACCTCAACCTCAACCTCAACCTTAGCCTCAGCTATATCCGTTTCCGGATCTCACTCTCAGCGCGAATTTCAATCCGGCTTCCGGCTCCGTTTTTTTTACTACTTTTGCACCTTCTTAGAAATCAGCTTTCATTACACATGGAAATTCCTGCCAAATACGACCCTTCGGGTATTGAAAACAAATGGTACCAATACTGGCTCGACAATAAATTCTTTCAATCGGTTCCCGATGAGCGTGAACCATATACCATTGTGATTCCTCCGCCCAACGTTACCGGTGTGCTTCACATGGGCCACATGCTCAACAATACCATTCAGGATGTGCTGGTGCGCCGTGCCCGGATGCAGGGGAAAAACGCACTGTGGCTGCCGGGAACGGATCATGCTTCCATCGCGACGGAAGCCAAGGTGGTGGCCAAACTTAAAGAAGAAGGCATAGAAAAATCGTCGCTTACCCGTGAAGAGTTTCTGGCCCATGCCTGGGAATGGAAGGAAAAGCACGGCGGCATCATCCTGGAACAGCTGAAGAAACTCGGCGCTTCCTGCGACTGGGAACGCACAAAGTTTACCATGGACGAATCCATGTACGGGTCGGTGATTGATGTGTTTATTGACCTGTACAACAAAGGCCTCATCTACCGCGGGGTGCGTATGGTGAACTGGGACCCCAAAGCCCTGACCGCCCTCAGCGATGAGGAGGTGATATACAAGGAGGTTAAATCGAAGCTTTATTACGTCCGCTATAAGGTTGAAGGCAGCGCCGACGAATGGGTTACCATCGCCACCACCCGTCCCGAGACCATTCTGGGCGATACAGCAGTGTGTTACCATCCTGAAGACGAGCGTTTTAAACACCTTGCCGGGAAACGCGTACTGGTGCCCCTCATTAAACGCTCTGTCCCGATGATCGCTGATGAATACGTTGACCGCGAATTTGGTACCGGATGCCTTAAAATCACGCCTGCCCATGATATCAACGACTACAACATCGGACTGAAGCACAACCTTGAGTCCATCGATATCTTTAACGACAACGGAACGCTGAACGAGAAAGCCCTGCTATACACCGGGCTGGACCGTTTTGCCGTACGCGGACGCATCGTGGAAGACCTGCTGAATCACGGCCATATCCTTAAAATTGAGGATTACGTGAATAACGTGGGCTTTTCGGAACGTACCGACGAGGTGATTGAACCCAAGCTTTCGGTGCAGTGGTTCATGAAAATGGATGAAATGGCCAAACCGGCCCTGGATGTGGTGATGAACGATACGGTGAGGTTTCATCCCGAGAAATTTAAAAATACTTACCGTCACTGGATGGAGAATGTGCGTGACTGGTGCATCAGCCGTCAGCTCTGGTGGGGTCAGCGAATCCCTGCCTACTACCTTAAAACCGGAGAGGTGATCGTTGCAAAATCAGCAGAAGAGGCGCTTGAAAAAGCCCGTATTCTCACCGGAAACACTGCTTTACTCCCTCAGGACCTGCGGCAGGACGAGGATGTGCTGGATACCTGGTTTTCTTCCTGGCTGTGGCCCATCTCTGTATTCGATGGCATCCGTAATCCGGGTAATCCCGATATAAAATACTATTACCCGACCAACGATCTGGTTACAGCGCCTGAAATCCTCTTTTTCTGGGTTGCCCGCATGATCATGGCAGGGCTTGAATATCAAAACGATATCCCGTTTAAAAATGTATATCTTACGGGAATCGTAAGGGACAAGCTTGGCCGCAAGATGTCGAAGTCGCTCGGCAACTCGCCCGATCCGCTGGAACTGATTTCAAGGTTCGGCGCCGACGGAGTAAGGGTGGGAATGCTGCTCACATCCCCGGCAGGGAACGACCTCCCGTTTGATGAAAGCCTCTGCGAGCAGGGACGCAACTTCAGCAATAAAATCTGGAACGCGCTACGGCTGGTCAAAGGATGGACCATCAACCCGGCGTTAAGCCAACCCGCCTATGCCGCGGTGACTGTACAGTGGTTTGAGTCACGGTTTAACGATGCCCTGGCGCAGATTGAGGAGAACTTCAATAAGTACCGTTTGTCGGAAGCCCTGATGGCAGTGTATAAGCTTGTTTGGGACGACTTTTGCGCATGGTACCTCGAAATGGTGAAACCTGCCTATCAGCAACCAATCGACCCGGCTACCATGGCGGCAACTACGGCATTTTTCAGCCGCCTGATGCAGGTGTTGCACCCCTTTATGCCGTTTATCACCGAAGAAATCTGGCAGTTGCTTGAAGAACGCAAACCAGGAGAAAGCATAATGGTCAGTCCGATGCCCGTTGCCGGTCAGTTCAATAATGAACTGTTGTCGGCATTCGAGCACGCCGAACAAGTGGTAATCGGAATCAGAAACCTGCGCAAGGAAAAAAACATTGCCTTTAAGGACAGCGTTGAACTGCTTATAAAAGGGGAGAACCCCGCATCCGGTTTTGATGAAGTGGTAGCCAAACTCGGAAATGTAAGCGCGCT
>CAZDBX010000159.1:0-4231 GCA_964503805.1 uncultured Lentimicrobium sp. | reverse complement strand
GGAACTATGTGGATGATAAACCATCGGCTGCCGCGGTTTTTCTTGTAAAATCCACTGAATATTACATTCCCCTGGGCGAAGGCGTAGATCCGGATGCAGAGCGTGAAAAGTTGCAGAAAGAGCTGGATTATATGCAGGGATTTCTTGATTCGGTAATGAAAAAACTGGGCAACGAACGCTTTATCAGCAACGCGAAACCTGAAATTGTTGATAATGAAAAGCGTAAGCAGACCGATGCTGAAGCAAAAATTCAACTGCTCAAAGCCCGGCTCGGGGAATTAAAATAGATTCACGGTACAGATTACGCTTGTTGCAGAAATCGGGAATTATCTGCAACATATTGAAATACTTTGGATTACCGAGACAGACGGATCATGAACAAAGCGTAATAACCATCTGCCGGTGAAAAATGTGAAAATTTTTTACTGTATTTGTTTGGTAATTGAGAATTAGATTATATTTGCGCTTATTTTTTAATTTTTACCAATATCATGAAAACAGGAAAAGTAAAATTCTTCAACGAATCAAAAGGTTACGGATTTATTCTTGACGACGAGTCAGGAAAAGAGTACTTCGTTCATGCTACCGGCCTCATCGACCGTATCAATGAAGGTGATTCAGTAACTTTTGAACTTCAGGAAGGAAAGAAAGGCTTAAACGCCGTAAAGGTTAAATTAGCCTAACTCAATAGTTTGCGCTTTAATCTTATGGGGCTGTCGGGAGACAGCCTCTTTTTTTTTACCCTTGAACTCCTCAGGCTGTGGAAAATTTCAGACAGTCTGCCATATGCCTGCAACAACCGGCCATTTATCCCCGACTTATTACATCCTTATTAATCCCGCTGATCTGTTTTCCGGAATTTTGCCATATTGCTTTCATTAATGAGCAGTAATACAGCGAAATAAGATTTTGCATTAATAGATTTTTTGTTGGCACTATCATTTTAAAGCTGTGTACTTGGGCGGCTGCCAAATTCAATTCGACATTCAGGATACATTCCGGCCTTTTTCTTGATAAGTATGGCTTGCGCTTTTGTGTAAACCGATGTAACTTTGGTTGAACCATAGTGCATGCATGAACTTTTAATAACCTTTTAATCATTACCTATGAAACAGATTTTGATGATTCTCGTTGCGCTGTCAATGGTATTTGCAGGATGCAAAACGACCCGTACACAGCGTGGTGCTGCCGTAGGTGCAGCCACCGGAGGCGCCCTTGGCGCCATCATCGGAAAAACGGCGGGCAATACCAGTGCCGGCGCGGTAATCGGCGCCACAGTCGGTGGAGTGGCCGGTGCTGTTATCGGTAAACAGATGGACAAACAGGCCGAGGAAATCAGGCGCAAAGTGCCTGATGCCGAAGTAATTCACAACCCCGGAGAAGAAGGGATTGTTGTTAATTTTAATTCCAAGGTGCTTTTTGCTTTTGATAAAAGCGACCTGACCGACGCTTCGCGCAGCAGCATCCGCGAACTCGCTTATGTGCTGAAGGATTATCCGGATACGGATGTAATGATTCAGGGCCACACCGACAGCAAAGGTTCTGCCTCCTATAATCAGGGACTTTCTGAGCGGAGGGCCTCCTCGGTTGCCGCTTATCTGCGCCAGCTCGATGTGCCCGCTTCCAGGATAACCGTGGTGGGCTACGGTGAAACCATGCCCATCGCCGATAATGATACCGAAGCCGGCAGGGCCGAAAACCGAAGGGTGACCTTTGTGATCACCGCCAACGAGAAGATGAAACAAAATGCATTGAAAGAAACCAATCCTTAATAAAAACATTCCGGATTATGAAAAAGTCAGCAATTTATCTGATTGCCCTGCTGTTGTTGTCCGCGGGCTCTCTCTCAGCCCAGACCGCTTTCGGGGTAAAGGGCTCGTTCGATCTGTTCAACATGACTGTAAAGGATGATGATGGCGACAGGGTAGAAACAAAAATGATTCCAACCTTCGATGCCGGAGTATTTGCAGAGATTCCGGTAGCCGATGAGTTTTACTTACGCCCGGAGTTGCTATTTGCGCAAAAGGGAAGCAGGTACGATAATATCATCGAAACTACCACCCGCATCTCTTACCTGGAACTGCCAATAAATTTTCTTTATAAAGGCGCCCTTTCAGGAGGCAATGTGCTGGTGGGTTTCGGGCCGTATTTTGCTTTGGGCGTTGGTGGAAAGGTGAAATCCGGCAATGTGAGCCTGGATGTTAAGTTTAAAAACGATTATACCGATGCCGATGAACTGGCCGTTTATTACAAACCCTTCGATATGGGCGCCAAAGTGATGGCCGGGTATGAACTGTCTGCAGGACTGCAGATCATCCTGAATGCCTCATTGGGCATCGCCGGCATTGAGCCCTCATTCAACGGCCAAAAGCCTGACTCCAGCACAAAGAATGTTGGTTTCGGCTTGTCGCTGGGGTATGTTTTCTAAAATTACCGGCCTGGTTCATTGAAGCATAAAAGATCTGTCTCAGAAGTTGTATTTAAAGTACCTGACAATATCCAGACATGAGTATATCATAAGCCACTGTGCTGTAGCCTGTTGATGGATTAATGCACGTAATTTGAATGTCAGAAAAATGTTAAAAAAGACTTTTGAGGCAGATTTTTTTTTATATCCGTTGCTTTTGCAGTGTTTTTTTTCATAATTTTAACTTATAAATCTTTAGAGCCCGGGCGTGATATTTGACTGCCCGGTACAGATTGATAATACCGGATGAATTGAATGGCCGGCATATAGGAATTTAGCTTATAATTGTAAACACAACCTGTTCAGATTTATTGAAAAAACATCCTGCTCTTATTAATATTTATCAATTACAGGCAGAGAAAAAAGCCTGTGTCCCTGATCAGATGGTATAATTGCAGACTGTTTTTACCTTCGATCAGGTTTGATATCATACAGATATGCATACACGTAAAAATAAGAAGACCCACAGCCCCCTTAAACCTTACCGGCCTCCCCGCTACGGAGTTGTCCTTGAATCTGCCGGGTGGGCCGTACTTGCCGCCACCTGGCTGCTGGTACTGGTCAGCTACGAGCGCCTGCCCTACATTATCCCCACGCATTTCAACGCGGCCGGGCAGGCCGACGCCTATGGCGTAAAGTCAGCCATACTTATGCTACCGGTGATTTCCAGTGTTATATTTATGGTGGTTACCCTCGTCAGTTTCCTGCCCCGCATGCTGAGCCTTAAAGAAACGCTGAGCCCTCTGGAAGCGGGGAGGAAATATGGCGGAATTATACTTTTGCTGGTCTCAACGAAACTGATTATGGCTGCAGCCTTCGGTTATGTGGCCTACCGGACCATTCAGCAGGCAAAAGGCGATCCGGCAGGCCTGGGCGGATGGTTTCTGCCGGTCTTTATTGCACTGACACTTTTTCCCGTGATTGTTTTCATGACCGGATGGCTTCGGAACAGGTTTAAAATGAATCCTGAAACCTGACCGGCGGGTGCCGCAGGGAACAGCGTTTGCGTTGAAGATGAAAAGGAAAATAATTGGTCGTTGCCGGTATGAACATCAACTGGCTTTGCGAAGGATTTCATAATAACAAATTCATGTATTTCAGAAGAAAAAAAGCATATATACAAGGCGGTTTGCAGCGTATTTACTGTTTGAATATGATCAGTACTTAACTTTTTATTATAGTCTTATTTTACATCTATGCCGGTAAATTATGTATTGGTTGAGCGGCCGAATCCGCTGGATTCAGCGGTGCCGCGCAAGTACTATGCCCAGGCCAAAGCCTCAGGCAGCATTCATCTGAAACAACTCAGCAAAAATATGGCGGCAAGGTGTACGGTCACCTCTTCCGATATCCTGGCCGTACTTGATGCGCTGATACAGGAGATGGTCGCGGAGCTGGGAGAGGGCCGTATCGTGAACCTTGGCGACTTCGGCAGTTTCCGGCTTACATTGTATGGCGAAGGATCCGAAACGGAAGCGCAGTTCAACAGTTCGTTGATCCGCGGCAGCCGCATCATGTTCCGGCCGGGTGTCGAACTGAAGCAGATGCTGTCTGCATTAAGCTACCGGAAAGCGTAAAACCTGCCCGGATTACGGGTGGTAAGGTTCCGCGCATGAACCGGTGCTTTTGTTTGTGACAAAACGAAGGCACCTTCCGGAAGTTTTGTGCTGTTGAATTGCCAAAAAGGAGCATTCGTTTTCAACAAAAGGAGCGTTCGTTTTCAACAAAAGGAACGTTCGTATTCAGAAAAAGGAACGTTCGTTT
>CAZDBX010000158.1:0-7044 GCA_964503805.1 uncultured Lentimicrobium sp. | reverse complement strand
GGGGGGGATGTAAGTCGATATCCTTCATATCCATAATTTTAAAACCGGTAAGAAGGAGCCGGCGTGAAAGCTTATTACCTGTTAGAATTGCAATTGCCACGAATGATTTATGTTTTGCAGGACATTACGCGACAGGTTATATAGATGCAAAAAATCACACAAAGATGTGATTGAATTTCAAAAAATGACTTTGTTATTTTGTTTCATATCTGAAACATCCGGCCATGAAAACAAAAAATCTGATTCTATTTTTATTCGTTCTTACACACATAAATATTGTGGATGCACAACCCTCCCAACAACCTGCCCGGGAGGTTCTGGTTTATAAAGAATATGATGGTTCTTACAGCATTAGAGATAGAAAGAACAATGCATTAATCAGGTCACTTCCCTATTCCTACATAAGATTTGATGGGGAATATTTGCTGGAGCAAGGTTTTACAGCGGTTAAATTGAATGACAAATGGGGATTAATTGATAGAAACGGTATAGAGCTTGTTCCTCCTAAATATGATTACATGGAATTTTTAGGTGAAGGATTGGCTGCAGTAAACATTGGAGCAAAGTTTAAAAAGGGGCGGGAAACTTCACCAATAGGCGGTAAATGGGGCTATATTGATACAACCGGCAAAGAAGTGATTCCGGTAATTTATGAATATGCGGGCACATTTTCGAATGGTTTTGCGCCAGTCAGATTAAATGAAAAGTGGTGTTATTTGAATAAAACAGGAGAAGAAGCTACAGCCTGGGTATTTGATCATGCTGAAGCTTTTCAGGAAGGAATGGCAAGCGTATTTATTAATGGTAATCTCAGAAAAGTTTTTGCGATAGATAATGAGGTAATACTTCTGGATTATGATTATATCGGGCGTTTTAATGATGGAATTGCCAGGGTAATCTTGAAAGGTAAATCTGGTTTGATCAATGATAAAGGAAAAGAAATTGTTGCTCCTATTTACGATGAAATCGGGGATTTTAGCAAGGGATATGCATGCGTTAAAACTGGAGGAGTGTATAATAATAAAAGTAAGACTACAGAAGGTGGTAAATGGGGATTAATTGATGCAAAGGGAAAGCAAGTAATTCCTGTAAAATATGATGAGCTCCGGAGATTCAGTGAAGGAATGGCCGCTGCTAAACTCGATGGGAAATGGGGTTTTGTTGATTCAACAGGTCAGGAAGTAATCCCTGCAAGATATAGTTCAGTGTCCGATTTCCGGGGTTATTTTGCTGAGGTCGAGCAAAATAATCTGAAAGGGCGGGTTAACAAAACCGGTAAGGAAGTGGTACCTGTAAAGTATACTGAACTCAGGCCTTCCCATCTGGGGTTCACCAGGGTTTATTTAGCGGGGAAATGGGGCTTTGTGGATTCTGAAGGTAACGAAATTGTCCCGCCAAAGTACGATGAGGCTTCCGATTTCTCCGGAGGTTATGCAAATGTTTGGTTAGATAAAAGACAAAGCATTATTGATCAGACTGGAAAAGAGTTAATACCCTTCAGATATAACTTCATTGATGGTTTTTATGACGGAATGGCTGGTGTTAATGTTAACAATAAGAGGGGTTTTATAGATTCAAATTATAATGAGATAGTTCCCCCAAAATATGATTATGCAGAAGCTTTCAGCGAAGGGCTTGCAGTCGTAAGTCTGAATAGCAAATCCGGCTTTATTGATAAATCAGGAAAAGAAGTTATACCGTTGATTTATGAATTTGCATCCGGTTTCTACAATGGTAAAGCTATGGTAGGTCTGACTTACGGTGGCAGACGGTTTTATATCGACAAAACCGGGAACGAAGTGCAGCGATTGCCATCAGATGTAACAGCCACGGCATCTTTCGATAACTGGGCACAATCCTGTGGTCTTTCTTCTAACCATGTAATCAGGGAGATGCGTGACGAAAAGCTTAAGTTGAATTCAAAAGATTTCATTTCTGGCTGTCTGCACCTTTCGGACAAGAGTAAAGACGGTGCCAATATTTATATCAAACGCTGCATATTTTATCAAAATGGCTATAAAGTCAAGGAACTACCGCAGCATGCTTATTCAAAGGAATGGCTGCTTAAGCTTCCCCTAGGCGATTATACTGTTGAGCTTGAAATAGATAAGGAAACCTTTAACCATACCTATAATTACAAGACAACCAAAACCTACACATACAAATTCAGTTTTGCACTCACCACCGAACGTCCTTATGCGACGATAGAATTTTAAAAAAGTTTCCTGGTGAATATAACTCACAAAATGCCGGATAATTCCTGATAATCCAGTCATCACGCGGAACCGGATTGATCAGCGTACAGTTTTATCGCTGAAAGTCATCAAAGGGGAGACTGGACTTCACAGGATACATTCATTGCACTCTTTTGGTTATGTATCCATGATTACCGTGCAGTAGAAGTCAGTTTTTACAAATCATCACTCAGGTCAGGCTTAGTATACAATAAAAAAGCCCGGAAATTTTCATCGCGGGCTTCAGCAGAATAATACATAAGCCAATTGCTTACTTTGGCGCCGTTTCAGAAGCGTTCTGTATTTTGATTTTATCCTCTTTCGAGATGCCTTCCAGCACTTCCACATTGATACCGTCGCTCAGTCCGGTTTTGATCACGCGTTTTTCGAAGGTCTGCGGGCCGGTTTCCACTTCTACCCAGGCCGAATCGCCCTCGTATTTAACCAGGCTCTCCTGTACCGAAAGCACGCTGTCGCGGCGCTCCAGCACAATATCTGCATTGGCGCTGTATCCGGCGCGGATAAAAAGGTTTTCCTTGAGCGAAACGGCAGCGCGGATCTCAAACTGAATGGCGCCGTTTTCCTCCACCCCTTTCGGGGAGATATGCTCCAGGTTGGCGGTAAATCGTTCCGCATCAATGGCGCCGACGGTAAGGATCAGTTCCATGCCTTCATGCAGTTTGCCGACTTCCGATTCATCCACCTTGCCCTTGAAGATCATTTCGCCCATATCGGCAACCGTGGCAATGGTGGTGCCGTCGTTGAAGGTGTTGCTCTCTATCACCGAATTGCCCACTTCCACGGGGACTGTCAGCACCATTCCGGCGATGGTGGAACGGATAATGGTATTGCTGGCGGATCCGGCGTTTTTGGTGATGCCTTCGCGGATCAGCTGAAGGTTGTTTTCGGCTGCTTCCACATCCTGACGGGCTGTTTTCAGCGCCACATCATAGGTCTGAAGTTCGGCTTCGGCGATCACCCTGCTCTCGAAAAGCGATTTCTGCCTGTCGTAGTTCTTCCGGGCGTCGTCAAGCGAGATCCTGGCGCGGTTAAGCCTTGATTCGGCTTCGTTCAGGCTGATCATATTGGGGATTATCCTCACCTTGGCGATCATATCCCCGACTTTTACCTTCTCGCCGGGTTCAACGTAAAGTTCGGCAATAATACCGGAGACCTGCGGTTTTATTTCTATCTCCTTGCGCGGGACTACCTTGCCTGTGGCCACGGTTTTCCTCACGATATCGGTAACCGATGCCGCCGTTGTTTCATAAATTACCGGCTTGGCCTGCGATTTACGGTAAAGATATACGATGGTGCCTGCAAAAACCACCAGAATTACCAGGCCGAGGACGATTTTGAGAACCTTTTTCATTGTATGCTTAATTAAAGAGTTAACGCATTTGATTTATTCATACCTGAGGGCATCAATGGGTTTTATACTGACTGCCTTCCGGGCGGGGATCAATCCGGCCACCGCTCCTGAAATAACCAGGATTATCAGTGCGGAAACCGCCATATTGAAGTCTATATTCGGATTCTGAAACATGTTCGAATCCCCGCCGCTGTTGGTCAGGGCATAATTAACCAGCTCGAGGATGCCCACCCCGATCACCAGCCCTACATAACCTGCGAAGGTGGTCAGGAATACCGATTCGGTGATGATCTGTGTGATGATGTTGAGCGGGCTTGCGCCGATGGCCCGTTGTATCCCGATTTCTTTGGTACGTTCTTTCACGATCACCAGCATGATGTTGCTGATGCCGATCACCCCGGCCAGCAGGGTGCCGATGCCCACGACCCAGATCAGTCCGTTGATGCCGGCAAACAGGCCGGTCATCTGGTTGTACTGCTTCTCAAGATTGAATGAGCCGATCGCCTGTGGATCGTCGGGCGAAACGGAATGACGCCTTCTGAGCAGTGCGGAGGCTTTTTCTTCGACCAACGAAGCCGGTACGCCCGGTTTGGAAGTAAAGGCAAACCAGCCGATGATATCGCCCCAGTTGTAAACCCGCTGAAAGGTAGTAAGCGGGATAAAAACGCTCTGTTCTTTGTCGCCACCGAAATTTACGCCTGAGTTCTTCGGTTTAAAGACCCCGATTACCTGAAAGTAAATCCCCTGTATCTGAATGTATTGGCCAACGGCATTTTCGCCGGGGGCAAAAAGCACCTCATTTACTTTGTTGCCGATTACGGCAACTTTTCTTTTCTCTTTGATGTCGGCATGGTTCAGGAAGCGCCCGCTATCAATCACTACCGGGTCAATAAGGTTCCATTCGGGATAGTCTCCCATAATGGAGAATGCCCCTGATTTGGTACCCCTCACCACGTTGTTACCCCCGCGGAAGCCTCCGGTCTGCGTCCTGGGCGCCAGGTATTCTATTTCAGGGATTTCGCGCCTCAGGGCTTCTATATCATCCGCCTTGAAATTGAAATTCCTCCCTCGCGGAAGGCCTTTGAAAGGGACGGTTGTCGGGCGGGTCCACATAAACACGCTGTTGGTGGCAAAGTCCCCGAAATCGCTGGTAATTCCGTTTCTGAGTCCGTTGCCCGATCCAAGCATGATCACCAGCATAAATATGCCCCAGAACACGCCAAATGCCGTGAAGAAGGTACGCAGCTTGTTCTTCTTCAGTGCGCTCATAATTTCCTGCCAGCGATCGAGGTCAAACATTGTTATGTGGTGTTTATGTGTTTAAGTGTTCAGGTGTTCAGGTGTTCAAGTGTTCAGGTGTTCAGGTGTTCAGGTGTTCAGGTGTTCTGGTGTTCTGGTATTCCTGTGTTCAAGTATTCAAGTGTTCTTGGCGTTGCAATCCGTAGTTTCGTCCCCATGTCTCCATGTCCCATTCAGGTCTGTCGTGAAAGACCCGCGCAAAGACGCCAGGCCGCAATGATTGTTTCTGCATCTTTCTCTCCCTTTCTCCCCTTCACTCACGCTCCCTATCACTCCTTGTCACCTTGCCTCATTTTCCATGTCTCCTTGGCTCATTCAGGTCTGTCGTGAAAGACCCGCGCAAAGACGCCAGGCTGCAATGATTGTTTTTACATCTTCCTCTCTCCCTCTCCTTTTGTCCCCGTCTCCTTGTCAACATTTTTCAGTTCGTTGCACGCACCGGAGCCTGTCGGAAGACATGCGTCAGTCCCTGGTCAGATAGCGGATTTTCATTTCAAATTAACCACTAAAGAGCTTAAGATCAATCTATTTAGTAATTAAAAATTAGAAATTAGAAATTAGAAATTCCTTCAACCTGAATCTTTCCCGTAAGGAAAGTATTTCTAAATCCGCAATCCGCAATCCGAATTCATTCCTACTCGTCCCTCAGCGCTTCAATAGGTTTGATGGCAGCCGCTTTCCGTGCCGGGATAAACCCTGCCAGCGCCCCGCTCAATACCAGGAGGATCAGCGCGTAGATGGCAATCCTCAGATCAACCGAGGGCTGGGAGAAAAATTCCGATTCTATTTTGCTGCCCACGGTCTCCAGCACTACCACCCCGAGCACCAGCCCGAAATATCCCGCAAAGGAAGTGATCAGCACCGCCTCCTGAAGTATCAGGCTAACGATGCTCCAGGGGGTTGCCCCCATGGCTTTGCGTATCCCTATTTCCTTGGTGCGGTCTTTCACTACGATCATCATAATGTTGCTGACCCCTACAATGCCAGCGATAATGGTTCCGAAACCAATCACCCAGATGAACATCCTGATGCTGGAAAACAGCCGGATGAACTTCTGAAATTCTTCCAGACTGTTCCAGGTAAAAATAGCCCGGGGGTCGGTGGGGTCGAATTTGTGCAGGGCGGCCAGTTTTGACCTCACCTCCTGCTCAATCTGTTTGCTTTCGTCAACCGAGGCATCCCCCACGGTGATGGCAATGGTATTGATGCGGTTGTCGCCCGAAAATACCCGCTGTGCCGTTGAAATGGGCAGGTAAATCGTTTGCATGTTGTCGTCGCGGTTATCTTCGTCGGTAAATAAGCCGATCACTTTAAAGGGGACTCCGTTTACACTGATGTACTTACCCATCGGATCTTCCCCCTTGAAAAGCGCCTCCTCTACCTTTGTGCTGATCACGGTTACTTTTCTGAACTGACTGATATCCGGGTCGTTGATAAACCTTCCTTTGGTTATTGTAATTTTTTCTATGTGTGCATAATCGGGATATACATTCCGCACATTGAAGGAACCGAACTGCTTTTTGTAGGACAAGGTGTTGCTGCCCCACATATTGTAGCGCGAAGAACTTTTATCAATTCCTTTAATAGATTTTTTTACCGCGTCATAATCTTCATTTACCAGCTGAATGTTGCGCCCGGGTTTCATACCCTTGTATGGCATGCTGGTCTGACCGCTCCATACCCAGATGGTATTGGTGGCCGAGGATTCAAACTGCTTGTTTACCCCGTTTTGCAGTCCGTTCCCGGAACCAAGCAAAATCATCAGCATAAAAATCCCCCAGGCAACGCTGAACCCCGTCAGGAACGTCCTGAGCTTGTTCTTCCTGATGGTGCTGAAGATCTCCTGCCATTTATCGGTGTCGAACATAATCGGAGGAAAGGGTTTAAGGGTTACTGTGTCTTCTTTAATTATTCAAAGCCGGTGTTTTGCCGTTCAGCACTTCACTGTCGATTACACCATCCTTGAGCCTGATGATGCGTTTGGTCATGTGGGCAATGTCGTTTTCGTGCGTTACGATGATGATGGTGATCCCTTCCTGATTGATTTCTTTAAGGATTTGCATTACCTCGTAAGAGGTGGTTGTGTCGAGCGCTCCGGTTGGTTCGTCGGCAAGAATTACCTTAGGCTTTGAAATCAGC
>CAZDBX010000157.1:3665-7084 GCA_964503805.1 uncultured Lentimicrobium sp. | reverse complement strand
TCGCTGATCGGGCGGTTGAAAAGAGAGACTTCCGATACCCGCCGATATATCCAGTACTGCTTCACGCCCCAATATAAGCGGCATATTTTCCTTGATGTGTCCGGCAGGGAAACCAAACAGCACAGGATATTTATATTCTGCCACAGTTTCGAGAATGATCTCTTCAGCGCTTTTGCCGAATGGGATGGTGTTGTCGCGCATCTCACTCATTCCACCAACAACCAGACCGGCCAGCCCCTCAAGTTTGCCGTTTCGCTTCAGGTTCATCATCATCCGGTCTATGTGATACAGGTATTCATCCAGATCCTCGATAAAGAGTATTTTGTCGCGGGTGTCAATATCGGAGGGAGTACCGGAAAGGCTGTAAAGGATAGAAAGATTGCCGCCTGCCACAATTCCCCGGGCATGACCCGGCACGGACAAAGCCCCAGGCTCCACCCGGTAGGCCGGGTTTTCACCACAAAGACAGCGCAGCATGGCTTCGGCCGGTTCACCCGCAGGTCCGTCTGCCGGAAAATTCAGCGGCATGGTGGCATGCAGGGTTTCTATCCCGTAGTGTCGCTGAATGTGCGAATGCAGCACCGTGATATCACTGTAACCCACAATCCATTTGGGATGTCTGAGAAAACCGGAAAAGTCAATCTTGTCAATAATCCTTACAGTCCCGTAACCTCCCCTGGCACAAACCACTGCCCTGATTTCAGGATTGTCGAGCATTGCCTGCAAATCGGCCCTGCGCAACGCATCAGCTCCGGCATACTGCCGGTCGGAGGCATATAAGTTTCTTCCCGTGATTACCACAAATCCCCGTGATTCAAACCACCGGACGGCGGGCTCAATTTCGGACGGCGATACCTTGCGGGCCGTGGCCACAATGCCGATCTTATCTCCGGGCTTCAGAAATGCTGGGGTAATCATGCTTCTATGTTTTTCCGATCAAAGATAAAGGAAATCACCAAGGGCCGCACCCTCAAAATTTAGAATCATTCTAAATGCTTTTACCGCAAGGGATTGGGCATGGTTTTCTATTTTTGTTCAAACAAATCTATGATAAGCTGGAACGATTTTGAAAAGGTAGAAATCAGAACGGGGACGATTCTTACGGCTGAGGAGTTCCCCGAAGCCCGCAAACCGGCCTGGAAGCTTACCATTGACTTCGGGAAGTCCGGCGTGCTGAAATCTTCTGCTCAGATCACCTCGCTTTACAGGCGGGAGGATCTGATCGGAAAGCAGGTGGTAGCGGTTGTTAACTTCCCGCCCAAACAGATCGGCCCTTTCCTGAGCGAGTGCCTGGTGCTCGGGGCTTATACTGAAAACGGAGAGGTAGTACTGCTGCAGACCGAACGCGGGGTTGACAACGGATTAAGAATCGGATAACCGGAAAATAGTTAAAACAGTTTATGGAAGCAACAACCGATCTGGCGCTGATTTTCAGTCATCTGAGAAACCTGATGAAACCATTTGAAACCGGCACCATCAAAGCCAGGGTGGACGAAGAGAAACGCTACGACCTCTGGTCAGAAAAGAAGGTGGTGATTGAAGGCCGGAAACGAAACGACGTATATTTTGCCGGACTCGTTATCCAGCGCAATTACGTAGGCTTTTATTATATGCCGGTTTACGTGGATGAGGAGTTGAAAGGTGTTTTTAAACCCGGACTGCTGAATCTGCTGAAAGGAAAATCCTGCTTTCATGTGAAGAAAATGGATGATTCGCTGAGTCAGCAGATTGCAGATGCCCTTCAGAAAGGATATGATCTTTATCTCGACAGGGGCTGGATATAGAAGGAATTCACATTCAAATAATTAAGAACAATTCAAACAATTGATAACATGGACAAATCAATCAAAGGAACACAGACAGAAAAAAACCTGTTGAAGGCATTTGCAGGAGAATCTCAGGCAGCAAGGCGCTACCGGCTCTTTGCCGGTAAAGCCCGTGAAGACGGCTATGAGCAGATTGCCGCTTTCTTCGAGGAAACCGCCGATCAGGAAGACTCGCACTCACGCATGTTCTTCAAATATCTTGAAGGGGGAATGCTCGAGATCACAGCCGCCTACCCGGCAGGAATGGTCGGCTCGACCTCCGAAAACCTTGAGGCTGCAGCCGAAGGCGAAAATGAAGAATGGACCCTGCTCTATCCCGAATTTGCGAAAATAGCCGAAGATGAAGGTTTCAAAAGAATTGCCAATACCTTTAAACTGGTGGCCAGTGTAGAGGTGGAGCACGAGAAACGCTACCTGAAGCTGCTCGAAAACCTGAACAAAAACAAGGTTTTTGAAAAAGAGGAAGAGATTATCTGGGTATGCCGCCACTGCGGATATCATTACAAAGGGAGAAAAGCCCTGAAGAACTGCCCGGCATGCGAACATCCGCAGGCATTTTTTGAAATGAAACAGGAAAACTACTGATTACCTTTGATTTTCTTAAAACAGGCATGCATGATCCGCATGCCTGTTTTTTTTGATCAAATAGACAGGATAAATAGATTAGACAGGATTAACAGGATTGACAGGATTGACAGAATTGATAGAATTTGCGGGATGGGTTCTTAATGAATTTAAAAGAATTTCAGGTTAAAGTTTAAATATAGGCTTGCCAGGTCAGGGTAACAGTTACATTGTTAACCGGCTTACCCTTTACACCTGACATTTTCTCTTTCCCGGACCCAAAGCCTCAACACAAAGCAATTACCAACCCGCATCATTTGCTTATCTTTGCACCCTGCAATAAAAAAGGCTGACAATGAACGAGCAATCCGGAAAGAAATTCAAACGATATACCATTACTTCTGCCCTCCCCTATGCCAACGGGCCTATCCATATCGGACACCTGGCCGGGGTGTATGTCCCGGCCGATATCTATGCCCGCTACCTGCGCTCGAAGGGAGAGGATGTCTTATTTATCGGGGGTTCGGACGAACACGGGGTGCCCATTACCATCAAAGCCCGTAAAGAAGGAATAACGCCGCAACAGGTAGTTGATACCTATCACGGCATCATCAAAAAGTCCTTTGAGGATTTTGGCGTTTCCTTCGATATCTACAGCCGCACTTCCAATCAGATCCATCACGAAACAGCCTCGGAATTTTTTAAAACCCTTTATGATAAAGGGGAATTCATCGAGAAGTTTTCTCAGCAATACTACGATGAGGAGCACCAGACTTTCCTGGCCGACCGTTATATTACCGGTACCTGTCCGCACTGCGGATTTGAGCGGGCCTACGGTGACCAGTGCGAGAACTGCGGCACCTCGCTGAACGCCACCGACCTTATCAATCCGAAATCAGCCCTCAGCGGCAGCGTGCCGGTGATGAGGGATACAAAACACTGGTTTCTGCCCCTCGACAAATACGAGGCTTGGATGCGCGAATGGATACTGGAGGGTCACCGGGATGACTGGAAAACCAATGTTTACGG
>CAZDBX010000157.1:0-3565 GCA_964503805.1 uncultured Lentimicrobium sp. | reverse complement strand
TGGCTGCACGAGTACCTTGAGGAGTTCCCCGGCAAGCAGGATGTGCTGCGTTACGTGCTCACCGCCAACGCCCCGGAAACAAAGGACAACGACTTCACCTGGCGCGATTTTCAGGCACGCAACAACAGCGAACTGCTGGCCATATTCGGCAACTTCGTAAACCGCACCCTGGTGCTTACGCAGAAGTATTTTGTAGGGAAAGTGCCGGATTTGGGCCCTGTTGAAGACTATGACCGCGAGGTGATGGCTGAAATGGCCGGTTTCCCGGAAAGGATTGCCCGCAGCATTGAGCTTTACCGCTTCCGCGAAGCCCTGAACGAGCTGATGAACCTGGCCCGGCTTGGCAATAAATACCTGACCGATACCGAACCCTGGAAAGTAATCAAAACCAATCCGGAAAAAGTTCAGACTTATCTCAACATCTCGCTGCAGATCTGCGCCAACCTTTCGGTATTGTGCGAGCCTTTCCTCCCCTTCAGCGCTGCAAAGCTTACGCAGATGCTGAACATCTCCCCGCTGAAATGGGCAGATGCCGGTTCAGCCACCCTGCTTCCCGGCGGGCATACGCTGAATCAGCCCGGACTGCTGTTCGAAAAAATTGAGGATGCTGCCATCGAAACCCAGATTCAGAAGCTTCTGGATACCAAAAAGAGTAATGAAGCCGCCAATGCAGTTGCCCGTCCCGCTAAGGATGTGATTGAATTTGACGACTTCGGGAAAGTTGACCTGCGAACGGGCACCATCATCGCGGCAGAAAAAGTGGCCAAGACAAAAAAACTGCTGAAACTCACCATCGACACCGGAATAGACAAACGCACCGTGGTTTCAGGTATTGCCGAGTATTATGAACCGGAAAACATCATCGGGCAGCCGGTGACCATACTGCTAAACCTTGCCCCCCGTAACCTGAAAGGAATTGAATCGCAGGGAATGATCCTGATGGCGGAAGATCATGATGGGCGCCTTAGCTTCATTGCTCCGGTTTCACCCGTAAAAAACGGCAGCGAAGTTAAATAAGCACCAGAAACCGGGCAGATATTAGCTGACCGGGTACCAAAACAATCATAACGGTATGATAGCCATCGACAAAACCCTGAACTCCGACGACCTCGCGAACGTCTGTTTTGTATGCGACCTGCAGCGCTGCAAAGGCGCCTGCTGTGTGGAAGGCGATGCCGGCGCTCCGCTCGAGGAGCCGGAAATATCGGAACTGGAAGACAATATTGATTACATCAGGCCATTTATGCGGCCGGAGGGGATAGAAATTGTGGAAGACCTGGGTGTTTTTGACTATGACGCCCACGGTCATTACGTTACGCCCCTGATCAACGGAGCGGAGTGTGCTTTTGTGGTTTTTTCGGATGACGGCATTGCCGCCTGTGCCATCGAAAAAGCCTGGGAAGCCGGCAAATCATCATTCCGGAAACCGGTATCCTGTCATCTCTACCCGGTAAGAATCAGTAAATACAATGACTTTGATGCCGTGAACTACCACCAGTGGCATGTGTGCCAGCCCGCCCTGGAACTGGGGAAACGACTGAACGTGCCGGTTTACAAATTCCTCCGTGATTCGCTGATACGAAAGTACGGGGAGCAGTGGTATGCAAGTCTTTGCGAGACCATTGAAAAACAAAACAGCAAAAGGTAGTACCATCAAAAAGGCCGCCCTTCCGGACAGCCTTTAAATTATTTTTTCAGCAAATCAATATCATTCAATTGTATCGATCACCTTTGCAGCAGCCTGCATTTCAAGGTCTTTGTCGATGTGGAACATGCCGGCCTTGTCGCTGCCAACCAGTTTCATCTTGTCGAGGATGCCGTGAGCGGTGCTTTCCTCTTCAATCTGCTCGTTGATGTACCACTGCAGGAAGTTACCGGTGGTGTAATCCTTTTCCTTCAGCGAAACTTCATACAACTTGTTGATCTCGGCGGTGATAAACTCCTCATGCTTCAGCACCTGCTCAAAAACCTCGAGCAGGTTTTTATACTTCGGAGCCGGTGCTCCGAGGGGTGAAAGGATGGCGTTTCCGCCGCGGTCGTTCAGGTATTTGATAAATTTCAGCATGTGCATGCGCTCTTCATCGCTCTGTTTGTAGAGCCAGTCGGCAGCGCCGCGGAATCCGCTGGTTTCGCACCATGAAGCCATGGCCATGTAAATCCTGGATGAATGCTCTTCGTTCATGATCTGAACATTGATGGCATCTTCAACTTTCTTCGAAATCATACTCGTATTTTTTTAGGGTTAACGTTCATGCGTTAAAACAGCAGCGAATTTAAGCATTTTTTAAAGCTTCGGCACCACCTACAATTTCAAGTATTTCTTTGGTGATGGCAGCCTGACGCGCTTTGTTATAGGTCAGCCGCAGCTCCTTCAGCAGTTCCGAAGCGTTGTCGGTAGCCTGCGACATGGCAGTCATCCTGGCGCCAAGTTCCGAAGCCCATGCGTCGAGCAGGGCTTTGAAAAATTGTGTCTTAAGAATCCTGGGGATCAGTTCGGTCAGGATTTCCTGCCGCGATGGGTCGAAAATGTATTCCGTTTCATGATCGTGATGCCCGGGTTCATCATTTCCGTTTTGAACCGGAAGGAATTGCTCCACCTGCAGTTTCTGTACTACCGCATTTTTAAACTGATGATAGACAAATACAATGCGGTCATAAGCGCCCGACAGAAACAACTCCATCAGCGATTCCGCCACCTCCGCGCTTTTCGGATAGTTCAGCTGATCGTAGAGTTCGTCGTAAGAAGCAACAATATTAACCGGCATTTTGGCATAAAACTCCGTTGCCTTCCGCCCGATGGTAATAAGTGCCGCTTCCTCCTTTGTGGCTTCCACGGCGGCAAGCAGGCTGTTTACCTGCTTGATCACATTCGTGTTGTAAGCTCCGCAAAGCCCGCGGTTAGAAGTAAAAACAACATACAAAACCCTGTTCGCATCACGCTGTACATTAAACGCTGACAGCGCTTCCCCCTGGCCGGCCGACAATTGCCGGAGCATCTTCTGCTGCTGTCCGGCATAAGGCCGCAACTGAAGAATGCCGGTCTGGGCCTTACGCAGTTTTGAAGCAGCAACCATCTTCATGGCGCTGGTAATCTGCTGCGTTGACTTAACGGAAGCAATCCTTGTTCTGACTTCTTTCAGGCTGGGCATCTCAGGCAGTTTTATTTAGCTTCATACTTGCGGATAAGCTCCAGGGCCACCGTTTCAAGTTCCTGCTCAATTTCAGGGGTATACTGGCCTTTTCGCAGTTTTTCGAGCAAACCGCCATGCAAATCTTCCAGTTTATGCAAAAACTCAACTTCAAAGTTATGCACCTTCTGCAGGGGTATCTTCTGCAACAGCCCCCTGGAGCCGCAGAAAATAATGGCGATCTGCTGCTCCACCGGCATTGGCGAATACTGAGGTTGTTTCAGGATTTCCACGTTGCGGGCTCCTTTATCGAGTATGGATTTGGTCACAGCATCAAGATCGGAACCAAACTTGGCAAAGGCTTCCAGTTCACGATACTGGGCCTGATCAAGTTTCAGGGTTCCGGCAACCTTCTTCATCGGTTTAATCTGGGCGCT
>CAZDBX010000156.1:0-7205 GCA_964503805.1 uncultured Lentimicrobium sp. | reverse complement strand
AAGGTGAAACTGGAAAACGGCGACACCCTGGAAGCCGACGCTGTGATCCTTTCTATGGGTTACCGCCCCAATAGCGAACTGGCTGCTGATGCAGGCATTTTTATCGATGAAAGCGGTTTCATTGCTGTGGATGAATACATGCGCACCCATGATAAGGACATCTTTGCCATTGGCGACTGCGCACAAAAACGCGATTTTGTAACCCGAAAACGCGTTCCCACCATGCTCGCTTCCACAGCCTGCGCCGAGGCCCGCGTTGCAGGCATGAACCTCTTCAACATCCATGTGGTAAAAACTTTCAGCGGAACTATAGGCATTTATTCCACCGCCATTGGCGAATACGGATTCGGAACGGCAGGGCTGACTGAGCGCCGGGCGCTTGAAGAGGATATCGCGGTGATTACCGGCACCTTTGAAGGGGTTGACCGCCACCCCGGCAACCTGCCTGACACCCACAAACAGATGGTTAAACTGGTTGTTGCCAAATATTCCGGCGTAATTATCGGTGGCGAGGTTATAGGCGGACTGAGCGCCGGCGAACTGACCAATGTAATCGGACTGGCCATCGAGAACCGCATGTCTGTCAATTCGCTGCTGATCTCACAAATCGGAACCCACCCCTGCCTGACGGCCTCTCCGGCGGCATACCCGCTGATCAAGGCTGCTGAGGTGGTGGCAACAAAGCTGCGCAATCTCTGAACAAACTAACCAGCATTACTGAGGCTGTCCGGTAAATGGCAAAATACCTTAACCATGATGCGGCAGCCTCTTCAAAATCTCACTGACATGAATGCATTTGAAAAAATTTCATTGCCCGGGGTAAAGAAAATCATCGTTGTAGCCTCGGGAAAGGGAGGGGTAGGCAAATCCACCATTTCCTCCAACCTGGCAGTCGCCCTGGCAAGGCAGGGACTCAAGGTGGCCCTGGTAGATGCGGATATTTACGGCCCTTCGGTCCCCCGGATGTTCGGGATTGAGCACCTGAAGCCTGAGGTGCGCATGATGGACGGCAAGGAAGTAATGACACCCGTTGAGAAGTTTGGTGTTAAAATTATGTCAATTGGTTTCTTTATTGAACGGAATCAGGGATTGATCTGGCGCGGACCGATGGCTGCCAATGCCATTACCCAGTTGTTTGAGAACACCCTGTGGGGCGATATCGACTATATGATCGTGGACTTCCCTCCGGGAACCGGTGATATTCAGCTTACAACGGTTCAGAAGCTCAACCTTCACGGCGTAATCCTTGTGACTACGCCCCAGGAAATCGCGCTGAATGACGCGCGCAAGGCAGCGTCCATGTTTACCAATCACGAGCTCAACGTGCCGCTGCTCGGGATTGTCGAAAATATGTCGTGGTTTACGCCCCTGCAGCATCCCGGTGAAAAATACTTTATCTTCGGACAGGGAGGAGCCGCTTTACTGGCTTCAGAGCTTAAAACAACCCTGCTCGGGCAGATCCCCCTGGTGGCAGAAGTCGGGGAAGCGGCCGAGAAGGGACTCCCGGTTTACAACCTTCACGACCAAAGCGTTTCCAATGCCTTTGAAAAAGTCGTTGAAATGCTGATCTGATCATCTGAAACTGCATTTTAAAATACCATAAAATCCTGCCTTAATCAAGGCAGGATTTTTCTTTACCGTCCCATCCCCCCTCAGTATCACTATCCTCAGGGAACCTGGGGACATTAACGAATCCTTAACAATAAACTGAATAACCATCTGCAAATCTGCTTGTTTATCAATTATCCAAGTTGCATAAATCGTCCGGATACTACCGGTACAGGACATAAAATCTTCAACCGAACCCAATCAATCCTGATATGCAAGCATTCATTTCTTCCGGAAATCTCAGGTCAGGCTTTTTAGCGGCCATCATGCTGACAGCAGCCTTATTCGCTGCAACTTCCTGCAGCAAGGACAAAGACACAAATCAGGACGATACCCTCGGCACCACATCCTGGCCTTCGCAATGGGTGCTGGTTACCGATCGTGACGCAGAAAATTACAACTACATATATTCAAACAACGCCCAGATTCTTTATAAAGGCGGGGTGCCTAAATCTTACAGTATCAAATCGCTGACTGAAGAAAAAGACTGCTACTTTCAGTTCAGTCCGGTGGCCGGTGCAAGTAACAATGTATTCACCATCAGGTCCTATCAGAATCAGGATCACTGGTGGGGCATCTACAAAACCAATTCGCCTTTCGGTGCCGAGGAGTGGTATCTGGGTATTGACGAGGATGACGACTTTCCGGTAAATGACGAAAACCGCTTTATCCTTCATTTTATGCCCAAACAGGAGGACAAACTTACCATTGTGATTGAAAGTTATTCCAAAAGAGGGTTTTACCTTGAGTTTCTGGGACACACGTTCAGCGGAAACGGTCTTTCGTTCGTTCAATACGACAAGCCTGAAAAAGCAACGCATTTCAAAATGTTGAAGCCATTTGCATAAAACCATCAAGTACTTCACAAACTAAAAACAATCAGATATGCCAGGTCCAGCTATGCACCACATAATTGCCAATGCCCTCAAACAAAAGATACAGGCAGGCAACGGATTGGGAGGTAACGCCGATTATGCCAAATTGCAGGCGCTTCTATCCGACAGCAAAAATTTTCCTTACTTATTCCTGGGTTGTCAGGGCCCCGATTTCTTGTTCTTTAATACAAAGGACTGGAGTTCGCTGCCCATTGGAGAAGCGGTAAAAACGTACTACGAGATCTACGATTTCCTCGACAATTTCAAAGAGCAGCTTAAATCGCTGGTGCCACAACCTGTGATTGATGCCATTGAGGCGCTGGGCGCCGCGGCAGATGCAGTGGTTGAGAACTCGTCGACCCTGAGCGAACTTGAACAACTGTTTTCCGATATGCAGGCAGTGGTGGATGCACTTCTGGCCACCCTGATGGAAATGGTCAAAAAGTTTATAACCGATTTTAATGTGTATGATGTGCTGGGCCACCCCTACCGCGATGGGCAGACAAAGGGCGAATGGTGGTGGTTTGATGCCATGCATTACCGTAAAACCGGGCGCTTTGCCAAGGCTCTCCTGGAGAAAACCAGTCCTGATTCGCCATTGCACCTGTATGCCATCGGCTACCTGACCCATGTAAGCGGAGATACCGTTGGTCATCCCTATGTAAATATCAATGATGGCGGCGCTTACCGCACCCAATCTCAGCGCCATAAAACAGGAGAGAACTACCAGGATGTATTTAATCAATTCATACATAACGGCACCGACTGGAACCGTTCGCAATTACATGCTTTCTACAACTTCAATTTTAACGGAACCATAGCACCGATAGACGCAGAAGACCCTGTTCCGGATACCAATACTGTTTTACCCGGCGATCTTGCCAACCTGATTTCCAAAACCCTGAACGAAGTCTTTGGATCAGGTTCCGCCAACGACAACGAATACGGCAGGAAAATTTCGGCGGCCGATGTGGATGCCGCCTACAGATTGTGGTACAGGTGGCTGAAAAGTGCCACCGAAACGGGAACACTGCCCGAACCAGTACCCTATTCATTAACGGCAGAACTTGAAGAGGTTTGGGAAACCGCCATGGATAACTTAGGCGATATCGGCGATTTCCTGGAAGATGCGGCAGATATTGCAGGCGGTTTTAACATCCTGGCTATATTTATTATGCTTGCCGCTTTGATTATTGCTGCTGTAGCTGCCGCCGCCGCGCTGATTGATGCAGTACTGGGTGCACTGACAACGCTTACCACCGCCGGAATCCGCTATGCCGCCAGCCTGATTTATGAGCATTTATACAATGCCTTCCAAAACTTCAGGCTGGGTGTGTCGCTCAATGGACTTGCCTTCCCCATGCAAGAACACCTCGATGAGCCCAGGTTTGCCCAGTTTAAAAACACGGCCTTCAATGATCCTTTTGGCTTTAATGCCCTCGACCTGAAGAACACGCTTCCCAAACTGAAAGTGCTGCTTGATGGCGGAGGCCCGCTCGACCAATTGTTCCACCGCGAAAAACATCTGGCATATCCACCTTCAGGCCCAGCCGCCTCGGAACCCAACCATGCCATCGGAGCACCGGATTCTTATTTTGCACAAACCTCGCTGCACTATGCTTTTGGCCCCATACCGCTCGATCCAGACTTTATTGAGTTTCTGCGAACCCTGCAGGGCGACGAAACCAAACTCCGGAACTTTATAGTTGTGACCACACGCAAAAAGAAAAGACTGCCTCAATTAGGCAACAGCCTTACCCTTGCTGAAGAATTGTATAACGAGGTGCTGAAACATGCTGAGATTCCTGATTTCAATCTGGATGCCGACAGGGGCTATGGCTATACCTGCTGGACACAAAAAGATGCAAACGGCCAGAATTCACTGGAAGAACCCAAAGAACTTCTGCAGCATAACCAGCAAAAAAACGGGTTGCCCATTACACCGGTGCAACTTGACTTTATCGGGCAGTAAACGTAAAAAGCACCCACATGAATCAACATTAACATCCAACAAAATTGCAGCCATATGTCAAGAAATATTGAAGCGGCCAGAGAACTTCTCAATCGCTTAAAAAAAGAAAGGGACGGATACCCCAGGAAAGTCATAGGACGCATAACAGAATTATATACTGGCAATAATAACAAAAGGCCAAAGCCGGATACGTTTAAGGAAAGTTCCTTCATGTACATCCGCTCGTATAATAATGACACCGGCGTTCGTCCATTTTCAGGTATTACTTTCTGGAATTCGCCCGATATCAATATCAGCCCCATTAACAACCTGGGGGTTTATACGACAACACTGGAAGGGGGCACCTCATACAATATTGCCTGCAGGTTACACAACCGCGGTGACCTGATGATACCCTATCCAAAGGTGGAGTTCTTCCTCACTTCACCAACACTGGGGTTCAATACAACAGTGGCCCAACATCTTGGTGTTACGCAGTTGCCCGCATTGCTGCTCCCCGCAAGCAACATGGAAGCTAATTTCGTTTACAACGTTCCACCCGCCGAATCGGGTCACAAATGCTTGTTTGCCCGAGCATGGTCTTTTAGCCCGCTCGACAAACCTTTCGACCTGTTTGCGCTCGATCCGCGCACCGACAGGCATATAGCCCAAAAAAACCTCAATTTTGTTCCGCAGGCTACTCCATATATGTTCAATGTTGTGCATCAACCCAATGCACTGGAAACCATTGCCTTCCGGCCACTTTCAAAAGATGCCGTACTCAACCTGCAGCATCCTGCTTTCAGGGATATGAAGATCATGAATATTACCAGGCCTGAAATATTGAACAGAATAAAAATGGAAATCGTGGGCAAACCTGCCACAAAGGTAACGGTTGAAAATGCGAATGGCGCACTGCAGATGAGATCAACTGGAAAGGGATTAAGTCTGGACAGACAGGCTGCATTACTCAAGGAAACGGAAGCCATCATTCATAGCGTTAACGCAGGACGCAGCAGTTTTTCAGACCATAAAAAGATGCTTGGCATCTACAGGGAAATGAACCGCAATGTAGCCGTAACCTCCATGCAGATTGTCATACCCGGTTTCGGACTAAAACCGGGATATGCCGCGGCATTTGATATTATAAACATAAACCAGGTCAATGGCCAGATAAAAGGTGGTATTACCATTGTTGCGATGGGGTGAAAACCATCAAAAGGCACAGAACAGCAGCTACCCGGAATTGGCGGTTAATGGTTAACCCAGGCTTTTGTACTTTCGGATTTTGTGACCGGAAGATATAAAAACTCCTGAATCAGCCTCTTTCGGGTAGCTGATTTCATACCCGGAATGCAACATATAAACATTTAAGGCGTTCTCCAAATGGTATCCGGAATACAATCATTCCTGAAACCTTATTGCTTGAAAATTTCTATCCCATGACTGCAAAAACCATTATTTTCGACTTCGGCGGCGTGCTTGTCGACTGGAATCCCCGCTACCTTTACAAAAAAATCTTCTCCTCTGAAACCGAAATGGAATGGTTCCTTTCAAATGTCTGCACCCCTGAATGGAATCAGGCAATGGATGCCGGCAAACCCTTTGCGGAAGGAATCGCGGAACTGTGCGAGCGGTTTCCCGGATTCAAAGAGCAGATCAGCGCTTTCTACGATCGCTGGCCCGAAATGCTGGGCGGTGAAATAACCGCCGGTGTCGGAGTATTGTCTGAATTGAAAGCCGGCGGATACCGCCTCTATGGCCTTACAAACTGGTCGGCCGAAACGATCCCTGTAGCTTACAGCCGCTTTGACTTTTTACGTAAACTGGATGGCATCGTGGTCTCAGGCGAAGAAAAAGTGATCAAGCCCGATCCGGAAATCTTCAGGATACTTTTAAAGCGCTATGATCTTAAGCCGGAGGACTGTATCTTTATTGATGATAATCATGAAAATGTTACTGTTGCCAATGAACTTAGCATAGATTCCATACACTTCACAGATCCTGATAATCTTTCAGATGAATTAAGAAAAAGAGGCGTCTTATCCTGAAAAGAAATTCATGAAAAGATACATTGCGCTGCTCCGCGGCATCAACGTCGGCGGTAAAAACACGATTCGTATGGCTGACCTGACAACCATGTTTTCGGATGCCGGTTTCAGCAATATCAAAACATACATTCAGAGCGGAAACATTGTTTTTGAATCGCAACCTGAAACTGAAGCCAGGCTGTCTGAAATCATCAGCAAACTTATCAGCAGCCGGTTCGGGCTGGCTGTTCCGGTACTGGTCAGATCCCGAGAACGACTTCAGCACATTGCTGATCAGCTTCCTTTTCAGGCTTCTGACGGGTTTGATCAGAAACACCTCCACATCACCCTGCTTGCCGGCATGCCGGAACCTGCCACCCTTAACCGGTTAAATGCGGAGGATTTTCACCCGGACCGCTTCCACATTGTTGAGGATGCCGTTTATTTGTATTGCCCCTCAGGCTACGGAAAAACCAGGCTCAACAATACCTTCTGGGAAAAGAAAACAGGATTTAAGGCCACAACCAGGAATCTGAAAACCATACAAAAACTCTGCACCTTATAGAAGGCGCAGAAAAAAAAGCCGGCACTGTTTCGATGCCGGCCATGCCAATATATTCCTTTTCAGGAAATTGAACCCGGGAAATTAGTCCCGGCGTCCCATGTAGATCATAATATAGTAGAGCAGGGTAGCCAGCGAGGCCAGTGCGGCTACAACGTAAGTATAGGCAGCAAGGCGCA